>JBGANE010000010.1:0-74540 GCA_044222465.1 Ferruginibacter sp.
AGGTTTTATTTCTTTAAGCCAGCCATTGCAGACTGATGAAGTGCTGGCAGTAGCATACCAGTATTCTTATAATGGAAAAATTTTCCAGGTAGGAGAATTTTCACAGGACCTGCCACCCGACAGCGCTTTGGCCACACAAAAAATATTATTCTTAAAATTATTAAAGGCAACATCACAGAGGCCAACCCTGCCTATCTGGAGCCTGATGCTGAAAAATGTGTATGCCATCGGGTATGGCACACTCACACCTACTGATTTTAAACTGGATGTGTTGTACCAGGAACCAGGGTTAGGATGGAAACGTTATGTTCCTTTTGGAGACAAGAACCAGGGCTTTCCAATTATTTCGCTTATAAACCTTGACCGGTTGAATAACCAGCTTGATCCGCAACCGGATGGCGTGTTTGACTATGTAGAAGGATTTACTGTCTATTCACAATACAGCCGGGTCATGTTCCCGGTGCTGGAACCCTTTGGGCGAGACCTTGCAAATGGGATTTATAATAACCCCAACCAGCCTTTTATTAAGGATAGTTTGTATTATGCCTTGTATGATTCTATAAAGGCAGTGGCGCAGCAATATCCCAACCTTAACCGGTTTGTGTTAAAAGGTTCTGCAAAAATTTCGGGCTCGTCGGATATAAGTATAGGCTATAATATTCCAAAAGGTTCTGTAACTGTTTCTGCCGGCGGCAGGGTTTTGATTGAAGGAATTGATTATGATATTAACTACGATCTGGGAACTATCAAAATAACCAATTCGGCCATTGTCAATTCAGGCATACCTGTTCAGGTAAATTATGAGAACAATGCTTCATTTGGATTGCAGCAGAGAAGCTACATGGCATTGCGTTGGGATTATATGGCAAAGAATACTGCCAAAACGCAATTATCTTTTGGTGGAACATTGGTGAGGTTGAGTGAAAGGCCCTTCTTCAGCAAAGTGAGTTACGATAACAGTAATACAGGCGGTACCAACGAACCCATCCGTAATACTATGTACGGGCTTGATGTGAACTATAAAAAAGATGTGCCACGCCTTACCAAACTTTTAGATAAGCTTCCTTTTTATCAAACAACTGCACCATCTGCCATTAATGTATTTGCCGAAGGAGCATACCTGAAGCCCGGCCATGCACCGCAAATAGGAAGAGGATCAAAAGGTATAATCAACATTGATGATTTTGATGGAACACAATCAGGCCTTGATCTCAGGTTTCCGCCGATCAGTTGGGCCCTTGCATCTGTACCATTTAAAGCAACAGACAGGAATGGAATAAAAATATTTCCGGAGGCTGAATTGACTGACGGATCGATCAACTCAGGTATAAACAGGGCTGTGATCAACTGGTACCAGATTGAACCAACCCTGCAGCAATACCGTGGATCTAATAACCCACTTGGTTCCGATCGTGTTGAATTGAGCGACCCAAGAGTAAGACAAGTTTATCAAAGAGAAATTTTTCCTCAAAAAACAACAGGTTTTGGCGAAAGCCAGCTTGTTACTTTTGACCTGGCATATTACCCCGAAACCCGTGGGCCTTATAATTATGATGCCGGTGCAGGAAATGTTGCAGCAAATGGAAAGCTGCTTAAGCCAAGGACTCGTTGGGGTGGTTTGATGCGTAGCATTGACCAGCCGGATTTTGAAACAGCCAATATTGAATTCATTGAATTCTGGGCACAGGATCCTTTCATCAATTCACCTAAGAATCCCAACATAGAAAGTTCTGCCGGTGGTAAATTGTATTTTAACCTCGGAAATATTTCGGAAGATGTTTTAAAAGATGGCCAGCGGTCTTATGAAAACGGATTACCAACTCCCAATGCACCTGCGCCAGTTGTGAGTTCAAACTGGGGAAGAGTGCCAAGCAATCCGCAGCAGGTTACTAATGCATTCAGTAACGATCCCAATGACAGAAAATACCAGGATATTGGCTTTGATGGTTTAGATGATACTGCCGAAGCATCAAAACGCAGCGCTTACCTGGCTCAATTGGCTGCCATTGTCGGGCTTGGTTCACCTGCATACCAACAAGCATTGAGTGATCCGTCAAGTGATAATTATCATTACTATCGTGGTGATAATTATGACAACCAGGGCCTCGGTATCCTGGGCAGGTATAAAAGATTCAACAGCCCCGAAGGTAATTCGCCGGTAGCTACAACCGGATCAACTTATTCATCTGCTGCCACTTTATATCCCGATGCAGAAGATATAAACCGGGATAATACATTGAACCAAACCGAAGAATATTTTCAATACATCGTTGACCTGAAACCAAAGAATGCACCGGAAATGTCGATCGGCAACAATTTTATTGTTGACAAAAAGCCCGTGACTGTAACGCTGGTAGATGGTTCTCAGCGTATAGAAACCTGGTACCAGTTCCGTATTCCTATCAGTGCCTACGATCATAAAATTGGTAATATCCCCGATTTTAAATCCATCCGCTTTATCAGGATGTTCCTGACCGATTTCAGTGATAGTATTGTGTTGCGTTTTGGCGAACTTCAGTTAACCCGAAATGTGTGGAGAAAATTCAATTATAAAATTGATCCAACGGGTATTTATTCTCAATCTTCATCGGGGCCTACATTTAACCAGGGCGCTGTAAACATTGAAGAAAATGACAAACGTGTGCCATTGCCTTATCGTACACCTACAGAAATTGAAAGAGTACAGACATTGAGCAATAATGGTGTTAACCTGTTACAAAATGAACAAGCCATGAGCCTGCAGTTATGTAACCTGCCTAAAGGCGATGCAAAAGGAGTACAACAAACATTTGCCAACAGGGATCTGCGCCAGTTCCGCAAGCTTCAGATGTATATACATGCTGAGGAAGTAACCAAGTCGGGCCTTTCTGTACTGAAAAGTAAAGATCTTACTGCAGTGATACGTATGGGCACCGATTTTGTAAACAATTATTACGAGATAAGGATACCATTGAATTTAACTCCGTTGAATGCAGCTTCTGCTCTTGATCCAAATTCCAACCAGTACAATGATTCATTGTGGAACCCGGGCAATTCACTGGATGTAGATCTGCAGACTCTGGTTCAATTAAAACAAAAACGGAATCTTGATGTGAATGCATCACCTACGGTCATTTACCCACAACTGCAGGGTAACGGCCATGTGTTTTCAGTAATGGGAAATCCTAATTTGGCTGAAATAAGGGGCATTTTAATTGGTGTTGAAAATACCAATGCAACAGGTGGTGCCTGCGCCGAAGTATGGGTTAATGAATTACGGCTTTCCTCTATTGACGAATCAGGAGGTTGGGCTGCGTTGGGAAGACTGGATGTCAACTTAGCCGACCTGGGAACACTCTCTCTTTCAGGAAATATGCATACCAAAGGTTTTGGAACATTAGAACAAAGAGCTAATGACCGGTTCAGGGATAATTTCTACCAGTTTGATGTTTCGGCTAATCTTGAACTGGGTAAATTATTACCAAAACGTGCGGCTTTATCAATCCCTGTCTTTGCAAGTTATTCCCAGAATGTAAGTACACCGGAATATGACCCGTATGACATGGATATAAAACTGAAGGATAAATTAAAAACTGCTTCAGGAGATAAAAAAGATTCTATAAGGAATAATGCTATTGAATTCAATTCAACTACTACGATAAACTTTACTAATGTTCGGAAAAACCGGACCAGTACAAAAGCTCCGAAGATTTATGATATATCCAATTTTGATGTAAGCTACTCTTACCTCAAGATCAAGAGCCATACTCCTTTAATTGAGAATAATGAAGTAACCAAGCATCGCTATGGACTGGGATATAATTTTACACCCAAGCCAAGATATATTGAACCTTTCAAGAAATTTTTCAAAAAGACAAAAACGCATTGGTTCGACCTGGTAAAAGATTTCAATTTCAATTTAATTCCGTCGCAGCTTACTTTCCGGGCCGATGTTAACCGCCAGTTCGGCGCTATCAGGCCAAGGAGTATCGGTGCTTCAAAATATTCCATACCGGAAACCTATGATAAGTATTATACTTTCCAGAGAGATTATATTTTGCGGTGGAACCTTACCCGGTCAATAAATTTTGATTTCAATGCAACTAATAATTCAAGGATTGATGAACCCGAAGGGCGTATTGATACAAAAGAAAAGAAAGATACCGTTTGGAAAAACCTGTTAAAAGGCGGAAGAAATACATTGTATAATCACACCGCCAACTTTACCTATACTGTACCTACGGGTAAATTACCATTGATCGACTGGACTACATTAAACCTGAGGTACCAGGCTTCTTATAGCTGGATCGGGGCATCACGCCTTGCTGTTGAATTGGGTAATATAATTGAAAATGGCCAGCAACAAGAAGCGACGCTCCAGCTTGACTTTAACCGCCTTTACCAAAAATCAAAATGGCTGAAACAAATGGATCAGCCATCCAATAAAGAAGACAGGGAAAAATGGAGGGCAAGAATAACCCGCTTTAAAGACACTATAATAAAGAAGAACGGGCAAAAAGTGGTTAAGAAGAGAAAAATAGTTGATAAGTCTGCTGTGCCCTATGTAAGCTCCGGCACAAAAATATTTGGTAAGTTATTGACCAGTGTTAAACAGGTAAATATTTCTCTATCCGAAAATTCTCATACCCGTTTGCCGGGCTATACCGACAGTACAAAATATGTTGGACAAAACTGGAAGAGTATGGCTCCGGGTATAGACTTTATCTTAGGACGACAACCGGATACGGGATGGCTTAACCGGGCTGCTACAAAAGGACTGATCACAAAAGACACGACCTTTAATTCAATATTCATGCAGTCGTTCGATCAAAGGTTAACATTATCTGCACAACTGGAGCCTATCAGGGACCTGAATATTACCCTGAACATGAGCAAGACATTTAATAAAAATTATACCGAAACCTTCCGGTTCATTGATACCAGCGGAGGTATAAATCATAAGTACAATCACCTGAATCCATACACAGGCGGTGGATTTGATATTTCGTACGTTGCATTTAAAACACTCTTTGGTAAATTCAATCCTAACCGGGTTTCTGAAACATTCCAGAAATTCCAGGATTACCGTTTGATACTATCTCAGCGATTGGGCAAGGCCAATCCGTACAGTAATAACCAGGTTGGCGCTGATGGATATTATTATGGGTATGGTAAATATGCCATTGATGTATTGATACCTTCATTTATCGCTGCTTACACCGGCCAAAGCCCGGAATCAGTGGCACTGATCAAACAAAGCAACCCGAATATCAAATCGAACCCATTCCGTGGTTTAAAACCAAAACTGAACTGGAAAGTTGATTATAATGGATTAAGCAGGATAAAAGGATTAGATAAAATATTTACCAACTTTACCTTGTCGCATGGTTACACGGGTAACCTGAGCATGAACGGGTTTACCTCGGCATTGCTCTACCAGGATGTGTCCAGGTATGGATACCCATCATTCTATGATACTTTGTCAAACAATTTTGTTCCTTACTTCCTTGTACCTAATATCAGTATCGGCGAACAGTTCTCTCCATTGATTGGTGTGGATGTGATGCTGACCAACCAGGTGCAGGCTAAGTTTGAATATGCAAAGACAAGGCAACTTAGTTTAAGCCTTATTGATTTTCAGTTGAGTGAAGTACGCAGCACTGAGTTTACTATTGGCGCCGGCTGGCGTAAACGTGGGCTGAAGAATCCGCTTAGTTTCATCAACGTGAAATGGCCTAAATTTTTAACGCCAAAAAATAGTAATGGCAGCAAGCTTGAAAACGAGATCAACTTCCGTTTAGATTTCAAGATCAGGGATAATATTACAGCCAACAGTAAACTGGATCAGAATAATAATTTTGCAACAGGTGGCAGTAAGGATATTACCATCTCGCCGTCTATAGATTATTTCCTGAATAACAGGGTTAATATAAAGCTGTACTTTGATCAGCGCAGGGTTAATCCTTATATTTCATCCAGTGCGCCGGTTGTAAATACAAGGGCTGGTGTGCAGTTAAGAATATCACTGACACAATAATACATTTAGCTTCCAGGGAATTTACTTAACGGGTCAATAAAAAATCCCCCGGCTTAGTCGGGGGGATTTTTTATTATTCCTGATATTTTTTTTATTCTGTCTTTTTCAGCAGCATCACATAACCGCACAGTTCCTTTTTCTTATTATTAACCTGCACAGGTTTGATCATGTGATATTCTGAGAACTGGGGTATATAAGAGTAACTGATAACATTACCATCCACATCTCCCCAATATTTTTTCTGGTACACTACCTGTTTTTCATTCCAGTCAAACATTCTTACTTCATATAATTTCGAACTCATGTCACCAATAAAAACAAACTGGTACCAGCTACCCTCGGTTAAAGGAACAATTACCGGCATTTCGTATTCACTCTCCATTTGCATGGAAGCTTCCTTTACAACAGAGAAACCCTGTTTTGCAAGGAATTTTTTAATGCTGTCGGCCTGGTGAAGAATTGAAGCAGAAGAGCAGGGATTTTGGTAGATAACATTTTGAGCGGTAGAGTTTAGTCCAAAAAGGCTCAATGCTGAAATGCTCGTGATAAGGATAAGATTTTTCATTTTCTATTAATTCTTGGATAATGGATAACAAGGCAATTTTACAACTTTTAACTGTCAAATGCAAATCAAACCGGCAAATTAACTGCCTGACTACCATTTATAACGGGAATGAACATCCAATTATTGCCCACCTAAAGTTTCTGTAAACACTTTATTTTCAGGGGATAAGACCAGACTATGGGATTTTGTGAAAATAATAGGTTCCTGCCTGCTGGGTACAGGTTATTACCAGGTCGTTAATACAAACATGAGCTGGGAGGGTAGCACAGTAAAATACGGTATCGGCTATATCCTCAGCCATAAGCGGGGTAAGGCCTGTATAGGCCGATTGTGCGGTTTTTCCGTCGCCCTTGAACCGTACCAGGGAGAATTCAGTTTCCACAGCCCCCGGATGAATACCCGTGACTTTAATATTATTTTTAAGCAGGTCAATACGCATGGCCTTAGTAATGGCATCCACGGCATATTTACTGGCGCAATACACATTCCCTTTTTCGTACACCTCTTTTCCTGCCACCGAACCCATATTGATGATGTGCCCTTTTTTTTGTTCGAGCATAAAAGGCAAAACAGCCTTACTTACATAGAGTAGGCCATGCACATTGGTATTAAGCATGGTTTCCCAGTCGTCCATACTGGCATCTTCAAAACTATCCCTGCCTAAGGCGAGCCCGGCATTATTTATTAGAATTTCAATTTTTTTCCCTTGCCGGGGAAGGTTGGTAAAAGCGGCAGTTACCGCATCTTTATCCTGTACATCAAAACATAAGGATAAAACAGAAACATGATATTCTTTTTCGAGGCTTGTTTTTAATTCAGTAAGCCTTTCATGCCGCCTTCCGGTGATAATGACATCGTATTGAGCGGATGCAAATTTTACAGCACAGGCTTTACCAATACCAGATGTTGCGCCGGTTATTAAAACGATCTTATTCATAGCTGCAAAATAATCTATGTAAGTAATTTATGCCACAAAGCAGCACAAAGATTTTACACAAAGGGCACAAAGTTAAATTTACTTTGTGCCCCTTTATTCGGTTATTGTCATTCTGAGCGATAGCGAAGAATCTCATCATAGGATAAGATGCTTCGTTCCTCAGCATGACAAAAGATGATTTATACTGATCTATCTGATCAAGATAGCATAACCTTTTTTCTTCTTTGATTCACCTTTATATGTCACACCTTCTGCCATCCAAACATAAGTAGCCGGATCCTGGGCCTTACCGTTATACCTTCCATCCCATCCCCTGCCTTTTTCAGTGGTGGAGAACATCAATACTCCCCAGCGGTTATATACCCTGAAATAAGTAAGGTCTTTCATACCGATCAATATTGGCCGCAGCACATCATTAGTTCCATTGCCATCAGGGGTAAATGCATTGGGCACATACATATCCGGGTCAAGCTCATACAGTTTAATATGGATAGTATCGGTACCAATACATCCTGCTATATTGGTGGCAGTTAAGATATAAGTGATATCATCCTTTGGTAATGAAATAGGATTTTGAATATTGGGGTTGTTAAGCCATGTGGAAGGGAACCAGGTGTATGTTGCACCACCGGTTGCTTTCAGGAACATGGGTTCACCTAATACAGCAGTTGTATCACTTGGACCGGCGTCTGCAATTACAGCAGGGTACACCCTTACCCATACTGTATCTTTTACCGGCTTGGGACAACCCAACACATCTCTTACGGTAACTATATACCGGATGTTTGCAGTAGGTCTTACAGAAACCGGGTTAGGAATTGAAGCATTGCTTAAGAATGTCGCCGGGCTCCATGAATAAATACTACCTCCCGTAGCATTAAGCTGTACAGAGAATCCTGTACAAATAGATGTATCAGGTCCGGCATTTGCAGGCGGATAGGGAACCACTTTGATGGTGACATCATCGGTGCTCTGGCATTTACCAATATTACCGATCAACTGATAAGTGATAGTTGTTAACGGTCTTGCAAAAGGGTTTTTTAAAGTATCATAATTAAGATAGGTAGAAGGTATCCATTTATACTTCAAAGCATCACTCACCGGATTGAGAAAGAAGCCATCTGTCTGGCAGATTGTGGTATCGGCACCGGCATTCAAACTTACACGGTCTTTAACATCAACAAAAACCGAGTCTTTGGATTTGCATCCAACAGGATCGGTAAGCGTAACATAATACCAGGTAGGTATATTGGGGCTCACCAATGGGCTTGCAATGGTAGTGCTGCTGATCATATAATTGGGTGTCCATACATAACTGCCGCTGCCGCTGGTGGTTAACTGTAATATCAATATCACAAATGAGTGTGTCATTGATGGTATTAAATATAGGTACTGAACTGACATCTACAAAAACAGTATCTGTCCTTAATTTAGGACAACCGGCCACACCTACAGCCACTACATAATAAGTAGGTATTGTTGGTGAAGCAATGGGGTTGGGTATGTTCGGGTTATTTAATCCGGTAACAGGTGTCCATTGGTAACTTATACCTCCGGTTGCATTCAGTTGTGTAGAGGTTTGCCCGCCGCTGCATACAAAAGCATCGGGTCCGGCATTGGGAATGGCTAAAGGAATAACATTAATGGTATGCGTTTTATTGACCACGCAATGATTACCCCATTGTGTCCTCAGGTTATAAGTTGTGGTAACTATGGGATATACCCTGGTTGTATCAATGGTTGGTGACTCTGCCGTGGCTATAGGGGTCCATTGCCAGGTTATACTGCTGCTGTAATTAGCCGTTCCCCTCAATACCACGGTATCTTCTTCACATATAGTAGTTGGCCCGGCAATAGCATTGCTCAGGTCGAATTTGGGAATCACCGTTAATGAATCATTGGTTATACAACCATTGATATCTGTAAGCCGGGCATAATATTTTATTGTAGTATTTGGAAATACCCTTGGTGTGGCCGTATTAGCGCCAATGATATTTACCGGGGGTGTCCAGTTAAAAGTTCCTGTTCCCACTCCATTCAACTGTAATGTATCCAGTCCGCAATAGACCGAATCGGCAGGAAAGACAGAAAGTAAGGGGTTGCCATTAATGGTAATATTCTTTGTATATACTTTAAAACAACCCTTATCATTGGTTACCTGCAATTCTACCGTATAAGTTCCGGGAGCAGTGTAGGTATAAACCGGGTTTTGCAAGTGACTGGTATCTGCAAGTGTGGCCGGGTCTCCAAAATCCCATCGCCATGAATTAACAGCACCATAGCGGCTGTAAGTGGTATCGGTAAATTGTATGGGTGTGTTTACACAGAGAGCCGGTGAAGTAAGGAAGCCGGGCAGGAAACCGGGGTAAACCCGGATAGGTTTTATTATGGAATCGGTGCATTGGCCAGATATGGAAACAACAAGTTTAACATTAAAAACACCGGTATCGGTAAAGGTATGTGTTGGGTTTGGCAAATTAGATGTGTTAGCTGCACCACTGGCGGGGTCGCCAAAATCCCAAAAGAATGTATTAGGGTTACCCGAACTGCTTTCTGTAAAATCAACCGTAAAGCCATCGCATGTAATAGGTACAAAATTGGGGTTAGCTGTAAGTGGAAAGCAAGATGCAACATTCAAATGAAGCTCTTTTCTGGATTCGGCAAAATTGAGCCCGTTCCTGTATTCTTTTACAAGCACACAAATTACATATATCCCAGGGTTTGGGGCCGTGCCGCTGATAAGCCCGGTAACAGGATTAATAGTAACACCAGCACCTAATGGTTGCGTACCCGAAAACGGGGCGGCATAAGGCACATTATTGTAAGGCGGATTGGCCGCAGGAGATGGACTCGGAGCCCCGGAAGAAGCGCCATCATAAGCGTCAATGAAAGAATAGGATAATGAATCTCCATCAGGGTCTGTAGCCTGGAAACTCATGGAAAAATTACTTCCGCCACAAACAACCACAGTATCATTAAAAATAAACTGAGGACTACTGTTTTGATGCGCAGTAGGTAAAAAACTTATCGGGCCCGGTATCCTTATTGTATAGGTGGCCCCGATATTATTTGATGGCGCCTGAATATTGTTAATGCCGTTAATGCGGCAGCATCGCTGCTTGGTAACGATATAGCCATTTGGATTAGGCGTTAACTCAACAATCGTTTCATAGTTCGTAACCTGGTAACACCTGTTAGGTATATTACTCAGGCATGGATAACAACTTTGTAAAACACAACCTGAGATTATTACCGGGGCAGAAGGGTTAACGGGTATATCCTGTAGAAGTGTATATGGCGATGCGCCATCAAAAAACGAGAATGTCCACCCACCTTCTGTAACGGTGGTATTACATTCTACATAAAAATTCAACCCCACCCTATAGCGTAGTTTAGATGGATCATTTGTTCCTGGCCCAAGATACTCATAATACATCCACCCGCCTTTCGTATGAGTAGCATAAATATCCTGTACACAAACAATGGATAAGAAAAGAAGTAGTAAATATCTCTTCATAAGAGTAATACGAAGCTTAAAGCTAACAAAATACCCCGTCTTTTCAAAGCTGGCGGGGTTTTAAACTTATGTACATTGGTTAATACTACCGAATCAATACCACCGTTCCCTTTCGTTTTATTTTGTTATTCAGGTAATCAACCCCTTCGGCATACCATACATAGGTGGCGGCTTCCTGTCCTTTTCCACCAAATGTTCCATCCCACCCTGCGCCATTACCGGTGCCCGAATACAGCATCTGGCCCCAGCGGTTGTATACCTGGAATATATCCATTGATTTCATACCAATGGCAATGGGCCTGAAGATATCATTATAACCATCCCCGTTTGGTGTGAAAGCATTTGGTATGAAGAGATCGGGTTTAACTTTAAATACTTTTACGAGGATTGTATCTGTATCAAAACAACCGGCATCATTACTCACCCTTACCACATACTCAATATTATTTTGCGGCAGAGAAATGGGATTACTTATAAAAGGATTATCCAGCCAGGTGGATGGTGTCCATGCATAATTGGTACTTCCGCTTGCACCTAACTGTAAGGGCTGGCCCAGCACAACAGAGGTATCCCTTGGCCCGGCATTGGCTTTAATTTTTGCCACATACAATATCATGGTATCTTTTACAGCCTTGGGGCAACCCAAAACATCTCTTACTGTAACCACATATCGTACATTATCAGTAGGCTTCACAGAAACCGGGTTGGGAATATTGGCAGCCGTTAAGAATGCAGTTGGGCTCCATGAATAAATACTGCCACCGCTTGCGTTCAGTTGTGCTGAGCCTCCAACGCATATTGTTTGGTCGGGGCCTGCGTTTGCAGGTGGGTAGGGCACAGGCGTTATGGTAATATCATCTTCGGCAATACATTTACCAATATTGCCCACCACATGATAGGTAGTTGTAACAAGCGGGGTTGCCGTAGGATTTTTTAAAGTAGGATCATTCAAACCCGTAGCCGGGGTCCAAATGTAATGCAACGCATCGCTGTTGAGTTGCAGCACAACTGCATCGGTTGTACAAATGGTTGTATCATTACCACCCGAAAGTGTAACAAAAGATTTTACATCCACCCTCACCGAATCTTTACCAACACAACCAAAGGCATCGGTAAGTGTAACCCGGTAAGTGGTGGATACATCGGGGCTTACCAATGGGTTAGCAATATTTACATTGCTGATCATATAATTGGGTGTCCAGTTAAATGTTCCGGTACCCACTGCATTTAATTGAAGAGTATCGATTATACAGATCAAAGTGTCGTTAGAAACTGTCAAAGGAGGTTGGTCAAGTATGTCAAGTATTTTTGTAAGCGTATCAATACAACCCTTACTGGTCTCCACAACAAAAGTTACGGTATACTGGCCTGTACTTGTATAGGTATGTGTTGGATTTTTTATTGTGGATGTATTGGTTGGTGAAAAAATATCTCCAAAGTTCCAGTCCCATTTAATGGGCACACCGAAGTCTGCAGTGGTAAGATCAGAAAACTGAACAGGTATATTCTGGCATTGGCCTGCCATGCTAAAATCGGGGCGGAAACCTGGAAATACTTTTACAATTGAAGTAGTGGAATCTGAACAAAACAGCCCACGATTTACAACCAGCTTTAAAATATAAACACCAGTATCGGCATAAGTATGCGTAGGGGATTCCGCTGTTGATGTGTTTCCATCGCCAAAATCCCAATAATAGGTGGTAATAGCATTGGATGGGGTAAGATTTGAAAAACTCACCGTAAAGCCATCACAACTCGGATACTTATCCAGCAGAGTTGCTGTAGCCACTTCACAATCCCGGACATTTAAAATAAAATCTTTCCGGTGTGTACCTATCCGAACACCATTCCTGTATTCATCCACACAAACGCAAACAACAAATCTGCCCGAAGTTTGTGGAGCAATACCGGATATAATGCCTGTAAGGGGGTTAAGTGAGGAACCTGAACCAAGGGGGCTGGTACCTGAATACCCGTTTATGTAAGAAACAGATTGGAATGGCGGAGTAGAAGGATTTACATTACCTGAGTTGGTTGAATTTCCCCTATTGTAGGCATTACAATAGTAATACACCAGTGAGTCTCCATCAGGATCAACAGCACTGAAGTTAAAAGTGAAGCTTGCCTTATAGCATACCCTTGTTAGTTGTGTTATGAACTGGGGGCTGCTGTTATTTCCGGAAGCCAGTTGATTTGTTCCAGGAATGATACACATGTAGGTGGAACCTTCGCCTTGCGCTGGTTGGTTTTGAGTTAATACATTTTCAAGCGGGAATATCCTGCAACAAGTTTGATAAGCCGCAGTATAACCATTAGCATTATTAGAAAGCTGGATGATGAATTCGAAGGAACCCATGCTATAATCTAATGTTGGTGGGTTTACCATACATGCAGGTGGGGGACTTACAGGTACCGAAACACTGCTGGTTATACTAACAGTAAAAGGCGATCCGCCAATTGCCTGGGAATTATCGTTGTTGAAAATACCGATATACACACTTCCCGGCATAGCAGCGCCGCCACCCAGGTTATCTCTGAAAAGCCTTAAAGTGATCTTGTACAATTTTGTACCGGGAGAACTTCCCGGTCCCATATACTGATAGATCATCTCCCCACCGGAAATATGATTGGCAAAGGATGAAAATGACAGTACTGAAAACAAGGAAACAAACAGAAATTTCTTCATGAAGACGTTTAAAGCAATTATTAGACCTAAAAATAACGAAAAACGCTGCCTTTTTGATTACGGAGCTGTTAAAAAGATATTATTTCAAATGCAGTACGGGAACGGGTATTTTATAGTTTTTACCTGATGAGTACAACATATCCTTTCCGCTTAATTTTATTATTCAGGTAATCTACTCCTTCGGCATACCAGATATATGTTGCAGATTCCTGTGGCCTGCCCCCCACTTTTCAGGCGAGTCTCTGCCAGAGGTTTGTGTGTTTTACTACCTGATAAGTACAACAGTTCCTTTTCTTTTTATTTTATTATTCAGATAATCTACTCCTTCGGCATACCATACATAAGTGGCGGCTTCCTGTGGCCGGCCTCCAAAATTTCCATCCCACCCTGCTCCATTACCTGTGCCTGAATAAAGCATACTGCCCCACCGGTTGTAAACCCTGAATAAATCTATTGATCTCATACCTATGGCAATCGGCCTGAAGATATCATTGTCGCCATCATGGTTTGGGGTAAATGCATTGGGTACATACAGGTCGGGTTTTAGTTTAAAAACTTTTACCAAAATGCTGTCTGTGTCATAACATCCCGAAGCATTACTTACCTTAACCATATACTGAATATTGTTTTGAGGAAGTGCAATGGGGTTATTAATGGAAGGATCATTCAACCATGTTGAGGGTGTCCATGAAAAATTTATGCTTCCAGATGCATTCAATTGTACTGGCTGGCCAATAACTACCGAAGTATCTCTTGGCCCTGCATCAGCATTTATTTTTACCACGGTAAGTAACATAGTATCAAAAGAAGGCTTGGGGCAGCCAAAAGTATCTCTTACACTAACTATATACTTCACATTCGCTATGGGGTTTATTGAAACAGGATCGGCAATATTCCTTGCATTTAGAAAAGCAGCAGGCAACCATGCATAAAAGCTTCCACCACTTGCATGCAATTGTGCCGAGTTGCCAAAACAAATGGTTTGATCAGGCCCGGCATTGGCAACAGGGTAGGGCACGGTTGCCAGGGTGATATCATCTTCAGCAACACACTTACCGATATTGGCACTTACATGATAAGTGGTTGTGGTGAGCGGTCTTGCTGTTGGCTGTTTTAATGTGGCATTATTTAAACTGTTTGCAGGGCTCCACAAATAATGCAGGCCATCACTGCTGATGCGTAGTATGGTTGGATCTCCCTGGCAGATGGTGCTGTCATTAGCTGCAACAAGTGTTACAAAAAGTTTTACATCCACTTTCACCGAATCAGTAACCGAACAGCCAAATCCATCGGTGAGTGTGGCATAATAAGTTGTGGGTATATCGGGGCTTATCAATGGGCCTGGTATGTTTACGTTGTTGATGTTATAATTGGGGCTCCACATAAAGGCGCCGCTTCCTGTTGCATTTAATTGCAGGGTATCTATATAGCAGATCAAAGTATCGTTGGTCAAAGCAAGGGCTGGTAAGTCTCTTATAACAATATCCCGGCTAATGGTATCTCTGCATCCTTTATCGTTGGTTACAATAAAAAACACGCCATAGGTACTTGCGCTGGTATAAACATGTGTGGGATTCTGCAGTGTAGAACTGTTATTTTGAATGCTTGCATTAAAGTCACCAAAATTCCAGCTCCATGAATTTACGTTTCCATAGGTAGTGGTTGTAATATCATTGAATTGTATAGCTGTATTCTTACATTGCCCTTCTATAGTAAAACCGGGATCAAATACCGGGTAAACTTTTACAACAGATGTGGTAGAGTCTGAACAAAAATTTCCCCTGTTAACCACCAGCGTCACCATAAATTCTCCCGTGTCCGAATAAGTATGTGTTGGAAACTGCTGACTGGAAGTATTATTAATTCCACTGGCTGGGTCTCCAAAATTCCAGTCATAACTTAATATGGTATAGCCAGAAGTCAGGTTCTGGAAACTCACATCAAAGTCATCGCAACTATAGTATTCAGGTGCTAATAATGCTTTGGTTGTAATACAATCGGCTACTTCCACGTGCAGCGATTTTCTCACTTCTCCTTTTTTTATAGTAGTTCCACGTATATATTCACTTACAGTAACGGTGAGCACATATATTCCCGATACGCCAGGGGCAACACCAATAACCATACCTGTAGATGGATCAATAGTAACTGCATTGCCCAATGGATTGGCGCCAGAGTAGGGTGGCATGTAATCTATTGAGAAGTAAGGGGGCGGCAATGCAAGATTATTGCTGCAACTGCCACCGGTAATACCATCGGGGGTACCTACGTAAGCATCAGTGAAAGCATAAGTCAATGAATCATTATCGGGATCAAATGCCCCGAAGTTGTAAGTAAAATAATTATCCCTGCAAATAATAGCGGTATCATTTTGTGGAAATATGGCGCTTGAATTTAATGGAGCCAGCGGGCTGAGTGCATTGCCGGGAATGTGTATTGTCCAGGTATCACCAACCAGGTCTGATGGTGGTTTCATATTAATGATACCGGAAATGCGGCAACACCTTTGGTAAGAGATAATAAATCCATCCGGGGTAATGGGCAGGTCTTTTATAAACTCATAGGTAGTTATTTTAACGCAAAGATCGGGTATGAAGCTGATGCAGGGATGGCACTCGGGTAAATTGCAATTATGAATATCAACAGAACTTGTATAGAGAACAGATTGCCTTTCCAGCAAATGATAATTATCTCCTTCAAAAATACTGATGATGACCGAGGAACAAAACTGGGCAGGGTTATCGAGTATGCACTTGGTGGCTATTTTTAAAGTGATCTTGTACCTGGCTGTGTTAACAGATTACGTCGTGGGACCAAGGTAGCTGTAATACATCCATCCGCCCTTGGTATGAGCCCCCCATGTTGCATAAGCCAACATGCAAAAAACCAATGTGGTAAAAAATTTTCTCATAAAAACTTTGCTGGCAAAATAAGTAAGAGGAAACAGCCATCAAATCCTGAGAATGCAGTATTAAAACGGTATAAATTTTATACCGGTTGCCCTTTCAAAAATTCCAGGAGGGCTGCATTTACCCGGTCAGCTTCTTCCCACATACCCATATGTGCACTGTTGCGTAATATGTGTATGTACGACAAATTGGGCAAAAAAGATTGCTTCAGGCTTTGGGCAAAGGGGACCGCATTATCATGTACACCGATAATAAACAATACCGGGCGGGAAAAGTTCTTCAAAACTTCGGTTTTATCGTGGCGGGCAATCATGGCCTGGTAATATTGAACTAAAGCATCTGAAGTGAAGTTTTTACTTTTTTCAACCAGGGTATCAATTTCGGGCTCATGGCCTTTTGACCAATATTCTCCAAACAACCCCATGATAACTGGTTTTAAGAATTCATAAGCGCCATGTTTTTTTATAAACTCAATAGATTTTAACCTGGTGGCTTTTTTTTCTTCACTATCTGCAAATGCAGAAGAGTGTACAAGCCCGAAAGAAGATATAAGCTCCGGATATTTTTCTGCAAAAGCAAGGGTGATGTAACCACCCATGCTGTGACCGATAAGAACAGCCCTCTCCCGGCCTCCCCCCGTGGGGGAGGAGCTTTGAAGCTCAGTTGTAATTATCTCTTTTATGATTTCGCTGTAGGTTTCAATATTTGCACCGGGCACCAATTCCGATCTGCCGCTGCCCGGCATATCAGGAACGATGAGCAGGTAATGTTCCTGTAAAGATTGAATTTGTTTTTGCCAGATATCACCATCCTCACCAAAGCCATGTATCAATACAACAGGTTTTCCTTTGCCGGTGATGCGGTAAAATATTTTTGAGCCGTTGAATAGAATTTGTTTTGATTTCATGAACGAACAGGGTTTGTTTTGATTACACTAATTAAAACGAATTACACGAATTTTAAGCTGATCTTAATTAGCGTAATTCGTGTAATAAGCTTAATTCGTAACGAAGGCTTTTGCGGCACTTCTGTAGATCAATAACAAAACAAGGGGAATTAACCCATTGTTCATTTGTTGTGGTAAAAAGAACCAGCTTAATAAAACAACCACCAACGCAATTGTTGTAAACCTGAAATATTTTCTTACCCATGCCTTTTTGCTGTTTACAAAAAAAGCGATCACCGCATGTGTTGGCCAAGCCCACAACAGGTTGAAGTTATTTTTACACATCTGGTGGTCCGTGGCAGTCCACATCAATATTAAAATAATTCCCAGCAGGCCGACAAAGAAGAAAAACAAACCATCGAATCCCTGGAGAAAGCCTTGTACAAACCTGTTTTTAGTAAAGCCAAGCAAAATGATCAATGCCAGTAGCATGGCGAAGACAGTCATTGGTGTGAAAAAGGAATTTTTGTTCTTGTCTTCCTGTATAGAATATAAATTCCGGCTGCTTACTACCATTGGATGGTTACTGCTATCAAGGCTTATCATCAGGTTATCCGGAAGGAACTGCATTTGTTCGGCAGTCATTACCGCATCACAGGGCTGGCCCAATAAAATATCAATACCCAGCTTGCTCCAGTCTTTCCCGTTCTTGTCCAGGTATTGGTGTATGGCTTGCCTGAACCTGCTGCCGGCTGGCATTACTGGTTTCTGGCAAAAAGAAGAATCGTGTTGCTTTTTAAGGATATCCCTGAGCCGGGTGGTGCAGTTGTCAAAAAAGAAATCGTATTTATAATATTTGTTTTCTTCTTTTAAGTTTTCATTTAAAAAATAGCGGATGGTAATTTTTTCTGCCGCAGATAAATTTAAAACATGTTCGGTTATCCCCCTATTGGTAGACTGGTACAGGTCTTTAAAATCAGAAAAATATTCAGCCGAAACATAGTATAGTAATTTTCCCCTTACAAATTTTAAATAGAAACCATCGTCATCAAAATTAAAAGTACCATAGTTGTACACTATATCAGTAACTGCATTGCTGTCAACTACCCGGTATGCACTATGGCCAAAAGTAGAATAGAGTTCTTCACCAGGTGTGCAGGTGAGGAGGGAGATGCGGAGACGGGAACTGTCCTGTGCCTGAACGGAATTTATAATTAATAATTGATAATTAATAATGAACAGGACACAAAGAATAATCTTTTTCATTGCAGGAATTTAAAGAAACGGGGTATTGTCGCCCAAGATTACTAATTACTCTTCGAATTGATAGAATTATTAATTCTTAATTATCAATTTTTAATTGTGTTTTATCTGCTGTAATTTGGCGCCTCTTTGGTTATTTCAATATCATGTGCATGGCTTTCCCTCATCCCGGCATTGGTAATCTTTACAAACGTTGCGTTTTGTAATTCGCTGATACTTTTTGCACCGCAGTAACCCATACCAGCCCTGAGGCCACCGGTAAATTGTTGCACCACTTCCTTTAAATTTCCTTTAAAAGCTACACGGCCTTCAATGCCTTCGGGTACAAATTTTTTGATATCGTCTTCCACATCCTGGAAATACCTGTCACTGCTACCCTGTGCCATAGCACCCAATGAACCCATGCCCCGGTATTGTTTGAATTTTCTTCCTTCATAAATAATGGTTTCGCCGGGGCTCTCTTCTGTTCCGGCAAATACATTGCCCATCATCACACAATTTGCGCCGGCTGCCAATGCCTTCACCATATCGCCGGTGTAACGTATACCGCCATCGCTGATGATGCCCACTTTCTTACCTGCCTTGCCGGCCGGCAGGTTTTTTAACGCAGCTGCTGTTTCCATCACTGCAGTGATCTGAGGGACGCCTGTACCGGCAACAATACGTGTAGTACAAATTGAGCCGGGTCCAATACCCACTTTCACTGCATCTGCACCGGCATCTGCCAATGCTTTTGCTCCGGCGCCAGTGCCTACATTACCCGCAATCACCTGTACATTCTTATACCCTTTTTTAATTTCTTTCAGTGCATTGATAACTCCTTTTGTGTGCCCGTGTGCACTATCCAGACAGATCACATCAACACCAACTTTATATAATGCATCCACCCTTTGCATAGTATCCTTTGTTATGCCCACACCTGCACCAACCAGTAACCTGCCAAAAGAATCTTTCACTGCATGGGGGTGAGATTTCAGTTTGAGTATGTCGCCAAAGGTTACCAGGCCGATCAATTTACCCGATTTATTTACCACCGGCAATTTTTCGATCTTGTTCTTTTTGAAAATGAGTTCGGCTTTTTTCAGGTCGGTGCCTTCGGGTGCAGTGATGAGATTATCCTTTGTCATGATGCTGCTCACTTTCTCTTTAAAATTCGTTTCAAAACGAAGGTCACGGTTGGTGAGTATGCCTACTAATTTGTAATTGGCATCTACAATGGGAATGCCACCGATCTTATTTTCTTTCATCAAACGCAGGGCTTCACCAATGGTAGCATCGGGACGCAGGGTTACAGGATCAAGTATCAAACCATTTTCACTTCTCTTTACTTTACGAACCTGGTCGGCCTGCTGGTCAATACTCATATTCTTATGTAAGATTCCGAGGCCGCCTTCCCTGGCTAATGCAATAGCCAATGCGGCTTCGGTAACTGTATCCATGGCTGCACTAAGCAAGGGCACATTCAGTGTTATTGTTTTGGTAAGCTGGGTGCTGATATTCACCTCACGGGGTAATATCTGGGAATAGGCCGGCATGAGTAAAACGTCATCGAACGTCAGGCCTTCGCCATAAAATTTTGTTGATTTGCCTGTAGCGGGGGAATTATTTATTGTTGCCATATGCAAAGGTATGGCGGGGAATTAAAAATTAAAAATTAAAAATTGAACCCCCAGGGAAATAGTTGGTCAGGCGATCAACAAAGGCAGACAATAAAATTTAATTAAACCCGGCCTTTATATAATTCCAGCCTTCCTGCTGGCGGGAGGAGAGTTCAAGAATTGCTACAGGAACAATCTTAGCAAATGGCACGATCCTGCTTTTATCAATATTCATCCTGCGCATGGTATTTGCGCATGCGGCAAAACTTACATTGGAAACCTTTTGTATCTCTTCCATTTCTTTAGATACATTGGTTTTATCAGCAACCAGCATCAATAATCCCGGGCCATAGCATACCACTTCTATAGCTGCGTTTGGAGCTTCTTTTAAAATATTTTTAACCTGTAAAACCATGATCCGGAAATCGGCGGTATCAGTTTTTGTAAAATCAAATAAAATTTTATGTTCGTTAGTTTGTGCTAAAGAGGAAAAATAAAATAACATGGTTACTGCCAGGAATAAGAATTGCTTTTTCATAATTGATCATTTGAATTAAAGATATAGCTATTTTGCTGTAGTATTGAATAACATTAAAGGAGCCTGTAAATTTTCCCGGGCAAAGAGGCTACCACGTTCTGCATTTCTAACATAAGCAGCGCCGTTGCCACCTCACTGCTGCTAAGGCCGCTCTTAAAATACAGCTCATCTATGTGAATGGTTTCCTGCTGCTGCAGAATTTCTACAACGGTTTTTTCGTCAGGCGAAAGTTCAATGAATAATTCTCTTTGTTTTTTAGCAGAAGGTTTTGGAGCAGGTTTCCAATTCATGAATTCTAAAAAATCATCAGCGGAATTTATCAGCGCTGCTTTATTGTTTTTAATAAGATAATTGCATCCTTCACTCTTGTTGTCGTTCACCCGGCCCGGAACAGCAAATACATCTTTATTGTACCCATTACCTAATTCAGCCGTGATGAGTGAGCCGCCTTTTTTACCGCTTTCAATTACTATAACTGCATCACAAATACCGGCAACAATTCGGTTTCGTTTTGGGAAATTCTGTTTATCGGGATTCGTCTTGCTGATAAAATCGGTGAGCAAACCTCCCTGTTCTGTTATTTGTTTGGCCAGCGATTTATTTTGTTGCGGATAGATACGGTCCAGTCCATGAGCCAGCACAGCAACTGTCTGTAAATTATTTTTCAAAGCAGCTTTGTGTGCAATGGTGTCAATACCAAATGCAAGACCGCTTACTACTAAAACATTTTCTGCCTGCAGGTCTTCAATGAATTTTTCACAAACGGTTTTGCCGTAACCCGAGTTATTACGTGTGCCTACTATGGAAATTACCCTCGATGTGTTTAAGTTGGCATTGCCACGGTAATAAAGCAAGGTGGGGCAGTCGAAACAATTCAATAAACGTTTTGGGTAATTTTCATCAGTAATAAAAAGGGGGATGATCTTGTATTTTTCAATGAACTTTATTTCTTCCTCCGAGCTACTGAAATCAGTAAAATCTTTGATCGACTTTGCCCGTACCGCACCAATGCCTTCTATATTTTCCAGTTCTTTTTTCTTTGCCTTAAAAATGGATTGGGCTGTTCCATAGATATTGATGAGGGCTTTGGCGTGTACATCGCCAATGTTGGGAACAAGTGTTAGGGCAATTTGGTATAGCAGATCATTGTTCATAAGGCGTGAACCATTGATATGAACAACAATAATAGAAAAAATATTTAATTACTTATCACAGAAAGTTCGGTCCTGCGGTTCAGGGCCCTGCCTTGTTCGGTTGAATTATCGGCAATGGGTTTGGTTGCACCAAAGCCTTTGTAAGTGAGTCGTTGAGCATTAATGGCTTTACCTGATAAATAAGCTACAACTGCTTTTGCCCGGTTGTTGGAAAGTAAGAGGTTATCGTTTAACTGCCCAACATTATCCGTATGCCCATCGATCTGGATCTTCAGGTTAGGGTTATCGGTCAGCAACATTACCAGTTTATCCAATTCCATCATGGATTCCGGTTTCAGATCGAATTTTCCGGTTTCGAAGAATATGTTTTTTAAAACAATGGTTGCGCCTTTTTCAATAGGCTGCAGGGGAATGTTTATGGTGAAAATAGAATCTATATTATTATCCAGCAGTGAAAAATTATCGGAATAAAATAAATAGCCTTTGCGGTTTACGTTAAATGCATAATCTTTTCCAACCGGCAGCGTAATGAAATAGTTTCCCTCTTCATCGGTTTGTATCTTACTGATAAGTTTCTGACCTTTCACATCAGATAATTCCACCGCTGAGGGTAAACCGGCTTTTGTTTTTTTATCAAATACTTTTCCTTTTACCCATAATGTTTTTAAAGGCCTCATGTCTTCCCGCAATTGAAAAGTATATAAGTCTAAACCACCACGGGTATCATTTCCTTCACTGGCATAATAGGCCGTCTTGCCATTGGCGGCTACAATTAATGAACCCTGGTCATCGATGGTGTTGATGGGATAGCCTAGATTTTCGGCAACCACCCAACTGCTGTCGTTTACTTTCTTGCTGAAAAAAAGATCGGTCATTCCATAACCTGTATGTCCATTGCTGTTGAAGTAAAGTGTTTCGTTATCTGCATGCATGAAAGGACAGCTTTCGTCGCCGCTGGTATTAACTGCTTCGCCTAAATTTTCGGGGCGGCTCCACTTACCCGATGGTAAACGATGCGTAACCCAGATATCCCTGCCGCCAAATCCGCCGGCCATGCTGCTGGCGAAATAAAGATCTCTTTTATCAGGTGATAAAGAAGGTGAGGATTCCCAGAAATCTGTATTTACCAGTGGACCCAGGTTCTGCGGCTCACTCCAGCCGTTATTGGTGCGTACAGAAAAATACAGGTCACAGCTTCCTTCGCCTTCGGGATAATTACATCCTGTAAAAACCAATAACTGGCCGTCCTGCGAAATATTCTGAGCACCTTCATTAAAATTGGTATTTACTTTTCCGCCAAGCGGCTTTGCATTACTCCATTTGCCGTTTATAAAATCGCTTTCATAAAAATCCTCATCATTATTTACCCGTCTTGTAAAGATCATTTTACTTCCGTCAATAGTAAGTGAGGGAAAATATTCGAGAGCGGTTGAATTGATACTGTCACCCATGTTTTGCGGGGCAAACACATAATCTTTTACGGGGTGTTTTTTTTCATGATCAACTGCAAACACATAGGTTGACTTACGGTAATTACCTGCTTTAATACTTTGTGGATTAAGATTTGGTGTTGATAAAAATTCATCAACTGCCAATAACGCTTGTTGAAATTTTCCTGCACCCGCCAATGAAATAGAATAAGGGAGTAAAAAAGTTTTTGAATACACCGAATCCATTTGCAAAGCGGTTTCAAAATCTGCTACCGACGCCCGGTAATTTTTTAAATTGGCATAAATACCGGCCCTTGTTAAAAAGGCATCAACCAGTTTTGGTTCAATAGCAAGGGCTTCTTTAATATGCTGAAATGCGGCATTGTATTTTCCTTCTGTAGCTTCTTCATAGGCTTGTCCGTATAATTCGCCTGCTTTCTTATTCACTTTTGAGGGGTCATACCATTGAGCATTCGTAATGAGGAATGAAAAATTAAAAATGAAGAGTGAAAGAAAGATGCGGAATATATGAAGCCTGATGTTTTTCATGATAAGATCAAAGCGTGAAGTTAAAACGAAAACAGTGCCGATTTATTCTTTAGTAGAATTATAACATTCTCTTTTACGGCACATTGATGTATTTGTGTATTTGCAGCGATAATTCCCATTGCGGATGCTGTTTGATATACTCTATGATAAGGGGTGTTACTACCGAAGCTTTATCCCACTCAGGCTGCAGGTATAGTTTGCAACCCGGTGAAACCAGCGCTGCATATTTTTCTGCCCAATCAAAATCCGACTGGTTAAAAACAACCACTTTTAATTCATTGGCAAGCGGCAATATCCCCGGCAGGGGGGCTTTAAATTTTTTAGGCGATAAACAGATCCAGTTCCAGCTACCGCTTAATGGATATGCGCCTGATGTTTCAATATTTGTTTCGAAACCTTTTGAATGAAGCAAATGGGTCAACTCATCTAAATTATGCATCAATGGTTCGCCTCCGGTAATTACAACAAGTTTTACCGGGGTCTTTTCAATATTCAATATTAAATCTTCAATCTTCAATACAGGATGTTTCTCTGCGTCCCAACTATCTTTTACATCGCACCATACACAACCTACATCGCAGCCACCCAGGCGTATAAAATAAGCAGCTTTACCCTGGTAAAAACCTTCACCCTGAAGCGTGTAAAAATGCTCCATTACAGGAAGGGTCTTTATATCCGTGTTTTTTAACTGAATCATCTTTGCGAATGGACTAAATCGTAAATGATACGCTTATTTATATTTGTTTTCGCAGGCAGTGAAAGTATTCACCAGCAATGCGGCAATCGTCATTAAACCCACACCGCCCGGTACAGGAGTTATATAACTGCATTTGGGAGCAACGTTTGCATAATCCACATCACCTTTTAAAGCAAAACCCGACTTTTTTGTTGCATCAGGCACACGGGTAATACCCACATCTATTACTACTGCATTTTCTTTTACCATATCGGCTTTTAGAAATTCGGGGATACCCAATGCAGCAACAATTATATCAGCCTGCAAACAAATTTCTTTCAGGTTCTTCGTACGGCTATGACAAACCGTTACTGTACAATTACCCGGGTAAGTGTTGCGGCTTAATAATATACTGATAGGTCTGCCTACGATATTACTCCTGCCGATCACTACAGCATGTTTACCGCTTGTTTCAATTTTATAATGCTCCAGTATCAATAATATTCCGTACGGTGTTGCCGGTATGAAAGTGGGCAAACCCTGAACCATCTTACCAATACTTACAGGATGAAATCCATCCACATCTTTACCGGGGTAAATGATATTGATTATCTTTTCTTCATTGATCTGTTTTGGTAAAGGAAGCTGCACCAGGATACCATCCACATCATCATCGTTGTTCAGTTTTTCTATGGCTGTAATTAGTTCAGTTTCTGCAATAGTATCATCAAAACGGATAAGGCTGCTTTTAAAACCCACTTCCTCACAATTCTTAACCTTACTGGCCACATAGGTTTCACTGGCCCCGTTTGTACCCACTAAAACAGCCGCCAGGTGTGGTGTTTTTTTACCTTCTTTTTTGAAGAGGGATACCCTTTCTTTTACCTTGTCTCTAACGGATTGGGAAACAATTTTTCCATCTAAAATTTGCATGGCGCAAAAGTAAACAAGTATTGGGTATTTAATATTACTAAAAATTAGCATTTTAAAAACGGGTTTATTATCTTGGTATTTCCCAGCTCCTGAAAGAATGAAAACTAACTTGTCTTTTATACTGCTTTGCATAATTAATTTTAATTTGGTTACTGCACAATCGCTCCGGTACAGTATTGCACAACCTTATATAAGTTTATCAGCTTACAGCCAGAAACAGAATGATGCTTTGTCTTTTACCGGCAACCAGGCGGCACTTGCCCAAACAAAATTTGCAGGTATTGGTGTTTATGGTGAAAGAAGGTTCATGCTGAAAGAAACAAGTGCCTATACACTCGGGGCTGCGTTCCCAACCAGGTTAGGAAACTTTGGACTGCAACTGAACTACGCAGGCTTTAAAAACTTCAACGAAAATAAAATAGGGCTTGCTTATGCCAGGAAGTTAGGTAAAGTTGTGGATGTTGGTATACAGTTCAATTATTATGGATATCGTATTCCTGCTTATGGAAATGCTTCAACCATAAATTTTGAAATAGGAGCCATGATGCACCTGACTGATAAATTAAATGCAGGCATTCATGTGTATAATCCTGTTGGTGGAAAATTAGGCACTTCTACTTCGCTCAGTGCTAAAGAAGAAAAACTTGCCTCGTCATATAAAGCCGGTTTAGGTTATGATGCTTCCGATCAGTTTTTTATTTGTGCAGAAATTATAAAGGAAGAAGATAAACCTGTAAATGTTATTGCTGGACTGCAGTATCAGTTTACCAAACAGTTTTTTGCAAGGGCCGGCTTCATCAGTGAATCAACTACTGCTTATGCAGGTGCCGGTATTGGCTGGAAGAATTTAAGACTTGATATTTCTTCGGGCTATCATCCGCAACTGGGTTTTTCACCAGGAATATTATTAATGGTACATTTTAACAGCAGGAAGGAATGAGAATCTTATTTTGCATAATTATTCTCCTTTTTATATCCACGTACATCAATGCACAGGTACCAGAACCGATTACAAATACCACCGAACAACAATTAGAAAATATTACGGCAAACAATGAAGATGTTGAAACAGAAGATGATTCTTACCTGCAGCAGATACAGCATTTTTTAAAGAACCCGATCAACCTGAATACAGCTTCTGCCTCGGAACTAAAAGAACTGAGATTGCTTACCCCTGTTCAAATTCAGAATTTTATTTTATACAGGATCTTAATCGGTAAACTGGTTGATGTATACGAATTACAGGCAATACCTGCATGGGATGTTCAAACCATACAAAAGATCAGGCCATACATAACGGTTAGTTTGCAGATTGAGTTGATAGAGACGTTGAACCACAGGTTAAGAAAAGGTGAGCATAGCATTTTAATAAGGGCATTGCAGGTATTGGAAAGAGCGAAAGGCTATTTACTGGATTCGTCATCAGCAACGAATTTTTATCCGGGCTCACCGCAAAAAATATTATTTCGGTATAAATACGCTTACAAAAATCTTTTGCAGTACGGAATTGTTGCAGAGAAAGATGCAGGGGAACAATTTTTTAAGGGTAAACAAAAACTGGGATTCGATTTTTATTCTTTTCATTTATTTGCCAGGAAGATTGGAATTATGCATTCACTGGCCATTGGAGATTTTGCTGTAAACCTTGGCCAGGGCTTAATACAATGGCAAAGCCTCGCCTTCAAAAAAAGTTCGGAGGTTATCAGCATAAAAAGAGAAGCAGATGTTTTGCGGCCCTATAATTCTGCCGGAGAGATTAATTTCCACAGGGGAATAGGAATAACCCTTGCAAAGAATAAATGGCAGCTCACCACTTTTGTTTCGTACAGAAAAATTGATGCAAATTTTGTTGCAGACACTTCTCAAAGCAGGGAAGATTTTGTATCCTCTTTGCAAACATCAGGGTATCATCGCACAAAAAGTGAAACGGATGATAAAGGTATTCAGCGCCAGTTGGCATTTGGCGGAAATCTTTCTTACCATCATAAAACTTTACATCTTGGGGTTAACGGAATTCAGTATAGATTCAAATTGCCATTGATTAAATCTGCTGATCCTTATAACAAGTATGCTTTATCTGGCAACAACTTCGGTAATTACAGTTTTGATTACAGCTATACCTTCAGGAATCTTCACATTTTTGGCGAAGCTGCTTTCACTTCAAGGTTTGATAAAGCGCTTGTGCAGGGAATTATTCTCAGTGCTTCATCCCGTACTGATATATCCATTTTGTACAGAAATATTTCCAGATCATACCAGTCGCTTTACAGTTATGCTTTTACAGAAGGCACTTATCCAACTAATGAAAAGGGTTTGTATGCAGGAGTAACCATCCGGCCGGGTGTTTCATGGCGTGTGGATGCGTATGCAGATTTTTATAAATTTCCGTGGCTTCGTTATAGGGTGGATGCACCTTCTACAGGTTATGATTATTTGGTACAGTTAAGTTTTAAACCAAATAAGCAAATTGAGATTTATACCCGCTATCATTCAGAATCCAAGGCGATAAATCAAAATCCCGACATGCTTATATTATCCCCCGTTATTCAGCAGCCACAAAAAAACTGGCGAACCCAGATAAGTTACCGTATTAATTCGGCCATTACACTTCGAAACAGGACCGAAATAGTTTGGTTTGATAAAAAGGGGATATTCCCTGAACAGGGCTTTTTAACCTTCTTCGACCTCCTTTTCAAACCACCCCTGAAACCATATGCCGGAAGCCTGCGTTTACAGTACTTTGAAACGGAGGGTTATAACAGCCGGGTATATGCCTATGAAAATGACGTTTTATATAGCTTTTCCATTCCTGCTTTTTACGATAAAGGGTATAGATATTATTTAAATATTAATTATGACATTAACAGAAAATTCAGCCTCTGGGCCAGGTTTGCTCAAACAATTTACAGGGACAAAAGCCTTATTGGTAGCGGGTTGGACGAGATAGAGGGAAAGCGTAAAAGCGAAGTAAAAATTCAGGCACTCTACAGGTTTTAACAATTTTTGACTTGTAAAGCAGCTATTTAATTTCACTTATTGTCCATATATAGAAGACGGGTACTTACCAAAATAAATTTAACATTATTTTGACGTTAAGAAATTATCCTTATTTTTACACATCATTAAACTTAATTAAACGCACATGAGAAGATTTTTATCACTGTTTACAATACTAATGCTCTGTGGGGTATTGGTATTTGCACAAAGCCGGGTGGTGTCCGGTAAGGTTACCGATGCTAACGGTAATCCTGTATCATTTGCAACTATCAAAATAAAAGGCAAACCAACAGGCCTTTCTGCAGATGCAAACGGAGCTTACGCAATAAAAGTAAACGCCGGGGATGTACTTGTTATTTCTGCTACCAGTTTTAAAACAGTTGAAGTACCTGTAGGTACTCAGTCGGTTTTAAACTCAGTAATGGAAAGTGATGCTTCTTCTAACTTAAAAGAAGTTGTGGTTTCTGGTGGTTATGGTGTTAAGCGTAGTTTAAAAACCGCAACCACTAATACCCAGGTGGTAGCTTCAGAACAATTGAATACGATCAGAAATACTAATATCAACGAAGCGCTTGCAGGTAAAGTTGCGGGTATTCAGCTTCGTGGACAATCCCAGGCAAAATTGACCAGTTCCGGAGCTCTTCGCTTACACGGTGTGAATTCACTTACTGGTAGTTCCGGGGTGTTATATGTGTTAGATGGTACACGTGTTTCAGCCGATGATATTAATACTGATGATGTGGAAGACGTAACCTTGTTACAAGGCCCGGCTGCTGCTGCTATCTTTGGACCTGATGGAAATAACGGTGCAATGGTTATTACCTCTAAAAAAGCAAGAAAAAGCACAAGCGGTATTGGTGTTGAAATAAACCTTGGAGCCAGGTTTGATAATGTGTACATTCTTCCAAATTATCAAAATTCATATGCAGGTGGTGATTTTTCGGATATGAAATTATATCAGTATAAACCCGGTCATCCGGTAGAATGGAAAGTTTTGGATGGTAAATATTACCCGGACTACTCTGAGGATGTTAGCTGGGGTCCACGCATGATTGGACAGGAATATATTCCATGGTATGCATGGTATGGTGGACATGAGAGATCATTTACAACCGATAAACTTGTACCACATCCAAACAATGCCCGTGATTTTTACGAAACTCAGTACAAGAGATTTAATACCATCTCTTTATCTAAAGCCACAGACAATATGAGCGCTAAGCTTACATATTCTAATGTGGATGTTCAGGGTCTGGTTCCTACTACATGGCTTAAAAGACACCAGGTGGGTGGTAAACTATCATTCGATCTTACTGATCGTTTAACTGCAGGAATTAACCTGAACTTTATCAACCAAAAATCTAATGGTGACTTTAATGATGCATATGCTAACCAGTCATCAGGTTCGTTTAATCAATGGTTTCACCGTAACCTTGATATGAGTATCATCAAAGAATTAAGGTACCTGAAAACACCAACCGGTATCCAGGCCAGCTGGAACCACAACGGGCCAGATAACTATAACCCTAATAACCTGAAAGATTTTTACGGCCCTTACTATTGGCAGAATTTCTATACTGCCTATGACCAGGTTCGTACTTTGAGTAATTTCAACAAGTTACAGGGAGATGTGAATTTATCATATAAAGTTAACAAAGACCTTAAATTGAATGCAGCCTACAGGATCAATAATATCAACTCTTTCAATGAACAAAAAGTGAGCAGCGACCTTACTGACATGAAATTTGCTTCCCAGGCTGCTTATGGTTTCACTAAAGGAGGTTATGCCAGTTCAACAAATAATTTCCATGACGAACACATTGAACTTACGGCCGTTTATAATAAAACAATCAAAGACTTTAGTTTGAATGCTACCGGAGGTTTGGATATTCACAGCGTTAACACACATAACAATTTTGGTAATACCAACGGAGGATTTAATACGCCTAACTTATATACGTTAGGTAACTCTAAAGATGCTCCATCTTTAGGTGATACACGCAGAAAAGCAAAAGATAATGGCCTTTTCCTTACCACTTCCTGGGGCTGGAGAAAGATCATCAATATTGATGCTACTGTTCGTCAGGACTGGTACTCTACTTTACCCAAAGCTGATAACAGGATATTTTCTAAAGCCTTTGGTCTTTCCTTTGTGTTCAGCGACCTGTTAAAGAACAACATTCCCTGGTTGTCATTGGGTAAGATCTGGGGTTCATGGGGTGAGGTACCACAAAGTATCAATCCTTATGTTTATCCAGGGTCTTTATACACTCAGGGAACACAACCCTGGAATGGGAACTTCATGCAATTTACCAGTAGCGCTGCCGTAGATCCTAAAATTAAAGGAGCAGTAGGTATTGAAAGAGTGGTTGGCGCTAATTTTGCTTTTCTTAAAAGCAGGGTTGGTTTCTCTGTAACTTATACAGATAAAACAAACAGGGATTTCCCCAATAACCTGAATACTTCTTTAGCTACAGGCCAATCAACTTTATTCACAAACCTTGGCGAAATAGAGTTTAAAGGAGTGGATGTTATATTCAATGTAAAACCATTATGGGGTAAAAATTTCAAGTGGGATATCAATGCAACTTATGCCTACACCATCTCTAATAAAATAATAGATGTTGACGGTAAACCACAATCTGAGTGGAAAGATAAAGGCCTCCCTGCTCCTTCTATAACAATCGAAACTGCAACCTTTGGGCCTACATTACGTGCTATCGAAGGGGAACAATGGGGTCAGTTGTACGGTCGTGGTATTGCCAGGGATGCTGCAGGTAATGCCCGGATAAATGCCGACGGAACTTATGTGTATGACGCTAATACAAAATTTGGCAGCGTTTTACCGGATTACACCGGTGGCGTGCAAAATACAATCACCCTGTTTAAAGATTTCACAGTTGCTTTTAATATTGACTACCAACATGGTGGTAAGTTTTACTCTACTTCCGACAAGTGGGGAAAATCTACCGGCGTATTAGCGGCTACTGCAGTATTGAACGACAGGGGTATCCCGGTTAGGGACCCGATAGCTAACGGCGGTGGTGTTCACATATTTGGAGTAGATGCGGTAACAGGTAAACCCGTAGATATGTATGTAAAAGTGCGGGATCTTTATAATGGCGGTAATAATACTTACGACCAGGATATATACGACCTGACTTTTGTGAAACTGCGTGAGGTTTCTGTAGGGTATAATGTTCCGGTAAGCAAACTTAGTATTGGAAAATGGATCAAGAAGGCTAATTTCTCAATAATAGCCAGCAACCCATGGTTAATATATGCCAAGACAAAAGATTTTGATCCATCTGAGATAGCAAATCAAAGTGGTGAAGGCGGACAGTTCCCCGGACTGCGTGGTTTTGGTGTTAACCTTAAACTTGGATTTTAATCAGTATTATACTAATTAATTAAATATTTATAAAATGAAAAATTATAAAATCAAGATTGGCCTTTTCTCTTTAGGAATTGCAACTTTAATGAGTTGTAATAAGATAAAGGACTTTGGCACTACAAATGACAATCCTGCCGATATTATTGCCCCATCTTTACCTGCTATATTAACCGGTGTTGAGGCGAATAGTATTGTAGGATACGCAAAGGATAATTCAGCTGCTTTATGGATACAGTATGTTTCTGAAACTCAGTACCCAAGTGCGGGTTTGTATAATGTTACCAGCACTTATTTTGGTTTTGGGGCTTATACCGGAGCATTGTTGAACCTAAAAACAATTATTGACAGGGGCGGCCCCGATCAGGTAGCCGTTGCCAGGATACTGACGCAATACATTTACTGGCATTTGACCGATGCATTGGGTGATATCCCTTATTCGCAGGCACTAAAAGGATCATTGCCCGGTTACGATAAGCAACAGGATATTTACAAGGGAATGATTGCCGAATTAAAAGCTGCAAAGGCACAGTTTATTAATTCAGGAAGTTTAACCGGCGACATATTAAATAACAATAACGTTACCCAGTGGATAAAATTTTCCAATTCTTTAAGGGCAATGATGGCCCTACAGTTGTCTAAAAGATACCCCGGAGCTTCAGAATATGCAGCAACTGAATTCAGGGCTGCAATCGCTGATGGTGTTATAGAAAGCAATGCTGATAATGTGAAACTGGTTTACCCGGGCGGAACATACAAAAACCCATATTGGGGTGATCATGATAGCCAGAGAGATAATGGAGAAAGCACCCAGTTGTATGGTATGTTGAATGCTTTGGCCGATGGCCGTCAGGCTGCTTTTGGAAGTTCTAATGTGGCTGTTCCTCATGGCCTTTCAGAAGGTGATATCAATAACTGGATCAAGGCTAATGTCAACTGGATCAAGGCTAATGTCAACTGGTCCCGTACATTGGCTCCTAACCAAAGGCTGGAAACCAGCCCTGTATATTTCCTTACTGCATCTCAGCTTTATTTGGCCCGTGCTGAAGCTGCAGAAAGAGGCTGGACCACCGAAAACGCAACCTCAATGATGACCCAGGGAATTAATGCTTCTTTTGCCCAATGGGGATTAGCTTTACCAGCTGCATCATATTTTACACAGGCTGGTGTTGTATTGAATGGTACCAATAATTTAAAGAAAATTGCTGAGCAGGCCTATTTAGCCAGTTTCCCTAACGGAAGGGCTGGCTGGAATATTTGGAGAAGGACAGGTTATCCCGTTTTAACCCCGGCACCGGCTCCTTTAAACGCTGCCCACACAACTGTGCCACGCAGGTACACATTTACCCCTGCAACAGTATCTACTTTTTCTGAATACACTTTAAATCCAGCTGGTGTTGCCTCAAGTATTGCAACTTTAGTTCCGGCTGGCGATTTACAGGAAAACAGAATTTGGTGGGATCAATAAAATTTTTTCAGGGGAACAGGTTTTTATAACTTGTTTCCCTGATTTATTAATAAATTAAAATTACACTACGATGAAATATTTAAACCTTAAAAAGCAATTTGCACTTTTAGCAATTGTTGCTTTTGCGTTTAGTGCCTGTAAAAAAGTAAAAACTGCTGAACCGATGGGCGATGCAGGGCAAACATTAGTAAAAATAATAGGTGGCGGCACACCTGCCGGAGTATCAAAAAATCCTATTGATTTTGTACCCGTTTCTAAAACTATAATTGCAGCGGATATCCGCAGGAATCCAGCTAATGCCGCAGAGTTGAACAGGGTTATGCATGTTACTGTTAAGGATGATATAGCCCTTATTGCGGCTAATCCTAACTATGTACTGTTGCCTTCAAACTGGTATACAATTGGTTCATCAACTCCAAAAACCGGAGGCTCAGGTGGTAATTATAGCATTACAATGCAGCCTGGCGATTTTGCAGAGCAAATTTTTATTACTATTCCGGATGCTACAGTGTTTGACCCTGCTTCGGTATATGCTTTAGCATTTACTATTACTACTGCTGATGCAAATGGAATAATTACTGAAGAAAAATCAATAATTGTGGAAGTTAATGCAAAGAATATTGTACACGAAGATCTATTGTGGGATTTTCAAAGGTGGAATATAGCTACACAATCTGTTGGAGTTCCAGCAGGTGCACCCAATGGAGGGTCTTGGGTAGATCAACCTGAAACATTAACAACCATTTCTGCCAATCAAAACGAAATCCATAGTGGATATTTCATACAGCCGAGGTACAGGTTAACATTTACTGATGTTGGCGGTGTAGCTACTAATTTCACTGTAGTTATGAATCCACAAGACGTGATAGATTTTAATAACCAGGGTATTACCTGGGTTGAGGGGCCAAATCTTTTGATTGCAGATTTTGCTACCAAGCGTTACAAAATGCAATACCAGGTTTTTAATGGTGCTGCTTTCAGGTATATTATTGATGAATATCATAAATAGAATTATTTAAATAAGGTTAAATTGAGGCTGTATCCTGCAAAGGGTACAGCCTTCTTTTTTAATTGTAGTCAGAATAAATAAGGATATTGGAATTTATTATTACAAGTATATATGAACAACACCGAACAACCCAGCCAGATAAATATCGAAATTTCAGAAGAAGTCTCAGAAGGAGAATATGCAAACCTGGCTATTATTACCCACAGCCATGCTGAATTTGTGATAGACTTTGTGAATGTAATGCCCGGTACACCCAAGAGCAAGGTTAAAAGCCGGATAATTCTGACCCCGTTTCATGCCAAGCGCTTCATGAAAGCCATGATAGATAATGTAAAGAAATTTGAAACAGCCAATGGTACCATACAGGATATGGAATCGGTAGAGATACCATTTAATTTTGGAGGGCCGGCGGCACAAGCGTAAAGTAGAGTTAGGGAGTCGTGAGTTCGGAGTCAAGACATCAATCATTGGAATTTTTCGGGATTATTGATCATATACCAAATTAATTTTCCGACTTCATCATTTTTTGCTGATAAATGCTCATATTCTCCTGGCGTTATGTATTTGCAATCATGTGAGAAATCAAGCCACACCTGTATTTCTGCATTCTCTGTTTCACAGTCATTTAATTTGCTGATGAAGTAGTCTTTGTAACGTTTCCTTCTATAAGCCTCTGCTAAATTTGCACAAACAGATCTTGAAGACCTTCTTATCTGGTCTGTTAAAGAATATTTTTCTTCAGAAGGGAATCTTTTAGAGATGGAAAAAATTTCCATTGCTAATTCATATCCTTTTTTGAAAGCCAACAAATCCTTATAGTACCCCATGGCAATATGATTTTAATTCTGACGACTTTCCCAACTCCAGACTCAAAACTCCCGACTCTTAAAGAATCCCCTCATCAGCAAAACTATAAAATCCATCTTCACTCACTATAATGTGGTCTATCACTTTTATGTCGAAATAGGAGGCGGCTTCTTTTATTTTTCCTGTAAGTTCTTCATCAGCACGGCTTGGGTATAAATTGCCTGATGGGTGGTTATGACATAAGACAATGCTGGTTGCATCTTCTTCCAGGGCTTTTTTTAAAATGACCCTGGGATCAGCAATGGTGCCGGTTATGCCCCCACGGCTGATTATTTCAAAATGGTTGATCTTGTTGGCACGGTTTAAAAAAACTACAGCGAATACTTCATACGCATAATCTTTTAAAAGTGCCTGAAGGTATTGTGCTATATCCTTACTCGATTTAATAACAGGTTTGTCCAGACTTGCTGTTGCATGCCTCCGTCTTCCTAATTCGAGAGCTGCTGCTATGATAATAGATTTAGCCTCTCCAATACCTTTAACCTGTTTGAAATCTTTAAGAGAGAGTTTTCCTAATTCATTTAAATTATCTTGTCCCAGTTTCAGTATCTCTTTTGCCAGTTCTACAGCGCTTTTATTTTTGCTTCCGTTATTCAATAAAATAGCAATCAATTCCGAATTACTCAGGGCAGACGGGCCTTTGGCCAATAGCTTTTCCCTGGGCCGGTCGTCCAAAGCCCAGTTTTTTATAGATGTGGAAGGCTTGTTGACATTTTCCATCATTTCAAAACTAAATCATCTAAATAAATGATACTTTCGCAGCAAAATAGATCACACCTACCTCAATTTAACATATATGGAATCAAATGCAAAAATATTCTCAGGAACCGGATCACAATACCTGGCAGAAAAAATTGCCCGGAAATTTGGAGAGCCTTTGGGAAAAGTGAATATTCAGCGTTTTAGTGATGGTGAAATATATGTTGAATTCAAGGAAAGTATCAGGGGTAGATTCGTTTTCCTGATTCAAAGTACCTATGCCCCTTCAGATAACCTAATGGAACTGTTGCTGATGATTGATGCAGCAAAAAGAGCCTCAGCATATAAAGTAATAGCGGTTATTCCTTATTACGGCTTGGCAAGGCAGGACAGGAAAGACAGGCCCCGGGTCGCAATAGGATCGAAATTAGTGGCCAATATGCTTACAGCGGCGGGGGCCGACAGGGTAATTACTATGGACCTCCATGCGCCTCAGATACAAGGTTATTTCGATATTCCGGTAGATCACCTTGATTCTTCGGCCATTTTTATCCCATATATTGAAAACCTGAACTTGGGCAACCTCACTTTTGCGGCCCCTGATGTAGGTAGCGCTAATCGTATACGGGAGATTGCTACTTATTTTGAGTGTGAAATGGTAATATGCGATAAGCATAGAAAAAGAGCCAACGAAATAGCCAGTATGGTAGTAATTGGAGATGTAACGGACAGAGACGTAGTTTTGATTGATGATATTTGTGATACCGGGGGTACATTAGCCAAGAGCGCCGCATTAATGAAAGAGAATGGCGCCAGGAGTGTACGAGCTTTATGTACTCATCCTGTTTTAAGTGGAAATGCCTACAAGAATATTGAGAACAGTGTATTAGAAGAGTTAGTGGTTTGCGATACTATTCCCTTGAGGGGCGAATGCAGCAAAATTAAGGTGGTTTCTACCGATGAATTGTTTGCTGTTACCATACGTAATGCCTTTGAAAATAAGAGCATTAACAGTCTTTTCATGAGAAGCCGGATGGCCAATAAGAAGTAAGATCGGTAAGCAAATTTTATTGATCATACGCATTGGCTATTGACCTACTTTCCCTACCTTTGCGCCTCACAAAAAATTTTAATAAAAAATGAAATCAATTACAATCGAAGGACAACTGAGGACCGACAGCGGAAAAAAATCCACCCGCCAACTTCGCTCTCAGCAACTGGTGCCAGGTGTAATTTACGGTGGTTCACAGGAGATCAATTTTTCGGCTCCGGCTACAGATTTTAAAGACATCGTTTATACATCCGATTTTATGCTGGCCGACGTTAAAATAGACGGTAAATCGTATCGTTGCATTTTAAAAGACATTCAGTTTCACAAAGTAACAGATGCATTACTGCATGTTGATTTTTTAGAGTTGGTTGACGATAAAAAAGTGATTGCAACTTTACCGCTTAACTTTATTGGTGTACCTGCAGGTGTAAAAGCGGGGGGTAAACTGGTTACTAAAATGAAAGCATTGAAAGTAAAAGCTTTTCCAAAATATTTGAAAGAACATATTGATGTGAATATTGATAAGCTTGAGCTAAACGAGAATGTGAGGGTTGAAGATGTGAAAATGGAAAATATAGAGATCTTAAACTCACCACGTATTCCTATTGCATCTGTAACCATGACAAGACAATTGAAACAGGACGAAGCAGCAGTTCCAAAGGCTGATGGTGCTGCACCTGCTGCAACGCCAGCCGCTGCTCCAGCAGCCCCTGCCGCCAAAAAATAAACACTAAACTTGTTTATACAATGCCCTTCCTACACGGAGGGGCATTTTTTTAACTGGTAAGGCACAGCCATTAAACTTTAATTACCTTTGCCCACTTAAAACAATAAATCATGGGAATGGACAGAAATACGGTTATCGGATTTGTATTAATTGGAGTGTTGTTAATAGGAATGTTTTATATCAATAGTCGTAGTAACCAAGCCTACCTTGCAGAAAAGAAAAGAGTGGAAGACTCCATTGCGGCAACGAAACCAAAACAGGATTTGGGAGCAGCCAGGGTAGATTCATTAAAAAAAGATTCTCTCATCAAAGCGAGCCAGAAAATACCTTCAGCATTTATAACCGATTCTGCAAAAGAGGAGCATTTTGATACCCTGGAAAACAATATGATGAAAGTTGTTTTTACCAATAAAGGGGCACAGCCAAAACTTGTTGAACTAAAACAGTACAAAAAATTTGACGGAAAACCAATAGTACTCGGGGATGGAAATTTTAGTAAGATATCCTATACCATTAACTCAGCAACAAATCAAACAGCGGAAACTGCAGATATTTTATTTGTTACAGGGAAGAAAACAATATCTGCAGATAAAGCTGAAAGTATTTCTTTTGTGTTAAAGGATTCATCAGGTAAGGGAATAATACATACATATACTTTGAATTCTGATAGTTATTTGCTGGAACTGAATATATCTATGAATGGAGCTGATAAACTCGTTTCTCAGAATGCCATCAATTTATTATGGCAAACCGAGACCCCTCAAATTGAAAAAGATATTAAGTACGAAAGAGGCCAAACACATATTTGTTATTTAAAGAATGGCAACTATGATTTTGAATATTTGGGATCAGGAGACGATATGAAACTTGAAAAACCGGTTGAATGGCTGGCTGTAAAGCAACAATTCTTTATTTCGGCGTTAACTGCTAAGAATAAGTTTCAGGATGCTTTTATAAAATGGATGGTTCCTGCCGATTCCACGAAAGTAATTGCGCAAACAACGGCCAACTGCAGGCTCTCCATTCCTGCCGGTACAACTGCAGCAATTCCGTTACAGTTATACTACGGGCCAAGTGATTATAATATACTGAGTAAGAGTAACAATCAGATGGAGAATATTGTACCCTATGGAAGCGGTGTCTTTGCATTTGTGAAATATATTAACCGTCATTTCTTATTGCCTGTATTTGATTTTTTCAGAAAGAATATTGCCAGTATGGGAATGGTGGTATTGTTGCTTACTTTATTGATCCGGTTGATTACATCCCCCATTTTATATAAAAGTTATCTCAGCGGAGCTAAAATGAAAGCGCTAAAACCTGAGATTGATAAGTTAAAGGAGAAGTATGGAGATGATAAGCAGGCTTTTGGTTTAGAACAGATGAAATTATGGAAAACGGCAGGTGTGAGCCCTTTAGGAGGTTGCTTGCCGGCATTGCTCCAGATTCCCATATTCATGTCACTATATTATTTCTTCCAGTCTAATATTTCATTAAGAGGGGAGAGTTTTTTGTGGGCGAAAGACCTGGCAGCGTATGATTCTATTGCTACATTACCATTTTCAATTCCTTTTTATGGCGATCATGTGAGTCTTTTTACAATTACAGCTACTGTTACGAGTTTGATTATTTCTATTTACAGTATGAGTACAATGCAGGATAATAGTAACCCGGTAATGAAGTATATGCCTTATATATTTCCTGTTTTGTTGCTTGGAGTATTTAATAGCCTGCCTGCCGCATTAACCTGGTACTATACCGTGTCAAACACAATAACCCTCATTCTTCAAATAGTAATTCAGAAGTATATAATCAATCATGAAAAAATACTGGCTCAGATAGAAGAGAACCGGAAAAAACCGGTAAAGCAAAGCAAATTGCAGGAACGTATACAGGCGATGCAGGAAAGCAATAAAAAGCTTCAGGATTTAAAGAAAAAGAATACAGGTAGATAAGGTTTAGTTAAAGTTTATCTGACTGCAGCCCTGTAAATGAGCTGCAGTTTTTTATTTGGGAACTAGGAGAGCTTGGCACGGGATTTTATTACCTTTAGTAAAAGAAATAAAAATGAATAATTTCAAAGACCTGATTTTGATTACTGGGTTAGTGATTAGCAATATTTCGTTATTTGCACAAAAAACTATTTCGGAGGGTACCATTGTCTATGACATGGTAATTCAAACGGGTAGCAGCCAGCCGCAAAAAGGAGATGCTCTGGAAGGAGCCACTACCACCGTTTACTTGAAAGGAAATAATAGTCGTATTGATGTGGTTAGTAACCTTGGAAAAGAGGTTACCATTTTTAATTCAAAAACTGATAATGCAGTCATTTTAAAAGAATTCAGCGGTCAAAAATTAATGATAACACTAACCAGGGAAAACTGGAAGTCTAAGAATAAGGTATATAGTGATATTAAATTTAAAATTACTGGGGAAGTAAAGACCATTGCTGGGTACAATACAAAAAAAGCAATAGCCACTACAGCAGATGGAAAATCTTTTGTGGTATATTACGCCCCTGATATAATTACAGCCAATAAAGATTATGATGCCACATTTACGAATTTACCCGGTTTACCAATCGAGTATGAAATTGAATCAGGTAAAATGAAATTCAAGTACACTATTTCAAAAATAGTATATGACCCGGTATTGGTATCTCAATTTGATTTTCCAACAACAGGCTATAGAACAATGACGTATGAAGAAAACCAAAAACTTAAAAAAGGGAATTAATAAGATGATGCAGGTAGAAATAAAAAAAGCTTAGATTTTTCTAAGCTTTTTTATTAATTAATGATCAATTTCATCCCGGTATATCCCTGTTTCATCTCTGGCACTGCCATAATTTGTTTATGTGGAATGATATAGACGGTATTACCTTTTTGATAAGTAAGCAGGGTATTACTTAATACTGTACTCCCATCAGATTGCTGATTTGCCAATAAACTTCCGGTATACTTTAAACCTGATTTCAGGTTAAGTAAAACGGAGTTCCTTAACGAATTTGTAGTGCTGATGTTAAGACTAACTTTTGCTTTGGTTTTTTTGCCAATGCCTTTATCTGCCAAAGCGCTGAAAGCTATGCCGGTAAGCACGACTGCAACCAGTATTATTTTGGCTCTTTTCATCATTAGTTTTAAGTTTATCAAGGCAAATATATTGAAAAATATTTGGTAATTATATACCACTTATCAAATCTTTTTGCACTCTTTTAACGTTTATGTTTAAAAAAGGTTACTAAAAATTGCTTATTTCTTCAAAAATTGCTAATTTTCAATAACCTATAACCCATGAGCAAATATCCTTACCGCCAGGACCGAGAAGAATTAAAGGCACTACTCCAGCAGTTTGAGAACCTCAAAAGCGGCAAAAGCAATTCCTTTCTTGAAGAAGATTCATTCGAACGTATTATAGATTATTTTGATGAAAATGAACAGCTTTCAGAGGCTTTGGAGGCGGCCGAATATGGAATTCAACAATACCCTTACTCTTCCCTGCTACTGTTAAAAAAAGCCGACCTCCTGATTGCATTAAGGCAATATAAAGAGGCGCTAATCGTACTGGACGAGGCAGAATTGCTTGACAGTAAGGATACAAACCTTTACATCTTAAAGACTGACGCTTACCTTGCGCTGGATCAACAGCAAAAGGCAGCTGCCGTTTTAGAGGCAGCAATTGCAGATTTTGGCGGAGAAGAAAAGATAGATTTATTGTTCGAATTAGCTGATGTGTATGATGACTATGAAAATTTTGAAAAAGTTTTTGACTGCCTGAAAATGATATTGGAACAGGAGCCTAACAATGAAGAGGCATTATATAAGATTTGTTTTTGGACAGATTTTACAGGGCGAAATGAAGAAGGAATCAGGTTACATCAAAAGATCATCGAAGAATTCCCATTTAATGAACTTGCTTGGTTCAACCTGGCAGCGGCTTATCAGGGATTAAAACTATACGAAAAGGCAATTGATGCTTACCAATATGCTGTTGCCATTGATGAGAAATTTGACTATGCATTCCGGAATATGGGAGATGCTTATATACGGCTGCGCAAGTATAAAGATGCTGTTGAAGTTTTGGAGAAGGTTTTGGAATTGGCAAGGCCGGAAGACGTTATTTATGAAGCGATAGGACATTGTTACGATAAAATGGGCAATTATGCCCAGGCCAGGTTTAACTACAGAAAAGCAAGTCACTTGAATCAGGATGATAGCCAGTTGAATTATAAAATTGCCTGTACCTATATGAATGAAGGTATCTGGGATAGCGCCATAAAAAACCTGGAAGTGGCTTTGCGTATCCATCGCATGCAACCCGAATATAACCTGGCAATGGGCCAATGTTACATGCAACTGGATAAATTGGAGGATGCAATTACATATTTTGGAAATGTAGTAAGGGTAAGGCCAAAAAATATAAATGGCTGGGTAGAGTTACTAAAATGCCTGTATAAAGCCGATATGCTGGAAGAAGCTTTGGAATATACAGGTTTTGCTTATGAGCAAACAGATGGCAAACCCATTTTTCTTTTCTATAAAAGTGCGGTGTTATATGCCTTGGGCCGATCAAAAGAAGCATTACTTCAACTGGAGGAAGGCATGAGCAGGAATCCCAAGCTTGTCAAAAAATTCATCGAAATAAATCCTTCCATTCTTCAAATTCAACAGGTGGTTGATGTTATAGCACGATTTAAAAAACGAAATTCAATTTGAGGGATATAATTGCCTGATTACATTATCATTGATCTATCAATGGCCTTTTTTTGCCTTTCAGTGGCTATCTTTGCATTCCTTAAATCAATAGTTATGAATTTCAAACTTTCTCAGATACCTGAACGTAATGCAAAACCTCGTAACCATGGCATTACCATGGTGATGGATAAAGGACTAAGTGTGCAGGAAGTAAAGAATTTTATGAGCGCAACGCATCCACATGTGGATGTGGTGAAACTTGGGTTCGGTACTTCTTATGTTACCCCTAACCTTAAAGAAAAACTTGAAGTATACCGTTCTTTTGATATGCCTATTTATTTTGGCGGAACCCTTTTTGAAGCATTCCTGATAAGAAACCAGTTTGAAGACTACATTAATGTGTGTAAGGAATTCGGTGTTAGTTATATGGAGGTTAGTGATGGGTCTATCAATATTCCACATACAGAAAAATGCGGCTACATAGAAAAATTGGCCAAACTTGGCGTGGTTTTGAGCGAAGTAGGAAGCAAGGACGCAGCGCACATTATTCCTCCATACAAGTGGATCGAATTGATGAAGGCAGAACTGGAAGCCGGTTCCAGTTATGTAATTGCAGAAGCGAGGGAAGCGGGTAATGTGGGTATATACAGGGGTACCGGTGAGGTGAGGGAAGGGTTGGTACAAGAAATTCTTACTCAGATACCAGAAGAAAAGATCATTTGGGAAGCACCACAAAAAGCACAACAGCTTTACTTTCTGGAGTTAATTGGATGCAATGTTAATCTGGGTAATATCCCGCCTAATGAAGTGATTCCATTGGAGGCTATGCGTATCGGTTTGCGTGGAGATACATTCAATTTGTATTTGAATAAAGAAACGGCATAATGAAAAAGTATGGCCTTATAGGTTTTCCATTAACACACTCTTTTTCTAAAAAATACTTTGCTGAAAAATTTGAAAAGGAAGGTATTGCCGATGTAGCTTTTCATAATTTTCCCCTTACTTCAATCGATGAATTTCCCCAATTATTAAGGTCGAACCCAACATTGCTGGGACTAAATGTTACTATTCCGTATAAGGAACAGGTATTACAGTACCTTGATCATTTATCTGAAGAAGTAAAAGAAACCCGTGCTGCAAACTGCATAAAAATAGGGAAGAATGGATTGGTTGCTTGCAATACTGACATCATTGGCTTCAGGGATTCTTTTGTGAAGAAACTAAAGCCTGGTATTAAGAATGCGCTGGTATTGGGCTCAGGAGGCTCATCAAAAGCTGTACAATATGTGCTGGATAAACTGGGCATTGATTTTCTGGTTGTATCCAGAACAATCGGAAATAAACCAGGCTTTATTGGCTACAACCAACTTTCTAAAGAGATGTTGAATGATTTTACTGTTATCATAAATTGTACACCGCTGGGCATGTATCCTGATGAATCTACCTTTCCTGATATTCCATATTCATACCTGTCCCCCAAGCACTATTTATTTGACCTGATCTATAATCCTGCAAAAACACAGTTTTTAAAAAAGGGAGAAGAGCAGGGCGCTCTAACAGAAAATGGTTATGAAATGTTGAAATTGCAGGCAGAAGCCAGTTGGAAAATATGGAATGAAGAATAATATTGATCAGTTGCTCAAAATTAATTTTAATTGTTCGGGGATGGTTACGACTTTTTTCACCGTATAATCATAACAGATCATTCCCGTTTTTGCATTGGCGAGTAAAACCGTTTCACCGTTTCTTTTTGCAGATAGTTGATAATATAGTTCAAAATTAACCCTTGAAATTTCACCGGCGCTTATTTTAACTTCCACCTGATCGCCATAAAATGATTCGTTCTTAAATTCAACAGTAAGGTCACTCATTATCAGGCCGGCACTTTCAATATTCAATTCGGTATATCCATGTTGTTGCAACCATTGCATCCTTGCTTCATGAATAATGCTTACAAAAGCATCGTTACCTACGTGGTTGCCGTAATTGATATCTGTGATTCGTACCGGGATATGATATGTTCCCATGGATCGTTGCGGTACTTCAATCTTAACTCTGGCCATTTTATTATTGTTTATTCAGGAAGTCGATTAATTGTTGTACTGCTTTTTTGCGATGACTGAACTTATTTTTTTCTTCCATTTCCATTTCTGCAAAGGTCTTATTACTCCCATCCGGAATAAATACAGGATCATATCCAAAACCATTTGTTCCTCTTTTTGCAGATATGATTTTTCCGGGACAGATCCCTTCAAAGAAATATTCTGTTCCATTTAGTATAAGCGATATCACTGTCCTGAAACGAGCGGCTTTATTAGATTTGGGCCGGAGGTTATTTAATAGTTTCTCAATATTGGCCTCAAAGCTCCTGTTTTCGCCTGCATACCGGGCACTTTTTACCCCGGGTTCACCATTCAGCGCTTCTACTTCCAGGCCGGTATCTTCACTAAAACAATCTTTGTGAGTTATAGTAAAAATAATTTTCGATTTTTCCGATGCATTGGCTTCCAATGTATCATGTGGTTCAGGAATATCGATATTGATACCTGCTTCTTTTAAAGTAATAATATCAAAGCGTTTCCCCAGCACAGCCCGTATCTCACCTACCTTGTTTTGATTATTGGTTGCCAATATGAGCGTATTCATTTTTTCTGAAATGATTTTCATATTTACCCTATTGAAAAGATCTTTTTTAAACAGTTCCACAATTTCATTTTCTCCGCTTTATCATCTTGCAATTCAGTTAGTGATGCTGCTGAAAGATATACCTGGTTATTGAATTGCTGAATCTGGTAACGGGGGAATTGCAGTGGTAATTTCAATGTATCAGGTTCTGTACCAAACAAGAATATTTTTTCGGCATTAAGTTGTTCGGTCAAATCTTTATATAAAAGTGGGGGGTGGTTTGAAGCGTTTACCAATGCAATATCTTCCATATTCAATTTACAGGCTGATAAAATGCCCAGTAAAAACTTCAGGTCTTCATCAGGTAAATAAATGGCATCGGGTGATAAAACTATGATCACAACTTTCCGGCGGTTGTTTCCTAAATAAGAAATTGACCCTGTTTCGGGTGAATCAATGCTCTGGCATCTGTCTTTAAGTCAAATAGTGTTTTACTATACAGATTCTGCAAGACCATTGCAGGAAATTGAATATTATCTAAACTCATTAAAGCTTTATTTATACTCCTGTTTTTTCGTTTCTTTGTCGTAAAATTAACGATTATGATTGCAGCTGAGGATATTATTATTACAAAGACCAAACGAAGTAAATTAAAGAAAACGAACCTTGAGAATATTCCGTTTGGAAAATACTTTACCGATCATATGCTGGAAGTGGATTTTGAAGATGGGGAATGGAAAAACGCAGAGATCAAGCCATACAAGCCTTTGTTGTTGGAACCCTCAGTTGCCGCACTGCATTATGGACAAGCCATTTTTGAGGGAATAAAAGCGTACAAGAATGCTGAAGGCGAGGCCTTTATTTTCCGGCCGTTTGACAATTTTAAGCGATTCAACATATCTGCTGAAAGGATGCAGATGCCGCAAGTACCCGAGGAAATTTTTATTGGAGGTATGCAGATGTTGATAGAACTGGATAAAAACTGGATCCCCAGCCAGGAAGACCATTCTTTGTACGTGCGCCCTTTCATGTTCAGCAGCGATGAAATGATTGGAGTAAGACCCAGTGATAAGTATAAATTTATGATTATTTTGAGCCCTACAGGCCCTTATTATAGCGCACCAATGCGCATTTATGTGGAAGAAAAGTATGTGAGGGCTGTGCCGGGAGGAATTGGCTATGCTAAAGCCGCTGGTAATTATGGTGCGGCCATGTATGCCACAGCCCAGGCAAAAAAGATTGGTTATGACCAGGTTTTATGGACAGATGCTTATGAACATAAATATGTACAGGAATGTGGTACCATGAATGTTTTTTTCATAATAGGGGATATGGCTATTACTCCCGAACTCGATGCCGGAACCATATTGGCGGGAGTTACAAGAGATAGCGCCATAACCTTGCTAAAAGAAATGGGTTTTAATGTACAGGAAAGGCCTTTAAGCATTGATGATATCATAGATGCCCACAAAGCAGGCATTTTATACGAAGTATTTGGCACCGGAACTGCGGCCACTATATCACTCATAAAAGAGTTAAGGTATAAGGACTACACCATGGAATTTGATGTAGATAAGTGGAAAACAGCCCCTGAATTAAAAAGACAGCTGAATGCCATCCGTTACGGCCAGGTTGCTGATACTCACGGTTGGATGTACAAGATTTAACTCTTCCTTTTGGGGCCTTATTATTCCAAAACTGCCCCTACCGGCGGTTTTATGATGAATGTGAATAAAAAATCATTTTTTTAGGCATTAATTTTCCAATTTCAAACGATAAACCCTACCTTTGCCGTCCTAAAAATAAAAGGTTCATAATGCCTACAATACAACAATTAGTAAGAAAAGGAAGAGAAGTAATCAAAGCAAAGAGCAAATCAAGGGCTTTGGATAGCTGCCCACAGCGCCGTGGTGTTTGCACCAGGGTGTACACAACCACTCCTAAAAAGCCTAACTCGGCCTTACGTAAGGTGGCCAAAGTAAGATTGACCAATAAAATTGAGGTTATTGCCTACATTCCAGGCGAGGGTCACAATTTACAGGAGCACTCTATTGTATTGATACGTGGCGGCAGGGTTAAAGATCTGCCAGGTGTACGTTACCATATTGTACGTGGTAGTTTGGATACTGCAGGGGTTAAAGACCGTAAACAGAGCCGTAGTAAATACGGAACTAAAAAAGAAAAAGCTAAGAAATAACTCTTCGACAGGCTCAGAGTCACATACTCAGAGAAGTCCGATAAAATAAATAACAATGAGGAAAACACAACCTAAAAAAATACCTTTAGCGGCTGATCCGAAATTTAACGATAAGCTGGTTACCCGTTTTGTAAACAACCTGATGTGGGCTGGTAAAAAAAGTGGTGCGTATATTATTTTTTATGATGCTTTGGAGAAGGTGGCCAAGCAGACCGGTGAAGATGGATACGAGGTTTGGAAAAAAGCATTAGCTAACATTACTCCTGGGGTAGAAGTTCGCAGCCGCCGTATTGGTGGTGCTACATTCCAGATCCCTGCTGAAGTTCGTGCCGACAGGAAAATATCTTTGAGCATTAAGTGGATGATAAAATACAGCCGTGAAAGAAATGGCCGCAGTATGGCTGATAAACTGGCCAACGAGATCGTTGCTGCCAGTAAAGGTGAGGGTGCTGCTTTTAAAAAGAAAGAAGATACCCACCGTATGGCAGAAGCCAATAAAGCATTTGCTCACTTCAGGATCTAATACTCAAACTAACTATATTTAAAGCCGTTCTTTTGGACGGCTTTTTTGTTCCCGGCAAGTTTGCAATTACAAAAAAATGGATGTATATTTGCGGCGCTAAAAGCTTCGGTAATTGTTTGGATGGCGCTGAACTATTTAGCATACAATGAGAGCATAATAATCATATCAAACCCCGGACAGCCAATAGGCCTGTTCATCTGCGGGGAAGGTTTGCTCAATAACGAATCAGAAGTACAAGAGAGTGACACAACGATGTCGGGAAATGATTCAAAAGTTTAGACATAAATATTAAATCAAAAATCTTAAATATTTAAATAGAAAAAAATGGCAGATTTACGTTATCAACGAAATTTTGGAATTGCCGCTCATATTGATGCCGGTAAAACCACTACCACCGAGCGTATATTATACTATACCGGTGTTAACCATAAAATAGGGGAAGTGCATGAAGGTGCTGCAACCATGGACTGGATGGCACAGGAGCAGGAAAGAGGTATTACCATCACTTCTGCTGCTACCACCTGCTTTTGGAACTTTCCGACTCACCAGGGAGCAAAAACAGCAGATACAAAGCAGTTTAAATTTAACATCATCGATACTCCGGGCCACGTGGATTTTACCGTAGAAGTGGAGCGTTCATTGCGTGTACTGGACGGTTTATTGGCTTTGTTCTGCGCTGTATCTGGTGTAGAACCTCAGAGTGAAACTGTTTGGCGCCAGGCCAACCGTTATAAAGTACCACGTATCGGTTTCGTTAACAAAATGGACCGCAGCGGTGCAGACTTCCTGAACGTAGTAAAACAAGTTAAGGAAATGCTGGGTGCTAAAGCTGTTCCTTTACAGTTACCAATTGGAGCCGAAGATAATTTCAAAGGTGTGGTTGACCTGATCACCATGAAAGGTATCATCTGGGATGATTCAACACAAGGTATGACCTACCAGGAAGTTCCTATTCCTGCAGAGATGATGGATGAAGTGAATGAATGGAGGCAACACCTTGTTGAAGCGGTTGCCGAATATGATGATCATCTGTTAGAGAAATTCTTCGATGATCCTAACAGCATTACTGAAAATGAAATGCACGAAGCTATCCGCAAAGCGGTGATCGATATCTCTATCATCCCGATGATGTGTGGTTCATCTTTCAAAAACAAAGGTGTGCAAACAGCACTTGATGCGATCTGTCGTTACCTGCCAGGTCCTTTGGATATCGAATCTATCAAAGGAACTGATCCGGACAGTGGTGAAGAACTTGTTCGTCATGCTGATCCAAAAGAACCATTCTCTGCACTGGCATTCAAGATCATGACCGATCCTTTCGTAGGTCGTCTTGCATTCTTCCGTGCATACAGCGGTCACCTTGATGCAGGTTCATACGTACTGAATACCAGGACAGGTAAGAAAGAGCGTATCAGCCGTATCATGCAGATGCATGCTAACAAACAGAACCCGATCGATTTCATCGAAGCTGGTGATATTGGTGCAGGTGTTGGGTTTAAAGATATAAAGACTGGTGATACTTTGTGTAATGAGGATCATCCGATCGTTCTGGAAGCAATGACCTTCCCTGAGCCGGTGATCTCTATAGCTGTTGAACCTAAAACACAGGCCGACGTTGATAAGATGGGTATGGCTATCGCCAAGCTCGTTGAAGAAGATCCTACATTAAGGGTTAAGACCGATGAAGAAACCGGTCAGACCATCCTCAGCGGTATGGGTGAATTGCACCTGGAGATCATTGTTGACAGGATGAAGCGTGAGTTTAAAGTGGAGATCAACCAGGGTGCTCCGCAGGTTGCTTATAAAGAAGCTTTCCAGAATACAATTGAACACAGGGAGATACTGAAGAAGCAAACCGGTGGTCGTGGTAAGTTCGCCGATATCATTTTTGAAATCGGGCCAGCTGATGAAGAATTCCTGAAAGAAGATAAAGGCCATTTCCAGTTCGTAAACAGTTTGTTTGGTGGTAGTATTCCAAAAGAATTTGTACCAGCTATTCAAAAGGGTTTTGAATCTGCTATGACAACAGGTGTATTAGCTGGTTACCCGATGGAAAATATGAAGATCAATGTAAAAGACGGATCTTTCCACCAGGTTGACTCTGATGCAATGTCGTTTGAGCTTTGTGCCAAGCAGGGATATCGTGAAGCAGGCCGTAAAGCAAAACCTGTTTTACTGGAGCCGATCATGAAAGTGGAAGTGTTAACTCCTGATCAATATATGGGTGATGTTACCGGTGACTTAAACCGTCGTCGTGGTATGCTGGAAGGTATGGATAGCAAACATGGAGTACAGGTTATTAAGGCCAAAGTACCATTGAGCGAAATGTTTGGATATGTTACGCAATTGCGTTCATTGTCTTCAGGCCGAGCCACATCAACTATGGAATTCAGCCATTACAATCCTGCACCGAATAATATTGCAGAAGAAGTAATAGCTAAAGCGAAAGGTAAAGTGAAGATAGGAGATGAATAAAAAGAATTATCATTTATAGATAACCCCACTCTTTTGAGAGTGGGGTTTTTGTTTGCCCAGGCTTTGGTTTTTCGGGCAGAAGCATTGCATTTTTAAAAATGAGGTTGTATTTTGTTGTATACAACCTTGCACTATGCAAAACATCCGTTTAGAAAATCTTCTTTTAATTGATATTGAAACCGTATCAGAATCTGCGGAGTTTGATTCATTGAACGAAGAGTGGCAAACACTCTGGCAGGAAAAAGTGCAGCGTACCTTGCCTGAGGATGTGACGGCAGCCGAATTTTACCCTCAACGTGCCGGGGTAATGGCCGAGTTTGCAAAAGTTATCTGTATCAGCATTGGGTATTTCAGGAAAGATGGTAACGCCCAACAATTACGGTTAAAATCCTTTTATGGCGATGATGAAAAAGTATTGTTGCAGGACTTCATTGCCGCCCTGCAAAAAATGGATGTCAGTAATAACAAATGGAGTTTTACGGGACATAATATAAAAGAGTTCGATATACCCTTTATATGCCGCAGGTTACTTATCAATGGTTTGCATGTGCCGCCTTTCCTCGATTTTCAGAATATGAAACCCTGGGAAACCAATATGGTTGATACTTTTCAGTACTGGCGCTTTGGCGATTATAAACATTATACTTCGTTGAAATTACTGGCAACTGCATTAAAAGTACCTTCTTCCAAAGACGATATTGACGGCAGCATGGTGGGAGATGTGTATTGGAAAGAAAAAAACCTTGACCGCATTGTTACCTATTGTCAAAAAGATGTGGTGACTACCGGCAACATTATTTTGCGGTTTAAAAATATGCCTTTACTTAATGAATCGCAGGTTGTAATTGTTCCTTAAAGATCAGTTTACCTTTTTCAGCATGGTTACAAAAACAGGGAAGTGGTCGCTGTAGCCATAGTTATAGGTCATTCCATCCCAGGTTCTTTTTGCGTACCCTTTGTACTTACCGGTCTGTTGTACTAAAAATTGTTTATTGAAGATATTAGCCTTGAAGAAAAAATATCCTTTCTGTTCTTTGCTGAGCCATGCTTCTGATATGATGATCTGGTCAAACAGCCCCCATGAATCCTGGTAGGCCAGTGTACCAATACCCCTCCTGTAAAAATCATACCAGGGATTGAACAGTCCCGATTCTTTTACATCGCTTATTTTACCCTTTGCACCAAGTACTTTGGTTACGCTGGGGCTTATAGGGTCATCATTGAGGTCACCCATCAAAACTATTTTTGAATGAGGATTTGTTGCCATGATTGAATCAATGGTTTTTTTAGCTACACCTGCCGCCGCCGCTCTTGCAGGGATAGATCTTTCTTCACCACCCGAACGGGAAGGCCAGTGGTTTACAAAAATATGAATAGTGTCACCATCCATCAGCCCTTTAACATACAATACATCACGGGTAAAATAAGAGTCTTTCGATCCTCCGGGCAGCTTTACAAAAAGGGGTGCACTGTAAAGCGGTTTAAAATATTTAGGGTTATAGAGCAAGCCAACATCTACACCCCTTACATCGGGGGAGTTATAATGCACAAACTTCAGCCCTCTGCTTTTAAGGTCTTTATGGTTAACGAGTTCGGTCAGAACGGTATCATTCTCAATTTCGGCAACGCCTAATAAAGCCAGTCCGTCCGGGTTAACATCTATACCCATTTGAGAAATAACAGAAGCTAACCTGCCTACTTTATCTAAAAACACACGTGAATTATAATGCCTTTCACTGTTAGGCAAAAATTCCTCGTCATCTATCATGGGGTTATTCACTGTATCATAAAAATTCTCCAGATTATAAAACCCGATCAAAGAAGGGTGATAGTTTTCTTTTTGCGCAAAAACAGACAAAACAGACAGCAGTAAAATGCAGGCAATTAAATAGGCTTTGTGCATGGTATTTTTTGTATAGGCGACAAAGTTATTCATCTGCAATTGATTTAAGTTATATTAAAATGAATAATATGTTATGTGTGCAATTTTTATGCTTAAAGCCACATTAAAATGATACATTTGCAGACCTTTTTTAACATACAATTTATGATGCCAAAATTTAAACACTGCTTGCTTCTGGTAATGGTTTCGGGAGTTTTTATACCAGCCGGATTTTCACAAAATCAAAAGATCAAAGACACACTGCCAACACGTGATACCCTGATTGAAATACTTAAAGAAAACATACAGGACAATATCCCGGTAATTTCTTTAGATGAGAGTGATGGGCAGGACGGAAGTGCTCAAAATATTTCTTCTCAACTTAGTGCAGGAAGAGACCCTTTTTTAAATGCTGCTACTTTTAAGTTTAGTGCGGTACGTTTCCGCATAAGAGGTTATGATGCTGATAATTTTGGCACCTATATTAATGGGGTGCCCATGGAAAACCTGGACAACGGTTTTACACCATATGGACAGTGGGGAGGGTTGAATGATGTTCTGCGAAACCGGGAATCAACTATCGGCTTAATGGCAACAACTTTTGCATATGGCGATATAGGAGGATTAACTTCATTCGATACCCGGGCATCGCACCAGCGTAAACAAACCAGTATCAATTACGCATTGAGTAACCGCAATTACAGTAACCGTATTATGATCACCCATTCAACAGGGTTAAACCAGAAAGGATGGGCATTTACCCTTTCAGGTTCTCGCCGCTGGGCCGATGAAGGATTTACTGATGGAACATACTATGATGGATGGTCTTTTTTTGGAGGCGTTGACAAACGTTTGAACGATCGTCACCTGCTTTCCTTTGTAGCTTTTGCCACACCAACAGAAAATGGCCGCCAGGGCGCTTCTGTAAATGAAATGCTGACTATTGCTGGTGATAATTTTTATAATCCTTACTGGGGTTACCAGAATGGTAAAAAAAGAAATGCAAGTGTTGCCAGATCTTTTCAACCAATAGGTATATTAACACACGACTGGAAGATATCGGATAAAACAACCCTGGTAACTGCAGCTTCCTTTAGTTTTGGCAAGAGAAGCACTACCGGCCTCGATTGGTATAATGCAGCCGACCCAAGACCGGATTATTACCGTTATCTCCCGAGCTACCAGCTTGATCCATACTTTGCAGAACAGGTAAGGCAGGAACTGATGAATGACGTTAATAAGCGCCAGATAAACTGGGATGCTTTGTATAATACCAATTACAATTCTAATGATGTGGTGCATAATGCCAATGGAATCATTGGTAATGACGTTTATGGCAAACGTTCACATTATATCGTTGAAGAAAGGATCATCAACACCACCAAGTATAATTTCAACACTACATTAAACAGTTCTGTTTCTGAGAATATATCTTTTACAGCAGATTTTCCTGCCAACGCAAATGCAGGCCAAAATGACCTCAACAGGCCAAACCGGATATTAGGTGTTGGCGACAAATTTGGATATAACTACGATATCAATATTAAAAAAGGTTCGCTTTGGGCACAAGGAGTCTTTAAGTTCCGGAAGTTTGATGTGTTTGTATCAACAGAACATTCTTATACAAGTTTCTTCAGGTACGGAAATGTAAAAACAGGTTTGTTCCCCAGGAACTCTTACGGAAAATCCGCTACCTATAATTTTTATAATTCAGGTATCAAGGGTGGAGCAACTTATAAAATTGACGGACGTAATTATCTTTTTGCCAATGGTTCTTACCAGTCAAGGGCGCCCTTCTTCGAAAATGCTTTTATTGCACCAAGAACAAGGGATTTTGTGCAGGATGACCTGAGATCGGAAGAGATACTTGCTGTGGAAGGAGGATACGTGATGAATGCACCTAAAGTAAAGCTCAGGGCAACGGGTTACTATACAAGGTTTAAAAACCAGTTGAACGTACTTACTTTTTATAATGACGAGTTCCAGAACTTTGTGAACTATGCAGTAAGCAATATTGGTAAAGTACATGTCGGGTTAGAGTTCGGCGCTGAGGCAAAAGTGTACAAAGGCCTGAGTGTGACTGCAGCAGCAGCCGTTGGCCAATATACTTACAATACCCGCCAGAGCGCTACGGTAACTGCTGATAACAGTACAGCCGTTTTATCACAGGATGTGGTGGTTTATTCAAAAGATTTTTACGTACCCACGCCGCAACAGGCTTATACCATCGGGCTGGATTACCGTTCTCCCCAGTTCTGGTTTATCAATGTTAATTTCAATTATTTTGATGGAATGTATCTTGATTTTAACCCGGTAAGAAGGACTGCAGCAGCAACAAGTGGTGTTGTTGAAGGATCTGATCATTGGAACAGGATACTAAACCAAACCCAACTGGAATCACAATACACCCTGGATGCCTTTGCCGGTTATTCATGGTTAATGAACCGGAAATTCCATAGCCTTAAGAAAAGGACATTCCTTGTTTTTAATGTGGGCGTAAATAATATTCTCAATAACAGGAGTATTGTTTCGGGAGGCTTTGAACAACTGCGTTTTGATTTTGCACAAAAAAATGTAGATAAATTCCCTGACAGAAGATTTTATGCATACGGTATCAACTTTTTTGCCAGCGTAGGTGTAAGATTTTAATCAACGGTAAAACTTAATAAACTTTTTAAAATATAAATCATGAACAAGATCTTTAAATTAATGACTGCGGTAATTTTAGTTGCTTCGACAGGGCTATTCAGCGCTTGTAAAAAAACGTTTGATAATCCTCCCGGCGCCGGCGATCCCGATATCGTGGCTAACACTTCCATCAAAGCATTAAAAGCAATGCACACTTCATCAGGGGCTTATGATGTCATCACATCAGACCTGATCATTTCAGGTGTTGTAGTTGCCAATGATAAAAGCGGAAACTTATACAAACAATTATATATCCAGGATGCAACTGGTGGTTTGCAGATCCTTTTAGATGCAAACAGCCTGTATGGTACATACCCTGTTGGCCGCAAAATATTCATTAAGTGCAAAGATCTTTGTATCAGCGATTATAACGGCCTTATGGCATTAGGTGTTAAAGCTACAGTAGGCGGATTGCCTTCTCAGGAAGGTATACCCGGTAACCTTATCAGCAGGTATGTATTGGGTGGTTCTATAAACAACCCGGTAGTTCCTAAACTGGTTACATTAGCTCAGTTGGGTACTAATATGCAGGACCAATATCTGGGAACTTTGATCCAATTAGATGATTACAGGTTTGCAGATCTTAGCGGTACCTACTCCGATACCTCTGCGTATAAATCCACGATAAACCGTGATATCAACCAATGCGGAAGCCAAACCGTTATTGTGCGTACCAGTGCGTATGCAAATTTTGCTGCACAGAAAGTACCACAGGGGCGTGGAAGTATTGTTGCTATATACACTGTTTTTGGAAGCACAAAGCAATTAATTCTAAGGGATGCAGAGGATGTACAATTTACAAATCCTTACAGTTGCCCATTGCCCCCGGGAACATTGTTGTTTGAAGATTTTGAAAGCCACCCGGTAACTACATCTTTTCCTTATAATCCGGTTTCTTTACCTGGATGGACGAATGCTGCACAGGCAGCAAGTGAATTATTCACTGCAAGAACTTTCAGTGGTAATAAATATGCATACATGAGTGGATTTGGAACAGGTCAGTCAACTGTTACAACATGGCTGGTTACAAAAGGTGTGGCACTTACAGGTACTACAAAAACATTAAGTTTTAAAACCATTCAGGGCTTTATACTTACCAGTTTCCCTGGCGGAACAAATGTTGAATCCGCCTTGAAAGTATTGGTATCTACTAATTATACAGGTACAGGAAACCCCTGGGCTGCAGGAGTTACCTGGACGGATATTACTTCGCAAGCGACACTTTCACCCGGCAGTACCACTTCCAGTTTCCCGTCGGGTTTTACTAATTCAGGTAATATCAACCTGAACGCTTATACAGGAACCATATATGTTGCTTTCAGGTATGAGGGCGCTGATCCTTCGGGCACAGCTTCTGATAAAACCTCTGCTTGGGAAATAGATGATATAAAAATAACGGGGCTATAAATTTAAAAGACCTGCTGGTAAGAGCCTGGTTCATTGCAAGGCTCTTGCCAGATGTTTAAATGCAGGGTTTTTAATACAACGACAAATTTCGAATATGAAAAAAATAATTACGCTTTTACTAATGCTTGCTTCCTTCACGGGGTTCTCTCAATCCACTACTTTGGTGATAAGCCAGGTGTATGGAGCAGGAGGAAATACAGGAGCCGTTTATAATGCCGACTATGTGGAGTTGCATAATGTATCCGGAACTTCACAAAGCATTGCAGGTTTTTCCATACAGTATGGTTCTGCAACAGGTTCTACCTTTTCAGGTGTGTCTGCCTTACCATCGGTAAGTATTCCTGCCGGTGCATATTACCTTATACAGATGAGCACAGTTGGAGCAAATGGTATTGCACTTCCTACACCGGACAATATTGCCAGCCCTTCTATTGCAATGGCTGCGGGTGCAGGAAAAGTTGCACTGGTAAACGGCACAACAGCCATAACCGCATGTAATGCGGCTAATATTATTGATTTCGTGGGGTATGGTTCAACGGCCAATTGCTTTGAAGGAACTGGCCCAACAGGTACTATAAGCGCCACTTTAGCCGCATTCAGGGGAAATAATGGGTGTACCGAAACCAATAACAATGCAACAGACTTTAGTACAGCAGCTCCTGCGCCACGAAATGGTGCATCGCCGGTATTTAACTGCGGAGTTGTTCTGCCGCCTGTTTTATCGGCCGGTACACTTGCAGGCTTTGGTAATGTTTGTATAAATACACTTACCGCTGCTAATTCATTTACTATAACAGGTAGTAACCTTACAAATGCGAATGTAACGGTAGGTGCACTTGCAGGATTTACTTATTCAACAACAGTTGGGGGAACATATACAACTACATTAAGCCTGGCTCAGGGAGGTGGTGCTTATTCACAACAAATATTTGTAAAATTCAACCCTACTGCTGTTCAATCATACAATGGCAATATACCCGTAGGTGGTGGTGGCGCCCCATCAATCAATGTGGCGGCAACCGGTGCAGGTGTAAATACCATAGCATCAGTAACAACCGGTGCAGCAAGTGCTATTACACAAACTACAGCCACACTTGCAGGAAGTATCACTGCAAATGGTTGCTCAGCCATAACTGCCTACGGCGTGGAATACAGTTTGACCAATGGCTTTCCAAACGGAACAGGTACAGCAGTTCCCTCTACTAATTTAACTGGTGGTAATTTTTCATCTAATGTTATAGGATTAACTCCGGGCCTTACTTATTATTATCATGCTTATGCTACCAATGGTGGTGGTACGGCCTATGGCGCACAAAATTCATTTACAACCATCGCTCTAACCCCGGTTATTACGGTTACTGCACTTGCATCATTTGGTAATGTTTGTGTAAATACTGTTGCAGGACCAAACTCATTTACAATAAACGGAACAAATCTTAGCTCAGCAAATATTTTGGTTGGACCATTAACAGGGCTTAGCCTTTCAACAACTGCAGGAGGACCTTATACCCCCTCACTGACATTGGTTCAGCCTGGTGGGCCAGTTTATTCACAACAGATCTTTGTGAATTTTAGTCCGGTTGCAGTTCAGTCTTATAACGGAAATATTCCTGTAACAGGTGCAGGCGCCCCGGCTACCAGTGTAGCCGCAGTTGGCGCAGGTGTTAATACTGCTGCATCAGTTACGAGCGGTACTGCAAGCGCCATCACACAAACTTCCGCAACCCTTGCCGGAACAATTTCTTCTATTGGTTGTTCTGCAGTAACGGCTTATGGAGTTGAATATAGCATAACCAATGGCTTCCCTAATGGAACCGGTACAGCCGTTCCTTCAACAAACTTGACCGGCGTTAATTTTTCATCTGCTCTTACAGGATTGATACCAAGCACCACTTACTATTATCATGCTTATGCAACAAATGCGGGAGGTACATCTTATGGTGCACAGGGTTCTTTCACAACATCGGCACCGGTATTGACTGTAACGCCGCTTACCGCATTTGGTGCAAACTGTATCAATACAACAACAGGACCCAATTCATTTACCATAAACAGTAATGCAGTACTTGCTCCTAATATAACGGTGGGACCATTGAATGGTTATAGTTTTTCTACCACAGCCGCAGGAACATATACAGCTTCATTAAGCCTGGCACATCCAACGGGGGCATATACTCAAAATATTTATGTTCGTTTCAGCCCAACAGCTGTGCAATCATATAATGGTAATATTCCTGTTGGTGGCGGCGGAGCAGCTACAATTAATGTGGTTGCCAGCGCAAGCGGTGTTAATACAGCCGCAACCATTGCTACAGGAAATGCAACTGTACTTTCTCCAAGGTCTGTAACACTGGAAGGCAGTGTTACTAATATTGGCTGCAGCCCTGTTACCACTTATGGTATTGAATATACAGGTATAAGCGGTTTGGCTAATGGACTGGGTACACAGGTCAACGCATCTAATTTAAGCGGCGGTAATTTTTCTGTTACGGTGAATGGCCTGGTGCCGGCAGCGACCTATTATTATAAAGCGTATGCAACAAATAACGGCGGTACTTCTTATGGTCCTGAGAAATCTTTTACAACTAAAAACATTCCCGATGGCTTTATCATTTATTCAAGTCCCATAAAACGCGGCGGTAACCTGCATTATACGTATAAGGGTATCAAGCCGGGACATTACGAGATACAGCTATTCAACAGTACAGGGCAGTTGGTTTATCAACGGCCCATCATCACACAGGTGAATTATATTGATGACAACTTTATTATACCGGGCAATATTACTACCGGCGCTTACAGTCTGCATATTATAAGCCCCGATTTCAGGGATAAGAAGCGGTTCATGATCTGGTAAGCGATGCTTAAGAAATTATAAAGGGCGGTTCGATAGAACCGCCTTTTTTGTTTTTGTATTTTTTTAAAGAATTCGGTTTACAGAAACCACGAATAAATCAATTATAAGAGAAATTATACCTGTATAAAATGGTATTACCTTCTCGCTTGATCATGGTCAGTTCAAAATAAATGGCTTTGGTAGAAGTAGGAGTTTTGCAAATCTTGTCAGGGTATTGGTGACCGGGTAAAAATACTGGTTGCCCCAACTAGTGATCTGTTTAAAATCAACAGGCACCCCTTTTTCATTTACTTTGAAAGAAACTTTAAAGAGGTTATCTCCGTCCGCATAGTCCCTGTAATTCTCGTTTCGCATATCAGTCTCAAGGACCCGGCCTATAGCATCATTCACATAAGACTTAAAGCTTTCTATATCAATCTCAGTATTTCTGGGAGAGTTTTTTTGAACGGCAATGTCCTGTTTAAAATTCCAGCATTTCACCACATGGAAAAGTTCCAGGGTTTGTATATAGGATGGCAGAAAAAGATTTCTCAAAAGCGACCTGTCTTTATATTGAACGGCTCCCTTCAGCATACTTTTATGCATCCCGGATACAAATGTACCATCCTTGAACCTTTCTGTACAATAAGGGTATTTACCGAACGATGAGGTCCATTCCCCATCTGGTTTACCATTCACTATTTTGCCTGAAGCTATTATTGCGTTACGGGGTGAAGCATCGTCTGAAGCTACCTCGCCATTGAAATAGCCATTGCCATCTTTAACAGTTTGTAACCCGCTGGAATCATAGAATTGAATAAGAAAAGTGTCTGCAAGATTTACCATCACTACCCTTTCGGGTGAACCGTTGGGGTAAAAATATTCCCAGGTTCCCGAGGGTATATTATTTTTAAATACTCCCTTGCTTTTGAGCTGGCCGTTGGGATAGAAGGTTTCGAGATACCCGTTTTTGATCCCGTTCTCATAATTGCCTTTTCCAATTATAACGTCATTCAGATTTATATCAGTGAACGATCCATAAAAATTACCGTTAGAATCAATCCGGGTATATCTTTTATTTTGTGAGCAGCTTTTTTCACTGAAATTATAGCTGTTATTAAAATACATCACTATGCTGTCATCTTTGATGACGTCGTAAAATATGACCGTACTATCCTGGCTTTTGGCCGTACAATATGAAAAAGCAATAAAAATAAACAGGAGAGTTCTTAAGCAGAAGGTGATCATATATTATTTGATAGTGACTATAAAAATACACCAAAAAAATGTTGAGATTAAAACGATACGATCTAATTACCGGTTTTTGTATGGTCTCCAGTAATGTAAAAAATGCCAACCTGGCAGCAAATCTTCATTGGTATTATGTTTGCTAAATTTGCCAAAAATAAAAGACCATGCAAAAAGGCAGTATAAGAGTACAAACCGAGAATATCTTCCCCATCATTAAAAAGTTCCTGTACAGCGAACATGACATTTTTTTACGTGAGCTAGTCAGCAATGCCGTAGATGCCAACCAGAAACTGAAAACACTTTCTTCCATCGGCGAGGCAAAGGGTGAGTTGGGCGACCTGAAGATAGAGATCAAAATAGATAAGGACAAAAAGACACTTACCATCAGCGATACCGGCCTGGGAATGACCGGTGAAGAGATCGACAAATATTTAAATCAGGTGGCTTTCAGTGGCGCCGAAGAATTTTTAGAAAAATACAAGGGACAGAATGAGGCCAATATCATCGGGCATTTTGGCCTTGGTTTTTACAGCTCATTTATGGTGAGCGATAAAGTGGAAGTGTTCAGCAAAAGTTATAAAGAAGGGAGCCAGGCAGTGAGGTGGGAATGTGATGGCAGTCCTGAATTTATTTTAGAGGATACTCAAAAAGAAACCAGGGGAACCGATATTGTTCTTCACCTGAACGAAGAAAGCCAGGAGTTTTTGGAAGAGCACAGGATAGGATCGGTGCTGGAAAAATTCTGCCGCTTTCTGCCGATACCCATCTTCTTTAAAGACAAACAAGTTAATAACCCAACACCGGCCTGGACAAAAAAACCAGCTGAACTGACAACCGAGGATTACCAGAATTTTTATAAAGAGCTCTACCCCTTTAGTGAGCCGCCGTTGTTCTGGATCCATCTGAACGTAGATTACCCGTTCAACCTTACGGGTATTTTATACTTCCCTAAAATAAAACAGAGCTACGAAATTCAGAAAGACAAGATACAGTTGTATTGCAACCAGGTTTTTGTTACCGATGAAGTGAAGGATATTGTTCCGGAGTTTTTAATGCTGATGCATGGTGTTATTGATAGCCCCGATATTCCATTGAATGTGAGCCGCAGCTATTTGCAGGGCGACCCCAATGTGAAAAAGATAAATGCACACATCACCAAAAAAGTAGCGGATAAACTGGAAGAGATATTTAAGACCGACCGCAAACAGTTTGAAGAGAAGTGGGAGAGCCTTGGGCTTTTTGTGAAGTATGGTATGATGACGGATGATAAATTTTTGGAAAAGGCGAATAAGTTTCACATTATGGAGGCCTCCCCAAATCCCTCCAAAGGAGGGACTTTAGAAGAGACTGGTGAAACAAACAGGTTTTATACGCTGGAGGAGTACAGGCTTGCGACAGAAACATTACAGAAGAATAAAGATGGCAAGCTGGTTATACTATATACCAGCAACCCGGTGCAACAGGATGCGTACATTCAGCAAGCGGCCGCAAAAGGATACATAGTAGTGAAGCTGGAGACCATTATCGACAACGGGTTCATCAACCAGATGGAAATGAAATGGGAGAATGTACAATTCACCCGGGTTGACAGCGACATCATTGATAATATCATTGACAAGCAAGAGGGCGGTGATAGTGTGTTAAGTAAAGACGATGAAGCCAAACTAAAAGACCTGTTCTCTTTGCAGGTACCCGATCTTAATGTATCGGTTGAAGTAAAAGGGTTAAGCACTGAAGCGCCACCCGTTGTGGCTACCAGGCCCGAATTCATGCGCCGCATGAAAGATATGGCTGCAATGCAGGGTGGGATGGGAGTTTTTTATGCAAACATGCCCGATGAAGTTACCCTTACCGTAAATGGCAACCATGCTATTTACAAAAATGTATTGGCCGAAGCGGAGAAGGAAAAACAGGAGAAGCTTGTACACAACCTCGCCGACCTGGCCCTGTTGTCGCAGGGTTTATTGAAAGGTAATAGTCTTACCAGTTTTATAAACAGGAGTGTAGAGTTGATGAGTTGAGGAAAATTGAAAATAGTTTAAAAAGTTTAGAGGCCGGAGCTCAATGCTTCGGCCTTTTTATTTTTCAAGAATAACAGCTTCGAGGTACTTCATTTTTTTACTATGCCAGGTCTCTTTGAATCCAAGGTTGGTAAATAGTTCTTTATGCAATGGATTTACATAGATAATATACACCTTTCGTGGATGATGCTGCAAGCTGTTCAATATATTATCTGCCACTCCACTCATAATTATTTCATCAAAGGGATTGAAGAAAAAAATGCAATCCACATCAGCAGGTATCTTAAAATAAAAAGCATCATTATTACTGATCTCGTAGCTGAGTGCAGGGATCCTTTGTTGAGTAATGGCAAGATTATCTTTTGCAGCATCGCATAACTCTTTTGAAAAGTCAATGCCCGTTACTTTTTTAAAACCATAATGGGCTGCCATACACATGGCCCTGCCTTTGCCCGAGCCAATATCCAAAAAATGATCTTTTACCGATACCGGTAATTGCTGAAATATTTCTTCAAGAAAAATATAGCTGACCGGCATGTAAATAGTGGCATGTGTGATATCAATGCCATTACGCTCCATTTTTTTTAGTTCATCTGCTCCGGTAGTATTTATTCCATATTTTTTTTCGCCCTTAATTTCCTGCATGATTATATACCAGGCAATACGCATATTCCAATTATAGGCTAAGTAAAAAAAATATTTTATGTAGGAGAAAAGGTTCATTATTCACTGCTGCGGAGGTCAATAACTTTTAGTTGTAAACTGGTAGTACCATTCCATTCATTCTCATCCAGTGTAAAAACAATGTCAACAGGATTTTTCAAAAACGAAAATTTACCGGCCAGGTTAAAACCAATTCCGGTGAAAGTGTATTTATCCTGTCTTACCACGAAACGGATATGTTCTTCTTTTACAATCTTTGAATAGCCTGTATCCACAACTTTCTTTGCAATAAAGACGGGCCGCATATTTTCAGGCCCAAAAGGCTCCATCTGGCAAATGATCTGGTAAAAGCTTTGATTTAATGAAGCAAATGAAATTTCTGTGTCAATGATTATTTCGGGTATCAGCAGATCAGGAGGAATAGTGGTTGATACTACTTCTTCAAACTTTGTAGAAAATGCTTCAACATTTTCGGGTAATAAAGAAAGGCCCGCTGCAGCAAAATGTCCGCCATAGCCAAGCAGGTATTCCCTGCAGGCATGTACGGCTTCGTATAAATTAAAGCCGGGAACACTCCTGGCGCTGCCTGCAGCAACATCACCACTCTGTGTTAATACAACCGTAGGCCGGAAATAAGTTTCAATCAACCTGCTGGCTACAATACCTACAACACCTTTATGCCAGTGATCCCTGAATACGACAGTTGTTTTTTTATTTTTTAATGTCTCATCTGCATTTATTATTTCCAGTGCTTCAGCAGTAATGCTGCTGTCGGCTTCTTTTCGGTCACTGTTATCGCTGTGCAGCATCCCGGCATACTCCAATGCTTTTTCATAATCATCTTCAATGAATAGTTGTACGGCTTTTTTTGCATCATCCATTCGTCCTGCGGCATTAACCCGGGGGGCAATAACAAATACCACGTTATTGATAGATAGTTTTTTTTGGATGCCGCCTAAAAAGATCAATGCTTTAATTCCCGGGTTGGGATTACTGTTGATCTTTTCCAGGCCATAGTAAGCTAATATCCTGTTCTCACCAGTCATAGGCACAATATCGGCAGCAATGGCAACCGCCACCAGGTCAATATAACAGAAGTAATGTTCTTCATCTATACTAAAGTGCCGGGCCAAAGCGGTAATGAGTTTGAAGCCAACACCACATCCGCACAATTCTTTATAAGGATAATTGCAATCCGTTTGTTTGGGATTGAGGATGGCAACTGCATCAGGAATTTCTTTGTCTGGTAAATGATGATCACAAACAATAAAATCAATGGCCATGCTTTTTGCATAAGCAATTAAGTCAACAGACTTAATGCCACAGTCCAGTGAAATGATTAGGCCAAAATTATTTTCTTTGGCAAAGTCGATTCCCATTTTACTTACTCCATAACCTTCCCTGTACCGGTGGGGGATATAAAAATCCAAAAGTGCCGGTTCATAAATTTTGCAGAGAAATCGGTACATGCAGGCAACAGAAGTGGTACCATCTACATCATAATCGCCAAAGACAAGTATTTTTTCTTTCTTTTCAAAAGCAATGAGTATTCGCTGTACTGCTTTATCCATATCCTTCATCAGGTATGGATCATAAAGATCACTTAACTGGGGCCTGAAGTAGTGCCTGGCTTTTTCATAATTGTCAAACCCTCTCCCTGACAAAATACTACACAGGGCATAGTTAATTTTAAGTGAACCCTGTAAAGCAGTTACTTTTGATTTATCTGGGTTTAATATTTTCCATCTTTTCTCCATTTTAGTATTTTCTGTCGGTTGTAAAGCGGACGAGATCTTCCAGTGCTTTTCTTACGGGGTTATCAGGAAAACTGTAGAGGATCTTCAAAGCTTCATCCCGGTAAGTATTCATTTTAGCAGATGCGTATTTTATTCCACCAACATCGGTTACTGTGTCAATGACAAACTGTACTTTCTTGGAATTTTTATTTTCATTTTTAATGATATAGATCAATTCTCTTTTTGCAGCAGCAGGTACATTATTCAACGTATAGATTAGTGGAAGCGTCAGTTTTTTTTCTTTTATATCGTTACCCGTTGGTTTGCCTATGTCTTCCTTTCCATAATCAAAAAGATCATCTTTAATTTGAAAAGCAATACCTACTTTTTCGCCAAATAGTTTCATTTTAGAAGTTATTTCTTCATTTCTGCTTGTGCTGTAAGCACCAATGGCACAGGCCGAGGAAAGGAGTGAGGCAGTTTTATTGCGAATGATCTCAAAATAAATATCCTCATTCAGGTTTAGTTTCCTGGCTTTTTGAATTTGCAGTAATTCTCCTTCACTCATTTGTTTTACAGCATCCGAAAGAATATGCAAATGGTGGAAGTCATTATTGGATGTTGCCAATAATAATCCTTTAGATAGCAGGTAATCACCGACAAGAACGGCTATCTTTTTATTCCAGAGTGCATTTATTGAAAAAAAACTTCTGCGCTCTAGTGAATCATCAACTACATCATCATGTACTAATGTGGCAGTATGTAACAATTCTACTAAGGCAGCAGCCCTGTATGTACTTTCATTTATTTCTCCGTGAAGTTTTGCACTTAATAAAACAAATTTTGGCCTTAGCTGTTTGCCTTTACGCTTTATAACGTATTTCATTATGGTATCCAGCAAGAGGGTCTCACTTTTAACAGCCTCAGCAAACTTTTTTTCAAAAGTATTTAACTCTTCTGCTATAATGTTGTTACTGGAGTTCATGAGTAAAGTGCCGGCAATATAACACAGCCGGTAGCCCTGTCAAAGTAATTTATTTATAACTTTTGCGTTTATGACTTGATAAAATCAAAGTTTTATCCCAAAAAACCCTAATTTTGGCGCAACGAAACCACAGCTATCTGTGTCTTGCTCTCAAATACCAATAGGGTGAATTATTTAAGATTAGCCTAAATAAATTATAAAAAAGTTTGATTATTAGGTAGTAATTGATATTTTTGCTCTAAATTAACATATACCTATTAAAAAAATATATTAACTATTAATATTATGATAAGCAAAAAGTACAAATTCTTATTAGGGATAATGTCTTTATTTCTTTCAACAGGTGCATTTGCACAGGTTGGTGGAAAAGGAAGCGTTTACGACTCCTCTGTAGTCCCTGCTAAAAGAATGCCTCAGCAAAATGAATTCTGGAATGGTTCATATAACTTTCCGGCTAAACCACGCAATATGTGGGAAATTGGTGTTTCTGGCGGTATGTTCACCGTAAGCGGTGATGTTGCTGCTAAATTACCAACATTAGGTTTTTCTGCCCATGCCAGAAAAGCTTTTGGATATATATTTTCAATGCGATTACAGTATTTGAATGGTACAGGTAAAGGTATGAACTGGTTGGGTAGCGAGAACTACGGAAAAAATCCTGCATGGAATACAAACCTTCCAGCTGGCAAACGTTATTTTTCTCCAGAACGCCTTACCAATGGTACTTTAGCGAATACTGACCATAATGGTAATACTTCAGCAACAAGAGACCGTGTATTTTATAACTACAAAGTTAAATTACAAGATATCAGTTTGCAGGGAATTATTACTTTAAATAACGTTCGTTTCCATAAGCAGAAGACTGGTATGGTTATTTACGGTGGTGGTGGTGTTGGTGCTACATGGTTTAAAACTATGGTTAATGCATTAGATGGCAGCGGAAACCCTTATAAGACTTTGTTTAATTCTACTACCAGCGGAACGCATAGCAATAGAAAAGACGTATTGAAGACATTAAAGGCTGGTATGGATAAAACTTATGAGACCGCTGCAGATAATGAAGGTGCCCGCAGACCTAAACTGGGTGACAATACATTAAAACCATCTGCTACTGTACTTGCTGGTGTGGCATTTAAACTTAGCAACAGAATAAACCTTGCGATTGAAGACAGGTGGACATTTGTTAAAAGTGACCTGTTGGATGGCCAGCGTTGGCAGGAACATGCTTATGGAGATGCAGTTTTGACCAGTGATTTTGATTCTTATAATTATGCTTCAATTGGTATAAATGTAAATCTGGGAGCCAAGTCTGTAGAGCCACTGTGGTGGGTTAATCCTTTGAATTATGCTTATGATGAGTTAAGAAATCACAGGAACGTTAAAATACCTAAAAATGATTGTAATGATGCAGACGGAGATGGTGTTTGCGATCATTTGGACAGGGAACCAAATACACCAGCCGGTTGTCCGGTTGATACCCATGGTGTAACTAAAGATACCGATGGTGATGGAGTTCCTGATTGTAAGGATAAGCAACTTATTACTCCAACCGAGTGCCAGCCAGTTAATGCTGATGGTGTAGGTAAATGTCCCGAGCCTGAATGCTGCAAAAATGCTCAGGCTGTTAAGGACAAAGAACAAACTTGTCCTTGTGATTATCCAAGTCTTTCTTTCAAAGGTAACAGTATAGTACTTAGCGGAGATAACAAAGCTATGCTGGCTACAGTTGCTTCTAAATTGAAAGCCAACCCTAATTGTATGATCACAATTCATGGTTATCCCGAGACTTCAAAAGCTTCACAGGCTAATTGCCAAAAAAGATTAGATGCTATTAAAATTTATCTGATTGAGAAAGAAGGCATTAGCGCTGACAGGATTACTACAAATTGCGAAGTTGGTGGCGGAGATAAAAATACAGTTGACGTTAAGTGTAATTAATAAATAGCTTATTTTGAAATAAAACAGCCCCCCCTTTTTGGGGGTTGTTTTATTGCTAACATCCCCAAGCCTTTCTTTATCAAATCCTTAACTGAAGTTTTTTGGCAATTAGTTTATTTACCGGCATTTTTGAGTTAATTACGTTAATTTTGCGATTCTTTATGAAAGTACTAAGACTTCTTTTGGTGTCGGTATCGTTGCTGGTTTTTTTGATTTCCTGTAATAAATACAGCTATAATAAGGTATCCAAAAGCAAGGATTACGAGTATAAGCTTAAAATGGCCGATAAGTTCTTTGCAGAAAAAAAGTATAAGAATGCCCAGGCGTTATATGAGGATCTGTTCCCCATTTTTAAAGGGTCACTGAAGTTTGAGGAGTTGTATTATAAAGATGCCTATTGTTTTTACTACATGAAAATGTATGCTGATGCTGAGAACCTGTTTAAAGGTTTCCTGGAAGTATTTCCCAACAGCAGCAAGGCAGAAGAGGTTGATTATATGCGTTCCTATTGTTTTTATAAACAATCTCCAAAACTTGAGTTGGAACAGGTAAATACAACCAGGGCAATGGGTATGATGCAAACTTTCATCAATACTCATCCCGGGTCGCCAAGAAATAAAGAGGCTTCAGAAATTATAGATAAATGCAGGATCAAATTAGAACAAAAGGAATACAGGGCAGCTGAATTGTATTATAATCTGGGTCAGTATAGGGCAGCAGCCATTGCATTTTCTACATTAAACAATAATTACCCTGAATCTACCAAGGGCGAGGAGTATAAATTAAAAATAGTTAAATCATATTACAAGTTTGCTAAATTAAGTATAGCTGAAAAGCAAATTGAGCGATATGAAAAAGTGATAGATGAATATGAGGATTTTGTAGATCGTTACCCGGAAAGTAAGTTATTGAAAGATGCAGAAAATTATAGTAACCTAAGTCAAAATCATATTAAAGCTATAAAAAATGAGCAAACTCAGACGTCAGCTAAGCGCTAATACCAGTAGTGTGGTAGAACCAAAAAAATTATCGGATATTAAGGAAAAGACCGGTAATGTGTATGAATCTATAGCTATCATTGCCAAAAGGGCAAACCAGATCAATATTACATTGAAAGAAGAGTTGCACAATAAACTCGAAGAATTTGCAAGTCATACGGATAGCCTGGAAGAGATTCATGAGAATAAAGAACAGATTGAAATTTCAAAGGCTTACGAACGTATGCCCAACCCGGCTTTACTGGCAACAACTGAATTTATGGAAGATAAAGTCTACTTCCGTAAAAATGATGAGGATCTCTTCAGTTAATTACGCTAATAATTTAGCTTCTTTTTTAGTTAAGAAATCATAATTTTAACCCGTCTCACGAAATGTGAAACGGGTTTTTTATGTTAAACGGAAAGAAAATTTTATTGGGAATAAGCGGGAGTATTGCGGCATATAAATCTGCTATACTAACAAGGCTCCTGGTAAAAGCAGGAGCTGAGGTAAAAATCGTGATGACCCCGGCTGCCAAAGATTTTGTAACACCACTCTCCCTTTCCACGCTGTCAAAAAACCCGGTTCATATTGACCTTGCCGAAAATGATTCCTGGGCCAACCATGTTATGCTTGGCCGTTGGGCCGATATTATGGTGATTGCACCTTTAAGTTGTAATACACTGTCTAAAATGGCGACTGGACAATGTGATAACCTGCTGATGGCTGTTTATCTTTCTGCCACCTGCCCGGTGGTGGTAGCCCCGGCGATGGATGAAGATATGTGGCATCATGCAACAACAAAAAAGAACCTAGAAACAATAGCTGGATTTGGAAACCACCTGATACCAGTAGAAAATGGAGAGTTGGCCAGTGGCTTAATTGGCGATGGCAGGATGGCGGAACCGGAATCAATTATTAAATGGTTGAATGGTTTTTTTTTGAATAAGTCTGAACTGAAAGGGAAGCGTGTTTTAATTACTGCCGGACCAACCTATGAGCCTATCGACCCGGTTCGTTTTATTGGTAACCATTCCTCTGGTAAAATGGGGGCGGCCATTGCTGAAGAAATGCGTATGAGAGGTGCTGATGTAACCCTGGTGCTTGGCCCTTCCGATATAAAAGTGAAGGGGGGTATTAAAGTGATTAAAGTAAAATCTGCCAGTGAAATGTTTAATGCCTGCGAAAAGATATTTCCAACATCTGATATTGCTGTAATGAGTGCTGCTGTTGCAGATTATACACCTGTAACGACTGCTGAAGAGAAAATCAAAAAGACTGAAAACGATTTTGCTGTACAACTTACCAAAACAAAAGATATTTTAAAACACCTGGGCAGTACAAAAACAAATGGACAAATATTAGTTGGGTTTGCACTGGAAACAAATAATGAAAAAGAAAATGCCATAAAAAAACTGCAGTCAAAAAATGCGGATATGATCGTTCTGAATTCATTGAATGATGCCGGTGCAGGGTTTGGACACGATACTAACAAAATCACTATTTTTGACAAGACTGGCAAAGAATATCCTTTTGAAACCAAATCCAAAAAAGAAGTAGCCATTGATATCGTAAATACAATTATTAAACTATTACATGCGTAAGCTTATTTTTATACTAATACTCATTCCTGTTTTCAGGATTTCTTATGCACAGGAATTAAAAGCCAACATAACTGTTGCAAGTAACCAGGTAGGGAATAATGTAAATCAAAATGTGTTTCGTACTCTGCAGACAGCACTCAATAATTTTATCAATACCCGTAAATGGACTCCGGATAATTTTCAGCCTAATGAGCGGATTGAATGTAGTTTTTTCCTTAACCTTCAACCAACGGGTGACCTCAATGTATACAATGCTTCATTAACCATACAGGCTGCAAGGCCGGTGTTTAATACCTCTTATCTTTCTCCTATCATCAATTTTAAAGATGAGAATATAACTTTCAAGTATGTTGAATTTCAACAACTGGAATTCAATGAGAACAGGGTATCGGGTTCCGATGCATTGGTTTCAAACCTTACTGCTGTGATTGCCTATTATTCCTACATGATACTGGGTTTCGACTATGATTCATTTTCGCTTCGTGGCGGTGATCCTTATTTTCAAAAGGCGCAAAATATTGTAAACAATGCTCCCGATGGCAGAAATATTTCCGGATGGAAAGCCTTTGATGGTGTACGTAACCGGTATTGGCTGGTAGAAAATATGCTGAACAGCCGTTACACCATTATGCATGATGTGTATTATAATTATTACCGCCTGGGAATGGATAAGCTATATGAGGATGAAAATGCTGCCCGGGTAGAAGTGATGAATGTGTTGAACCTGTTGAACAATTTTAATACAGATAACCCGAATAAAATGATCAACCAGTTCTTTTTCCAGGGTAAATCTACAGAACTGATAAAAATATTTTCAAAAGCACCTCAGCAGGACAAGGCAAGGGCCTCTGAACTTTTACAAAAAATGGACATCACCAATGCCCCTAAATATAAAGATGAATTGAAATGATGCGGAACTGCAAAGTTTTTTTTTGTTTGCTCATATTTATTTCCTGCGGAAACAAGAACAAAATACCCGAAGGTGTTTTAAAACCTGATATCATGCAGGCTATATTGTGGGATGTGATTAAAGCCGATGCATTTACTGCTGAAATAATCAGGAAAGACTCAGTAAAAAAAACCGCAGATGTAAATTTGAAACTGCAACAGGAAATTTTCACTATTCACAAAATAACCAGGGAGAATTTTTATAAAAGTTACGATTATTATAAAGAGAACCCAGGCAAACTGAAAGTGATAATGGATAGCATGATAGCACAGGCAGAAAGAAATAAAGCAAAGAATTTCACAATAAAATAATAGAAGGAAACTAAAATGAATAAAGTTTTCAATAATGCAACTGAAGCCGTTTCTGATATCAATGACGGTGCAGTTTTAATGCTCGGAGGATTTGGCTTATGCGGTATCCCGGAAAATTGTATTGCAGCCCTTGTTAAAAAGGCTCCTAAAAACCTTACCTGCATATCCAATAATGCCGGTGTTGATGATTTTGGGATTGGAATGATGTTGAAACAAAAGCAGGTTAAAAAAATGATTTCTTCCTATGTAGGTGAAAACGCTGAATTTGAAAGACAGTTATTAAGTGGCGAACTGGAAGTGGAATTGATACCCCAGGGCACACTGGCAACAAGATGCATGGCTTCGGGGTATGGGATACCGGCTATTTATACACCTGCAGGGGTGGGTACCGAGGTAGCTGATGGAAAAGAGACCAGGGTATTTAACGGAAAAGAATATTTGATGGAGTATGCTTTTGATGCGGATTTTGCTATTGTAAAAGCATGGAAGGGAGATACCGATGGTAATCTTATTTATAAAGAAACAGCCCGCAATTTCAATCCACTTATGGCAATGGCTGGTAAAATAACCATTGCCGAAGTAGAAGAACTGGTTCCTGCTGGTGAATTGGACCCTAATTATATTCATACACCGGGTATTTATGTTCACCGGATATTTAAGGGAGAGCATTATCAAAAAAGAATTGAACAACGTACCGTAAGAAAAAGAAATCAATAACCAGATAGTAAACAACAATGGTATTATCAAAGGAACAAATAGCACAGCGGATAGCAAAAGAACTCAAGGATGGTTATTATGTAAACCTGGGTATTGGTATTCCAACCCTCGTTGCAAACTATATTCCTAAAGGAATAAATGTAGTATTACAGAGTGAGAACGGCTTGCTGGGCATGGGCCCGTTTCCTTTTGAAGGAGAGGAAGACCCGGATCTGATCAATGCAGGAAAACAAACGATCACAACCGTACCCGGCTCTGCATTTTTCGATAGTGCTATGAGTTTTGGAATGATACGGGCCGGCAAGGTAGACCTTACTGTTTTAGGTGCAATGGAAGTAAGTGAGAATGGCGATATAGCCAACTGGAAGATACCCGGTAAAATGGTAAAAGGTATGGGAGGTGCAATGGACCTGGTAGCCAGCGCAAAGAATATTATTGTGGCTATGATGCACACCAATCCAAAGGGCGAAAGTAAATTATTGCCTGCATGCACATTACCTCTTACAGGCAAACGTTGTATCAAAAAAATTGTAACTGAAATAGCAGTGCTGGATGTTACCGACAATGGGTTTAAATTGTTGGAAAGGGCCCCCGGAATAACAGTTGAAGAAATTGTTTCTAAAACTGCAGGAAAATTAATTGTGGAAGGAGAGATTGCAGAAATGAAGTTTTAATGTCAATGAATTAATAAAATGGAAATCCCCCCGAGTACAATCGGGGGGATGTTTAGTAATAGGCAGTTGGCTTGTTTATAATTATACTTTTGGCGCCGCAGCTAAAATTTCTGCATTAGCGCCACTTGCATATTTTTCAAAATTCTTTACAAATTGCCCGGCCAGGTTTTTAGCCATCGCATCATAAGCGGCTTTATCAGCCCAGGTATTACGTGGGTTTAAAATTTCTGCAGGAACATTCGGGCATGTTGTTGGTATCATCATTCCAAAAACAGGGTGTGCTTCATAAGCAACGTTATCCAGTTTACCCTCAAGAGCTGCTGTAATCATGGCCCTGGTATAGCTCAGCTTCATACGGCTGCCAACACCATATGCACCGCCGCTCCAGCCTGTATTGATCATCCACACATTTACATTATGCTCGTTCATTTTCTTTCCAAGCATTTCGGCATACTGAGCCGGGTGCAATGGTAAAAATGGAGCGCCAAAGCAGGCGCTGAAAGTAGATTTTGGTTCGGTAACCCCCGCTTCGGTACCGGCAACTTTTGCGGTATAGCCACTGATGAATTGATACATCGCCTGGCCTGCAGTCAGTTTACTGATGGGCGGTAATACGCCATACGCATCGCAAGTAAGAAAGAAAATATTCTTAGGTGTTTTGCCAATAGATGGCTCTAATGCATTACTGATAAAAGTTAATGGATAACTTACCCTTGTATTTTCAGTTATTTTTTTACTGCTGAAATCTATTTTATTGGTGCCTTCAATAAAAGTCACATTCTCAACCAACGCTCCGGGTCTGATTGCGTGATAAATTTCAGGTTCTTTTTCTTCACTCAGGTCAATACATTTTGCATAACAACCACCTTCAAAATTAAATACGCTATCCTTGGTCCAGCCATGCTCATCGTCACCTATCAGTTTACGGTTTGGATCGGCGCTTAAGGTGGTCTTACCAGTACCACTTAATCCAAAGAACACAGCGGTATCGCCTGCATCACCCATATTGGCGCTGCAATGCATACTTAATACATTAGCACGGGTAGGTAAAACAAAATTCAGCATAGTGAATATACCTTTCTTCATTTCACCGGTGTAACCTGTTCCTCCAATCAAAATGGTTTTATGTGTAAAGCTGATGACAGCAAAATTTTCAGCACGGGTACCATCCACTGCAGGGTTAGCTTTAAAACCCGGGGCCTGTATAATATGCCAGTGTGGTTCAAAATTGTCCAGGTCCTTTTCTTCGGGGCGGATAAACATATTATAGCAAAATAAATTGCTCCATGGATTTTCATTGATAACCCTCAGCTTTAGGCGGTATTCTTCCTCGGCACAAGCATAACAATCCCGAACCCAGATATCTTTATCACCCAGGTAAGCAAGCATCTTTTCCTTTAAACCGAAAAAATTCTTTTCTTCAAAAGGAATATTAAAATCATTCCAATGAACCGTGTTTTCGGTAAGGGCATCTTTAACGGTAAATTTATCTTTCGGGCTACGGCCGGTGAATTTACCGG
>JBGANE010000071.1:0-10389 GCA_044222465.1 Ferruginibacter sp.
ATGATAAAATGTATGACTTCATTAAAAAAACTTCGGCAGAACTGGAGTTTGAAAATTTTAAAGTGATGAAGTCAGATGTTTTTCGTTTTATAGAAGCCGCAACGGCTCAATATGATTTTATTTTTGCCGGACCACCGTATGCTTTATCTACGATCGATGAGCTTCCTGTGAAAGTATTTGAGAAAAATATACTAAAAACCGGCGGCTGGTTCGTACTGGAACATACACCCAAGAATGATTATAAAAAGTTTGCCCATTACAAAACCGAACGGAACTATGGCACCACTATCTTTTCTATCTTTATAAACAGTTAACTACATTAAACCATTAAACCTTGCTTCGCAGTTTCAGATACCTCCTCTTTCCCTTTTCGCTTATTTACGGAGCGGCTGTCTGGTTGCGGAATAGACTCTTTGATACAAATATCCTCAAATCCTCTTCCTTCAATTTTCCCATTATATGTGTAGGCAATTTGGCAGCCGGCGGCACAGGTAAAACACCTATGACGGAATATTTGATAAGGCTTTTAAAAAATAATTATAAAACCGCCACACTAAGCAGGGGATATAAAAGAAAGACAACAGGCTTTGCCATTGCTGCTGCAAATACCACAGCGCTGGAAATAGGAGATGAGCCCATGCAGTTTCACAAAAAATTTCCGGATGTGGTGGTTGCGGTTGGTGAAGAGAGGCTGGTTGCCATTCCTCAGCTACTGCACGAAAGGCCTGAAACACAGGTGATCATTTTAGATGATGCATTTCAGCACAGGAGCGTAAGAGCGGGGCTTAATATCATACTCACCGACTATTTAAATTTGTATACCCGTGACCTGATGCTGCCATCCGGTGACCTTCGTGATGTAAGGAGCAGCAGTAAAAGAGCGGATATCATTATAGTAACAAAATGCAAACCCGATCTGTCTGAAACCGAAAAGAATGAGATCATTGAAGAGATCAAACCATCCCCGGACCAGGTTGTTTACTTTACAACGATCGTGTATGGCGACCCTTACCACCTTTTCAGTAAACAGCAAATAACCATTACACACGATCATGCGGTGTTGCTGGTATGTGGTATTGCCAACCCCGGGCCGCTTAAAGATCATCTTACCAACCGGGTGCATACGTATGATATGCTGCGCTATGCCGATCACCACATCTTTGACAGCGATGACCTGCATGACATCATAAAGCACTTGGAAAAGGTAAAAGCTGATAAGAAAATAATTCTTACCACGGAAAAAGATGGAGTGCGCCTCAGCAAATTTGAGAGCGAGTTAAAAGAACATCCTGTTTATGTGATCCCCATCCGGCATTCCTTTTTATTTAACAGCGGTGATGAGTTTGATAACCGGGTGAAAAAATTTATAGAATCGTTTCAATAGGTATTGGCCCAATATTCAGGTTTCTTTAACGTTTTTTATATGCTATTGCCGTGAAATAAGCGTTATGGAAGGCTCAAACCAATCTATATGAAAGTTAATAAAAGCAGCTCAGTTTTTGTTTTACTCATTAGCTTAGGTGTAAGTTTTTCTTCTTGTCAGAAAAACGACGATGGTGGCGGAGGTGGCGGCAACGGAAACTTTATGGTAACATTTAAATACGATCTGCCTTCCACCTGCGCCGAAATGTTCCTTACTTCAAGGCATGATAATTTAAACAGGCCATACCTCTACGTTGCTGCAAAAGAAGGTGGGCTTAAGATATTCGACATTAGTAGTACGCCTTTGCTTGTAAAAACAATCACCATCACAAATTTCGGTTCATTGCATGTGATGAATTTGAGCCAGAACGGCAATTATTTATACCTGGCGTTGGGTAATCATTTTGGAACTGCAGTGCAAAGCCCGGGTTTTGCAATTATTGACATAACAAACCCGGCAAATGCCCTTATTAAATCATACTGGAGCAATACTTCACTCACAGGTGGAGGTGGCATTATAGAAACAGAAGGAAATTATGCTTACCTGGGCGCCATGAAGAACGGGTTGATGTTATTTGATATAACGGATAAAACATTACCTGTTTTGAAATCAACATATATCCCTTCACTTACATTTCCTGACCCAAACCCCGATCCCAATAAATACAATGCAAGGGGCATGGCTGTAAAAAATGATATTGTGTACCTGTGCTTCGATGCCGGTGGTTTACGCATCATCAATGTGGTTGATAAACTGAACCCGAAACAAACGGGTAAATTTTCAAACCCGGATATGAATGGTAAACCAAGAGCTTACAATAATATTGTAATTGATGGCTCTTATGTGTATGCTGCCGTGGATTATTGCGGGTTGGAAGTGCTGAATGTAAGCGATACATCAAACATTAAACTCAGCAGTTGGTGGAATCCATGGACATGCCAAACGAATCCATTAAACTGGTTTAGCAGTAATGGGCATGCCAATGAAATTGCATTTGATGCAGCAAAAAAACTCATCTTCATTTCGTCAGGAAAAAGCGACATGCAGGTTGTTGATGTTTCCAATCCTTTAAACCCTGTGTTCAAATATGAATATGGAGGGGTAAATAACAATATCGGTACATGGGGTGTTTCAATTTATAACAACCAGGTTTACCTTACTTATATCTGTTCATTAATTCCATTTTCGTCCAGTTGGACGGGGGTTAAAATTCTGCAATACAATTAAGCGATCAAATGTTGTAACTTGTCGCAATAAACCCCATCATGCGGCTGCTTATTTTATTCCTGTTACTTTCTTTCAATTGCTTTAGCCAGCAAAGGCCGAATATCATTTACATCATGAGCGACGATCATGACGCAGATGCCATCAGCGCCTACAATAAAAAGTTCATCCGCACACCCAATATTGACCGTATTGCCAAAGAAGGTGTATTGTTTACCCGTAGCTTTGTAAGTAACTCTATTTGCGGCCCGGTAAGAGCTACGCTGTTAACAGGACAATTCTCACACAAAAACGGGATGAGAGATAATCGTACCCGGTTCGATTCGTCAAGAATTACTATGCCCAAACTGATGCAACAGGGCGGTTATCAAACAGCAATAGTTGGCAAGTGGCATTTGCAGTCTTACCCAACAGGTTTTGATTACTGGAAAATTTTACCGGGGCAGGGCCAGTATTTTGAGCCAAGGCTTATCTCCATGAAAGGAGATACAACCACTTATCATGGGTATGCCACCGACGTGATCACTGATGAAGCGATCAAATGGCTTGATAACCGGGATAAGAATAAACCCTTTTTATTACACCTGCATCATAAAGCGCCGCACCGGTATTTTTTTGCACCGTTAGAATATATTCAGCAGTTTCACAACAAAACATTCCCGGAGCCTGCCACTCTATATATAGACACAGCCGGACATGGAACCGCATGGCATTTACAAACAATGAGTATACTGCATGATATGGAATTGTGCAGCGACCTGAAAGTTGATCCCAAATTTTTGATGGACATCCCGGGATTGAAACCAGACTCTGCAGAAATTGCTTATTACAATGCTATTTTCAACCGGATACCGGAGCCTGACAGGAGCAGCATTAAAAAGATATATGCAGAAAGAGGAGAACTGATTCGGCGCTTGAAACCCACCGGAAAGGAACTATTAAAATATAAATACCAGTGGTACATGCAGGATTACCTGGCCACTGTAGCTTCCATTGATGAAAATATCGGGAAGCTGCTTGACTACCTGGATAAGAATGATCTTACCAAAAATACTTTGGTTGTTTATACAAGCGACCAGGGAATGTACCTCGGCGAAAATGGTTGGTTTGATAAACGCTGGATGTATGATGTATCTATGCAATCGCCATTACTGATGCGCTGGCCCGGCAAGATCAAAGCCGGTACGGTAAACACGAATATGGTGCAAACCATTGACTATGCACCAACCATATTAGATGCTGCCGGCATAAAAGCGCCTGATTTTATGCAGGGCCTTAGCCTTGTACCAACCATTACCGGCAAACAAAAAATTATTTCACGACGTAATCTTTACTATCATTTTTATGAATACTATGCAGATCATACCGTGTTACAACACCTTGGAGTAAGAGGAGAGCGATACAAGCTCATTTATTTTTACCCCGTTGATGAATGGGAATTATATGACCTGGAGACAGATCCCCGGGAACAAAAGAATCTTATTAACTCGGCAGCACACCAGGAAATATTAAAACAGATGAAACTGGAATTGCTGAACCTGAGAAATAAATATGACGATCACGAAAAAGCAGGAATCCTTAACTAAGTCTGCAATGCAAAAAACATTTTCAGGTCTTGACCATTTACTGTTGCAGCAAAACTCATTTAAAAATGCCCGTATTGCACTGGTCACAAATAATGCCGCACTCACATCCGGTAAAGAACAGTGCAGGGTAGCTTTACTCAGGAAGGGCTTCAATATCATTAAACTGTTTTCACCCGAACATGGCCTGGAAGCAAAAGGCGCAGATGGTACTTATCAAAGCAACAGTATTGATCCGCTTACTCTGTTACCAGTCGTTAGTTTATACGGCGACCATTTAATGCCCACTGCAGAAGATGTGGAAGGCATTGATATGATCGTATTTGATATTCCCGATGTGGGTTGCCGTTTTTACACGTATTTGTGGACGATGACCTATGTAATGGAAGCCTGTGTACTATACAATAAACCATTAGTGATACTTGACAGGCCCAACCCGATAAGCGGAGATATGAAAAAAGCTGAAGGGCCCATGCTTGATGAAAAATGTTCTTCTTTTATCGGCAGGTGGAATATTCCGATACGGCATAGTTGTACCCTGGGTGAACTGGCCACTTACTTTTCAGCTACAGGAAAAATGAACATTGACCTGTCTGTTATTCAATTGACGGGTTGGGAGAGAGGGTGTCTTCCATCTGAAAATAATTTTTTGTTCTCGCCCACCTCACCTGCTATTTCAACGATTGAAACTGCATTGTGCTATCCCGGTATGGGATTAATGGAAGGCGTTAATGTAAATGAAGGGAGGGGCAGCAATAACCCTTTTTCTATTTTTGGGGCACCCTGGATCAACAGTTCTTTATTACTTTCCGAATTGAGATCACAGAACTTACCAGGTGTTTTGTTCAAAGAAATTCAGTTTACTGCTGCAGATAGTTTATATGCAGGCGAAAGTTGTTCTGGTTTGTCTCTTTTAATTGCGAATGAGAAAGAATTTCTACCTGTGCAAACGGGCATTGCGATCATTCAGCAGTTATTGTTATTATTTCCCCGGCATTGCGCCGAAAGAAAATACAAAACAAGAGCTAACCCGTCAGGAGAAAAGCATTTAGACAAATTACTGGGCGTGGAAAATAGTTTTTCAAAACTAAAAGCAGGAGAGAGGATATCAGGCGAACTGAAAAATGAATGGCAGGAAAAGGTTACCCCATTCCTGCTATACCATTAATTGGTCCTTTAACTTTTTGTAATTTGGAAGGTCAAATCAAAAACCAGCATCGCCTTTGACAGAAGAGGAATTAATTTCCGGCCTCCGTAACGGGGAAGAATCCGCATTTAAGGAATTGGTCACGCAATTCCAGGATAAGGTATTCAATACAGCGCTGGGTTTACTGCAACATCACACCGAAGCCGAAGATATTGCACAGGAAGTGTTCATACAGGTTTATCGCTCTGTACAGCAATTCAAAGGCGATTCGCTTTTATCTACCTGGATATACCGGGTAACAGTCACCAAATCACTTGAACATCTACGTGGCAAGAAAAGAAAAAAGCGCTTTGGCTTTTTAAGTAACCTTTTTGGCGATGATAATAAACCCCTCCACGAACCTGAAGACTTTAATCACCCGGGTGTGCAGCAGGAACGCAAGGAAGATGCTGCCCTGCTATTCAAACTCATTGACCAGTTACCCGAAAACCAGCGCATCGCTTTTATTTTAAATAAAGTAGAGGAGTTAAGTTACCGGGAGATTGCAGATATCCTAAAGACCTCAGAATCAGCTGTGGACTCGCTGCTGCAGCGGGCCAGGCAGAACCTCCGGAAAAAAATTAATGAATTACCGCCTTAAGGCGAAGGTTTTTACAAAAAACAGCATCTAAACTAATAACAGGTAAATTTTAATGATGGAAAACAATCAAAGAACAGAACGGGTAATGAAGAGCCTTGATGGCCTGCAAAAAGCAGCAGCCCCCGATTTTTTCTATACCCGTTTAACAGGCAAAATGCAAAGTGAGATGGAAACGGAGAAAAAAACTTTTCTTATCCTCCGCCCGGCATTTATCACAGCAGCGCTTTTCCTGGTATTTATCATAAATATTTTTTCATTGACACAATTGAACAGGCAACCAAAACAGGTAAACAAACCGGCCACTATCGAAAGTTTTGCAACAGCCTATAACATGAACACCGAATCTGTTTACTAAATAAGCATACAACATGAACAATTCTACCAATAACCGCTGGCTTTCTGTTGTGACACTGTTGTTGCTTACGGCAAATATTGTAACACTGGCTTTGTTATGGACGAATAAGAATAAAGAAACCGGTGGAGATAAATTTCCTCCACCTGCGCAGGGAAGGGGAGAAGTGTTTGAGTTCCTTACAAACGAATTGAAACTAAGTACTGCACAACAGGAAGCTTATAGAAAATTAAGAGATGAACACCAGGCAGGAGTACGCTCCATCCGGGACAGTATTCAAAAGCAGGCAAAAGAGGCTTTGTTCGAACTATTGAAGAAACCAAAAGTATCAGACTCCGAAGTGCATGTGTACAGTGGACGAGCAGCGGCGGCAGACCAACAACTGGATGAATTCACTTTCCGGCATTTTCAAAAGCTTAGAGCGATATGCAATGCTGAACAGCAGGAAAAGTTTGATAAGATCATTCAGGATGCATTGAGGAGAATGGCTCCGCCAAGGCGCCAGGGGCCACCTCCGGGAATGAGGCCGGGAGAAGGTCCGCCACCAGGCAGCTAAAGTAAAACCGGAATACTCTAACAACAACATAAACCTATATATGCAGCAGAAAAAAACAATCATTATTGCAGGACTGGCCATTATGGTTACCGCATTTCAATTTTGTTCAAAGACTGAAGGCGTAACTTCTGCAACAACGGTAACACCAGTTGATCCTTACGCAGCTATTAAGGCAGCTTTTGGAACCAATATCGATCCCAACAACCTGGTCAATTATGCCAACCAGGGCAGGCCAAATTATATCGTAAAGGAGAACACCGGGGCTAATCCCATCACCAATGCAAAAGCTACATTAGGCAGGGTTTTATTTTACGATAAGAATTTAAGTATTGATAATTCTATCTCCTGCGGCAGCTGCCACATACAAAAGTTTGCATTCAGCGATACTGCAATAGCCAGCAAAGGAGTTGCAGGCGGAACTACAGCAAGGCATACCATGCGATTGATAAATGCACGATATGCGGTGGAAACAAAATTCTTTTGGGATGAAAGAGCAGCAACACTTGAAATACAAACAACCAAACCAATACAGGATCATGCAGAGATGGGTTTCAGCGGATTGAGCGGAAGGCCCGGCCTTTCTGCGTTGTTGACAAAACTGCAGGGAATAAGTTATTACAATGAGCTTTTTAAGTTTGTATATGGCGACATCACCGTTACTGAAGCCCGTATGCAGGAATGCCTGGCGCAGTTTGTAAGAAGCATACAGTCCTTCGATTCAAAATATGATGCAGGCAGGGCACTTGTTGCAAACGACGGGCAGCCATTCCCTAATTTTACACCTGTTGAGAACCAGGGCAAACAAATTTTCATAGGCGCTCCTGTGTTTAATGCAACAGGTGTTCGTATCGGCGGTGGAGCAGGATGTAATGGTTGTCATAATGCTCCTGAGTTTGATATTGCACCTAATTCAGGCAACAATGGTATCATTGGAAAGATAGCACCTCAGACAGGTATTGATATAACAGTTACAAGAGCGCCAAGCCTTCGTGATGTTGTCAATCCGCTGGGAATAGAGAACGGGCCGGTAATGCATACCGGTAACCTCGGCCTTTTACAAAATGCAGTTGGGCATTACAATACGATCAACCTTGCCCCGGGCAATACCAACCTCGATCCAAAACTCAGGCCTAATGGCTTCGGCCAACAATTGAATATGACGGCGCAGGAAATGAATTCACTGGTGGCATTCCTGAAAACATTATCAGGCAATAATGTATATACCGACATCAAATGGAGTAACCCCTTTAAATAAAGTAAAAGACATTTCCTGGAAAGGGTGGAGGGAGAATGGAAAAAAACATAAATAAAGTTGATTGCGGGTGGGATTCTTCGTACCTCAGAATGACAAATACCTGTTAAGAAATCAGCATCCGGGTATTAGTTAAAATTCGTGTAAACTGTATGCCCAACAGGCAGGTTCTTTTTAATTCGTGCAATCAGTTTTCTATCTGGCAATTTCTATTTTCACCTTCTTATTCTTTATCTTCTCGTTCTTGATGAGTTCAAGCAACTGTCCCACTTTTACCTTGCGCACTGCAACGAACGAAAAGAAATCTTTTACTTCTATTAACCCGATATCTTCCTGTTTTAATTCTCCCTTTTTGGAAAGAAAACCAACGATATCTATCTTATTCACTTTATCTTTTTTTCCTGCGGCTATAAATAGTGTGCTCCATTTGGGTTTTTCGGGCAGGGGATAGGACTCTTCCAGTTCTATGTGTTCAACGCCTGGAATATAGTCTGGCAATTGTTCTTCGGCCGACAGGATTAAAATAGCCGTACCGCTTGCACCCATACGGGCAGTGCGGCCATTGCGGTGTGTGAATACATCTTCAGTAGCCGGCAAATGATAGTGAATGATGTAGCGGATATTGGGAATATCAAGTCCACGGGAAGCAAGATCGGTGGTAACAAGGATATTTGAAGTGCCATTCCTGAATTTACAAAGAGCGCTGTCCCTTTCCTGCTGCTCCATACCTCCATGATAAAAAACATTTAAGATCCCCTTCTCAGTCAACAGGTTGCTGGTTCGTTCAACTGACTCCCGGTGATTACAAAATACAACGGTTGAGCGGTTACCTAAATAACAAATGAGTTTGAACAAGGTATCCAGTTTATCTTTATCAGCACTGAAAACAGTTTGTATGTCCAGCATGCCTTCCGTATGCCCTGTCTCAGATAAAAAATTCAGTTTGATGCAACCTGTAATGCCTGTGAATTCGGGTATAGCTGCAGCATAGGTGGCAGATGTAAGAATTCTTTTGGAAATATTTTTTAAAGAACCTGTGATGAAGGACATTTCTTCGGTAAAGCCCAGCTCCAGCGATTTATCAAATTCATCCAGTACCAGTGTGGAAATTTTTTCCAGAGAAAAATTATTACGGCGGATATGATCGGCGAGACGGCCGGCTGTACCAATAATAACTGCCGGGGCCTGTTTTAAATTATTTTCTTCGGTTTCCCGTTTATGGCCTCCATAACAAAGAGTTACTTTAAAACCGGTCTGCATTTTTCGAAACACATCATCAATTTGTATGGCCAGTTCCCGGCTGGGCACAATGATCAAAGCCTGCGGCTGGTCAATTTCCGGGTTCAATGATTGTACCACCGGCAATAAAAAAGCCAGGGTCTTTCCCGAGCCTGTAGCCGATAACAAAACCAGGTTCTCATTTTTTGGATAAGCTTCCAGCGCAGCAGACTGCATTGGATTGAGTTCATCAATATTGAGGTTGGAAAGAATTTTTTTAACAGGAGTCGTATCTGTGTGCATTGGCGCAAATGTAGCCCGTATTTGCAAAAAAAAATCCCCGGGCTACGAATAACCCAGGGATCAGGTTTCAAAGGAAAACTGATATTAAACCAAAATATCGCATGCATGAACACGACGACAGTTTAATAGCTGTTTAAAAAACCTTCAATAAATAATTTTATGGCTGAGATATGCTTTCGACGGGACGGATATAAAATCTAATTGGGTAGTATGGTCACTTAGGCAAATCCTGTGCCCAAGTTTTTACGTATCCCGATTATAAAGATAATACAATTAGCCTATAATTAACATTATGTTAAACAGGCTCTCAGCCTGAACTACAGCAGGTTTGAAAAAATAAACCCATGCCACTACAGAGCGGAGATTTTTGAGTAGATTGGTGTTTGTTAAAAGTTTGCTTATGGATAATAAACAAAAAACTCGAGATGAGTTAATATCAGAAATGCGAGAAATTCTTAACAGGACTATTACTGATACCCCAATAGACCCATCGGGTAAAATGACTATCTCGGAATGGCGAATGCTGAGAAGGCTTGATATATTACTTTCATTCTGCAGCCATGAAACTACATTTGAGGATATTAGAAATAAATTTGACTTAGATAAAGAACCTGTTAGGTCTATTTTAATTAAGCTACAAAGAGACGGCTACATTGATGTAGTTGATAGCGAGAAAAACCTTGTTGACTTT
>JBGANE010000011.1:0-71732 GCA_044222465.1 Ferruginibacter sp.
ATGTACAAGATGCTGCTGAGCGGAGTATTGGAACAATACTACGAGATAGATCCGAAGAACAGCTGGATGCTGGCAGCAGCTAAAAAGAATATTCCTATTGTTGTTCCGGGTTGGGAAGACAGCACGATGGGAAACATCTTTGCTTCTTACGTGATCAAGAATGAAATGAAAGCAACCACCATGAAGAGTGGAATTGAATACATGGTTTGGCTTGCAGATTGGTACAGAAAGAATTCTTCAGGCAAAGGGGTTGGTTTTTTCCAGATAGGTGGTGGTATTGCCGGCGACTTTCCAATATGTGTTGTGCCCATGATGTACCAGGACCTGGAATGGCATGATGTTCCGTTCTGGAGTTATTTCTGCCAGATAAGTGATTCAACAACTTCATACGGTTCTTACTCCGGCGCTGTGCCCAATGAAAAAATCACCTGGGGCAAACTGGATATCAATACCCCAAAATTTATTGTGGAGAGTGATGCAACGATCGTTGCGCCCCTCATATTCGCCTGGGTGCTGGGCTGGTAATTTTCACGCAAAGGCGCTAAGTCAACATACAAAAGCCGCAAAGAATTCTTTGCGGCTTTGCTTCTTATGTTGCTTTGCGTGAAAATTATCGTGTGCCCATATTCAGCGGCGTATCTCTCTTCAGCATCTCATCCCTGTTTGCCATTTCCCATGCGGTGTGAAAGATCATCTTCACTCTTTTTTCATACAGGTCCCAGTTGATCTTATCAACCGTATCGGTTGGCTTGTGGTAATCTGCTTTAAGCATACCGTCGTAGAAGAATAAGATAGGAACTCCTTTGCGTGCAAAATTGTAATGATCGCTGCGGAAATAAATACGGTTCTGATCATTTGGATCATCAAACTTGTAATCAAGTACTAACTGGGTGTATTTATTATTCATGCCTTCATTGATGATGGGCAGGTCGCTGCTCAGTTTATCGTGACCGATCACATACACATAGTTCAGTGAATCGGCTGTCTTGCGTTCGGTATCTACTCTTCCTACCATGTCGATGTTCAGGTCAACCGTGGTTTTTTCCAACGGGTAGAAGGGATGATCGCTGTAGTACTCACTTCCCCACAATCCTTTTTCTTCACCACTCACTGTCATGAACACTATTGTTCTTCTGGGGCCTTTACCTTCGGCGGCGGCTTTGGCAAAAGCTTCGGCCATCAGCATAACGCCTACGGTTCCGCTTCCATCGTCATCGGCGCCATAATATATCTTGCCGTCACGCATACCCAGGTGATCGTAGTGGCCGGTAACAAAAACATATTCGTCTTTCTTATCGGTTCCTTCCACCACACCTACTACGTTACTTGCATTGATGGTATTGCGGTATTTGGAAAAGCTGAAATTTGTTTTATACTTTTTTTCAACGCCGTTGATCTGTGTAACTTCGCTGCGCCTTGCCCTTGCGATGATGGTGTCAACTGCAAACTCATTTCCGAAAAGCATACGGGCATATGCATGAGATATCAATGCGTAGTTGATCGTTTTACCTTCTGCTGCACGGGGAAAGTAAACACCCGTCTTCTTACTGTTGTCAACTGTGCGTTGATTGAATGTTTCCTGCTGTGGGTTGATCACCAGGGCGCCGATTGCACCTTTTGCTGCTGCAGTAGCCAGTTTTTTAGCAGTGCCGGGGAAAGTCCATTCACTAATACGGTTAGTGCCGCTGATAACGAATTTGCCGTCTTTCTTTGGTTCTCCCATTATGAAGACAACCACTTTCCCTTTCACATTTGCGTTAGTATAATCACTGTAGGCTTTGTCGTCGATACCATAACCGATGAAGATCAGTTTCTTTCCTTTAAAAGAACCATTCTCATTTGCATTGAGCGGCGTAATAAAATCGGTTCCGAACACAGCATCGCTGCCACCGCCACTGAGTTTACTTGTGAGCAGGCTGTCCTGGTACAAGGGATATAATTGCTGGTATCCATTCAGGGCAGGGGCCGATTTGAGCCCCATGGCTTTGAACTGTGATTCGATATAGGCAGCAGCTTTGCGCTGGCCTTCGGTACCCGTTTCACGGCCTTCCATTTCCGGTCCGGCGATGATGGTCAGGTGTTTTTTGAGATTATCGCCAGTGATGCTGCCTGCATATTTTGCAGCAGGATCCTGGGCAATTGCTACGCTGATGCCAAGCACCAGGCTGAATGCTAGGAATATTCTTTTCATTTTTAAATTTTAATGAGGGGCAAAATAGCCAAATCGGGGCAATCGGGAGTTGATTTTATATGAACGGCGGGGGGAGGACGTTTAAAAGGTTTAAGAAGTTTAAGGTTTAATGTTCAAAGCATGCAGCCCCACCAACCTTGAATCTCTTGAACGTTAAACTTTGAACCTTTCAACAGGCGATCTTACTGACCCTGTTTGCATGCCGGCCACCTTCAAAGGCTGTATTCATAAAAACGTCCAGCATCTTTTCGGCATCACCATCTCTCACAAAACGGGCAGGTATGCAAATGATATTGGCGTCATTATGTTTACGGGCTAGTTCAGCCAGCTCTTCTCCCCAGCAAACAGCAGCTCTTATGCCCTGGTGTTTATTGGCTGTTATGGCCACACCATTGGCGCTGCCACATAATAAAATTCCAAAAGCGGCTTCACCTTTTTCTACAGCAGATGCAACAGGATGTGCAAAGTCGGGATAGTCAACAGAATCTTTTGAATAGGTTCCAAAATCTTTGAAGACCATCGCTTCTCCTTCTAAAAAAGAAATGAGGTCTTCTTTGCAATCAAATCCGGCATGATCACATCCGATAGCAATGGGTAAATGTAAATTAAAAGGAGACATGCGTAAGAAGTTTAAAAGGTCTAACGTTTAAGACGTTTAATGTTGAATAAACAATTCAAAGTTAGGTAAACCTTTTAAACCTTTAAACGTTAAACCTTCATTTAGCTCCATTCTTTTTCTTCCTTCGCTTTTTTACGGTCAACACGGGCTACCAGTACAATGCTGATCCAGTAAAGCAATAGCAGGGGAAGCGCTACAATGATCTGGCTTGTTATATCTGGCGATGGGGTAATTACAGCCGCAATGAAAAGGATGATCACAAAAGCATACTTAGAGTACCTTCTTAGAAACCCGGCAGTAATGAGGCCAATCTTTGCCAACACATAGGCGAGTATAGGCAATTCAAATGCAATACCACAACCCAGTATCAGGTTTGTAAGGCTGTCGATATAATCATTGATAGAAGGCCTGTAAATGATCATGCCAGATTTCCCAAGGGTAAAGCTGGCTAAAAAATTAAATGTGAAAGGAGCCAGCAGGTAATAACCAAATGCCGCACCGGTGAAAAAACAAAGAGATACCCAGAAGATACTTCCCCGGGCATATTTTTTTTCTTTAGGCGAAAGTGCCGGCTTAACGAATCGCCAGAATTCCCAAAAAAGATAAGGGAAGGCCACAATTACAGCGCCTATAAGCGCAATGGAAATGGCTGAGGTAAATGTGCCGTTGACAGCGGTTACCTGGAAATCTATTTTAACGGGAGGCATGCACAGGCTATCACCAATGTGCAGCCAATGTCCAAATCTGCACAGCACACCATAGCTGATAAAGTGCTCACTGGCCGGGGCCAGAATGATCTCATCATAAACCCAATCGATAAAAACAAAAATAATAATGGCAGCTGCCAGCCACACGATGACAGAACGCATCAGGTGCCAGCGCAAGGCTTCCAGGTGCCCCATGAAGGACATTTCTTCGGGCTCTGCGGCATCCTTGTTGCGGATACGTTTAAAAAAATTCTTTCTATCAGATGATGATGTGGCCAATGTTATAATTTGGATGGCAAAGGTAAAGCAACCATTTCAAACCCGATACCGGATAAGATCAGGTAAAAAAAGAGAAGCCCCTGTAGAAACAGGGGCCGTTACCAAAACTAACTGCTTATGAGAAAATTTGAATTATCGATTTCTGTTTATAAATACGCAAAACCAATGCCAGAAGTTTTACTAAAAATGTTAAGTATTACTTAATACCCTACATGTTTAATACATACTAAACGGAAAAGACAATTTATTATTTTGAGTATTTGTACGCTAAAAAACACGTGGATTGACGATAGGTGCATAAGGGTTAAATAAAAAAGGCCCCGGGAGTCTTCCGGGGCTTGTATATAAAAGATGCAATATTTATTATTTCATAAAACCTTTGATGAGGTCCATTAGTCCACCGCCGCCATTTTTTTGTTGTTGCGCCTGGGCTCCACCTGCCAGCCGGGATACAATATCCATCAACCCGTTTCCGCCACCGCCATTTTGTTGTCCACCACCGGTAAACTGGCCAATCAGGTCCTGGAAATTAAATCCGCTGTTACCGCTGTTTTGTTTTTCCTGTACAACCTGTGCTGTTTGTCCACCTGTTATTGAATTAAGTAAGCCCTCCAAAGAAAAACCATTGTCGGCAGGGTCATTGGTTTTATTGATGAGGTTACTTACCACATCGGGTATCAGGTTCCTGGCCACATTGTTTGCCTGGGCTCCACTAACATTATATTTGGTGGTAAGCTTACCGGCAAAATGCCCGATCATCATATTTACTATAGGGTTGTTCAATAAACTGCTGCTGGTACTTCCCTGCTGCCCTTTATTATTAAAAAGAGAGACGATACTTTCTAAGCCACCGCCAGCAACCATATTTCGTAAGCCCGAAGCTACTGTATTAGTAGCTTCAGCCACCACATCATTATTGTGTTCATTAGGTATGTCGGGATTATTGACTACCGAGTCGCCCGAAACTCCTTTTACCAGGTTGAATAATTCCTCTAACATAATTTTATTTTAAATGATTAAATAAGACACTAGTTACTAAAAGTACTATATTATTCAGGTTCCTGAAGTTAATTTAAAAGATTGCCATTAATTCTGCATGGTCAGCTTTTCTGCATTTTCAGCAAACTGTAAAGCGTCTAAAAATTCCTGTATATCGCCATTTAGGATAGTATCTAAATTATATACCGTTAACCCAATGCGGTGATCTGTAACACGGCCCTGTGGAAAATTATATGTTCTTATTTTAGCGCTCCTGTCGCCGGTGCTTACCAGGCTTTTTCTTTTATGCGATATGGCTTCTTCGGCTTTTCTTACTTCTTCATCATATAGTTTGGTTCTCAGCATGTCCATGGCTTTCTCCCGGTTGGCTAACTGGCTTCGTTCAGTTTGGCAAACAACAGTGATCCCGGTTGGCTTGTGGGTAAGGAACACTTTGGTTTCAACTTTATTTACATTTTGGCCACCTGCACCGCCACTACGGGCTGTTTCCATTTTTACATCGCTTTCCTTCAACTCAAAATCTATCTCTTCTGCTTCGGGCATAACGGCCACCGTTGCAGCGCTTGTATGAACACGGCCGCTGGCTTCGGTATCAGGCACTCGCTGTACCCGGTGTACACCACTTTCAAATTTCAATGTTCCATACACATCGTCGCCAACAACTTCCACCTGTACTTCTTTATAACCACCCACGGTACCCTCACTTTCACTCAGTAAGGCTGTCTTCCAGCCCTTCCTTTCACAATACTTTAAATACATCCTCAACAGGTCACCTGCAAAAAGAGAGGCTTCATCACCACCCGTGCCTGCACGAATTTCCAGTATGGCATTCTTTTCATCATAAGGATCTTTAGGAATAAGCATATTGCGGAGATTCTTCTCCAGCGCTTCTTTTTTTTCTTCCAAAAAGGGTAATTCCTGTTTGGCAAGAGCCCTCATTTCTTCATCATCGCCGCTCAGCACTTCTTTGTTGAACCCGATATCATCCAGCAATTTCACATATTCATTCCGGGCATTCACAATTTTTTCAAGGCTCCGGTATTCTTTACTGATGGCAGTAAATTTTTTATTGTCGCTTACGATCTCCGGGTTGGTGAGTGCAACACCCAGGTTGTCGAACCTTCCCTTTATAGCGTCTAATTTATCTAACATAAGCTCCTCCGTTTCTCCGCCATTTGGCGGAAGGGTTGATTGTGTATTATTATAAAATTTTGTTTCCGGCTTGGTGCATAATTAAACATCGTTGCGTCGCACACTTATACGGCATAACTTTGCTCTGCTTTTACTGCGTTTTTAGGGCAGGCGGCAAATTTACAATATATCAATCAATCATTTTGTACAGAAAATTCTCAGCAGAACACATTTTTACGGGCTACGAGTTACTGCAGCAGCATGTTTTAATTACTGATGACCGTGGTGTGATTGCTGATCTTGTTAAGGAAGAAGATGCCGGCGATGGAGTCGGGAAATTTACCGGAATGCTCAGCCCCGGGTTCATTAATTGCCATTGCCACCTCGAGTTGTCGCATATGAAAGGCCTCATCCCAAAACATACGGGATTAGTTGATTTTGTTTTTAAGGTGGTTAATGAAAGACACTTTAACGAGGAAAAAATACTGGCTGCCATTGAAGATGCGGAAAACGAAATGCTGCAAAACGGAATTATTGCCGTGGGGGACATCTGTAACAATACTCTTACTATTCCGCAAAAAAGTAAGGGCAGGCTGCCATATCACAACTTTATTGAGGCCAGCGGTTTCCCGCCATCAGTTGCTGGGCCGCGGTTTCAAAGGGCTGTTTATTTTTACAATTCCTATGCTGCATCATTGCCTTCTAATTCAATTGTACCACATGCACCATACTCCGTTTCGCCGGAGATGTTTGGCATGATCAACGAATTTCCCAACAATAACCTGCTAACTATCCATAACCAGGAAACCAAAGCGGAAAATGAGTTATTTGAAAACGGAGCTGGTGATATGTTACGCATGTATGAAAAAATGGGAATTGATATTTCTTTCTTTCAACCTTCCGGCAAGTCCAGTTTGCAAACATGGATACCTTATTTTACCAAAGGCCAATCCATTATTTTGGTACACAATGTTGCTGTTTCTGAAAAAGATATCGAACTCATAACTCAAAACTCAAAACTCATAACTCACTTTTGTCTTTGCCCCAATGCCAATCTTTATATCACGAATACCCTGCCCGATGTAAATATGCTGTTTCGTAATAACTGTAATATTGTTTTAGGTACCGATAGCCTTTCTTCCAATGATCAGCTAAGTATTTTAGAGGAAATAAAGACGCTGCAGAAGAATTTCCCTGAATTGGGATTATCTGCCTTGTTACAATGGGCCACTGCCAATGGTTCCAAAGCTTTGCAAATGGATAGTACATTGGGCAGTTTTGAAAAGGGTAAACAACCGGGGATCGTATTGATTGAAGGAATAGATGGCCTGCAGACCAATGAAAAAACTGTTGCGAAGAGAATTTTGTAAAACCAGTTTAATGGTCCCGACGGCTTGTAGCCTTCAGGCCCTTATAAAACCTCATGCAGCACAACCAATGTTTTCATTTGCCCGAAATCAGGGATATGCAAGGCATAATATTGCAGATAGTTTAATAACAAATTTCTCCTTATCTCCCGGTTCAGCTTAAATTCTTCCAGCTCAAAAGGCTGCATTACTTTCAATAGTTGTGCTGTGAGTTCTGCCAGTTTCCCGTCAATAAAATATGGGTGTGTTGGCTGGTGATTGGTGAAGGTCCCTTCCTGCAAGTCAAGAAAGGAATTTTCTGAATTAAAATTATCCGCCATCCTGAATCCAAAAAAATGCGTTAGGTGCAGGGTAAAAAACAAAGCAAAATTTGCGGTAGTAATTGCAGAGGCCTTATCCAGCTGTAAAAAAGATTCTTCACAAAAATTAAAGAGATCGGCATTTGCTTCAGGCTGCTTCAGGCATTTTTGAATAAGTTCGGCCATGTAAGAGGCAATACTGTTCTTAATAACATCACTCAGCAGGTTTGTGTATAGTACAGCCCATGAAAATTCCTTAATACGCTGCATAGACTTGTTCTCACTGTGATAAACGACCATGTCTAAAATAGCTGTTGGCTGAAAATGATTGGCTTTTGATGAAGACTTTTTTGAGGTTCGTACACCATTTACCATATAGGTTTGCACACCAAACATTTCAGTAAATATGGTAACCACCAAACTTGTCTCACCATATTTGATACTGCGTAATACTATTCCTTTCGTCTTATGTGTCATATTGAGTAGCTGGTGCTTTATTTAAAACAAAAGTAAACAAACCCCGGCAGGCCGTTTTATGGCTAAGCCACATAAAATGGCTTTCTTTGCACATTATATTTTATTATTCAATGTCTATGTGGCAACGTTTAGGAAATTTTGTTATTAAAAACCGGCTTGCCCTTTTAGTTATTTTATTTGCGGCATCCGCTGTGATGGGTTTTTACGCCAGTAAAGTAAAACTGGGTTATGAATTTGCAAGAGCTATCCCCGTTGATAATCCCAAATACAAAGAATACAGATCCTTTCAGCAAAAATTTGGGGATGATGGGAATGTTTTAGTAGCGGGCATACAAACCGATAAACTTTTTACCCTTCCTGTTTTTAATGCCTATATTAAACTGCACAGGGAATTGCGACAAGTACAATACGTAGAAGATGTATTGAGTGTTCCAGGCGCTATTGCCCTTCAAAAAGACACGCTGACAGAGAAATTAGTGCCTGTGAAAATATTCCCCGACTCATTAAGTGAACAGGCTTTATTGGATTCGGCCAGCCTTGTGTTTAAAAACCTTTCTTTTTATAAATACAAATTATACAACCCCGAAGCACATGCCTATTTAATAGCTGTGCGTATAAATAAGGTAGCACTTAACTCTGTAAAGCGATCTAAAATTGTTGCAGATATCACTGCTGTTGCAAAAGAATTTGAAAAAGCAACCAGTATTGAAACACATTTAAGCGGCCTGCCTTTAATAAGAACTGTTGTTGCCGACAGGCTGCAGGAAGAAATGCGGTTCTTTTTGATAGGCTCGCTGGTTTTAAGTACACTTATCCTGTTATTATTCTTCCGTTCCATAAGCACCACTTTGCTTTCTTTACTGGTAGTGATATTGGGTGTGGTATGGAGCATGGGTGTTTTACAATTATGCGGCTATAAGATAAGCATCCTCACTGCATTGATACCACCATTGGTTGTGGTAATTGGTGTACCCAATTGTATCTATTTCATCAATAAATACCATACAGCATATTTACAAAATGGGGATAAACAAAGGTCACTGGTAGAAATGGTAAGCAAGATGGGAGTGGTTACCCTGTTCTGTAACATTACAGCAGCTATTGGGTTTGCTGTTTTTGCATTAACTAAAAGTCCTGTTTTAAGAGAGTTTGGTGTAGTGGCCGGGATTAGTATCATGGTCATATTTTTCATCTCTTTCATACTGCTGCCGGGTATGTTGAGTTATTTACCTGCACCCAAACCTTCTCAAACAAAATATTTAAATAACCGCTGGCTCACTTCATTTTTATTAAAGATTGAAACCTGGGTTATTCATCATAAAAAAACAGTGTATGGGGTTACCGCTGTTGTTTTGATCTTTTCAATGATTGGCGTTTTCAAATTAAAAACGGTTGCTTTTATTGTGGATGACTTACCCAAGACGGATAAAATTTATACTGATCTTAAATTTTTTGAAAAGAATTTTAAAGGGGTGATGCCCCTGGAAGTAGTGCTGGATACAAAAAAGCCTAAAGGGATCTTAAGGCCAAATATTGATATCAGCAAGATTGCTTTTTTCCAGGACTCATTTTTAGCCAGGCAAAATAATATCGCCAAGCCTTTATCAGTAATTGACGGAATAAAATTCAGTTACCAGGCAATCAGCGAAGGGAAGGGCGATTCCACTTACACACTCCCGGCTTTTGGTAACCCATTGAAAGACCTGCATGATAAATTGCGTATTACCAACAGCCGGAAGGAAAATAATGAAATGACTGCTGCAGATTCTGCTACGCTTAAACTGGCCGGTTCTTTTATTGACTCTTCCGAACGATTTTTACGCATAAGTATGAGCATGGCAGATGTAGGTACACAGGAATTATTGCCCATAATAGATTCAATAAAATTGAATGCCAACCGGATCCTAAACGGAATTGACAGCCTTGATATAAGTGATTCGTCAAAAGCGCTCTATAAAATAACCGTTACCGGCACAAGCTCTACTTTTTTAGAAGGAAGCCGCTTTATTGTGAATGGTTTAAAGGAAAGTATTTTCTGGGCATTTCTTTTAATTACGGTATGTATGCTTTACCTGTTCAGGTCTGCCCGGATACTGCTTTGTTCATTGATACCCAACCTGATACCTTTAGTCATCACGGCAGGTATTATGGGGTGGGCGGGAGTGCCGCTTAAACCATCTACAGTATTGGTTTTTAGCGTGGCATTAGGTATTGCTATCGACATTACCATAAGGTTTCTAGTGAACTACAAACAGGAACTGCCTCTGTACAGTAACAATATACAGGAAACAGTGAGCGTTACTATCAAAAATACAGGGCTGAGTATAGTATATACAGCCCTGGTTTTAATTGCCGGGTTTGTTATTTTTTGTGCAAGTAGTTTTGGGGGAACCATAGCATTAGGTTGGTTAACTTCTATAACGCTTTTAGTTGCCACATTTACCAACCTGGTACTGCTTCCGGTTTTGTTGTTGTTGTTTGCGCCAAAAAAGAAGTAAAAAACCGGCCCAAAATGAGTGCTAACGTGAGCTGTAAAGGGTTGATGAGAAGCAGCTAAAAGGTTAATAAATTTGTCAAAGTATTTGATAAATACAGCGAATGTGAATTATATTTGCCACCATAAACTATTAAGCAAATGAGAAAATCGATCTTAATCTTATCGGCTGTTTTTGTATTTATTCTAAATGCAGCCGCACAAAACCGCACAATAACTGGTAAAGTTATTGATGACAAGGGAGCACCTGTTGAAGGTGTTTCTGTTACAAGCCCTGATGGAAAACAGGGAACCACAACGGATAAGGATGGAAAATACAGTTTATCTGTTCCTTCCAATGTCAGGTCACTAACCTTTTCAAACGTGAATTTTGAAACACAATCAAGATCTTTGGGCAGTCAATCGGTTGTAAACATTACTTTAAGGCCAAGAGATACGAGGCTGGAAGAAGTAGTGGTGATAGGTTATGGTAGCCAGAAAAGAAAAGAAGTAACAGGCAGCCTTACAACTATTAAAGGCACAACCGTTGCAGACAAACCTGTACAAAGTTTTGAACAGGCACTTGCAGGGCGTGCACCTGGTGTTCAGGTAACCATTCCTAACGGTGTTTTGAATACACCACCGGTTTTCCGTATCAGAGGAACCAACTCCATTTCAAATAGTTCATATCCTTTGGTCATTGTGGACGGGGTGCCAAGTCCAACCGGAGACTTCAGTTCTACCAATTCGGCAGGTAATGCATTGGCAAGTATCAACCCGAATGATATCGAATCAATTGATATAGCAAAGGATGCCGCTGCAACTGCCATTTATGGTAGCCGTGCTGCTAATGGCGTTGTGTTCATCACCACAAAAAAAGGAAAAGCCGGAAAAACAAAAATTTTCTATAATGGCTCCTTTGGATTTACAACAGTGTATGGCATTCCACAGGTTTTAAATGCACAGCAATATACCGATTACAAAAATATGGCTGCTGCAAACAACCAAAACGTTAATAGCACCAACCCCGGTATTCCTTCCACCTACACAAAATTTGCATTGACAAATGGGCCTGATGGCAGGCCAATTAATACAAACTGGGCCGATTATGTTTACCGCCAGGGTGTTTCACAGGATCATAACCTGAATATTTCCGGTGCGAATGAAAGTACATCCTATTATTTTTCGGCAGGGTACAGTAAGCAGGAAGGAATACTTATAACAAATGATTTTGTAAGAAAGAATATTCTGATGAATGTGGATAGCAGGCTCAGTAAAAGACTGACTATTGGCGGAAAAATATCTTATTCAAATGAACGGAACCTTACGAGTATAGCCAGTGGTTCTTTAAATGGAGAAGCATTTGGTACTGCCGGAGGAGGACGTACCCAATTTGTTACAGCGCCGAATATATCACCATACAAAAATGACGGCAGCTATAATATTGATAACGCTACTTTGGGCCTTAACGTGGTTGGAAGAATGAATAACTCCGTTACTGTTGGATTTTACAATCCTGTTGTTGCTTACGATAAGAACCGCTCAAACAGTGAGACCAACCATATCCAGTCAAATGTGTATATACAATTGAAGCCTTTTAACTGGCTCACATTAAAATCGGCTTATGGGATAGATTATCTGTTGGTGGATAACGAAATATTCCAGACCCCTTTACATGGTGATGGCTTTAGTACAAGCGGTAATGCAATCAGCGCTGCCGGAAAATATAAGAGATGGACATGGAGCAATACAGCCCAGTTTGACTATACGATCAAACAAAAACATAACATAAGCGCCCTGGTAGGACAAGAACAGGATCGCAGAACTTCATTAGGTTACGGAATACAACGCCAGCAGATATCAGACCCTGTATATAATGTATTGCAGGCCGGATGGACAGTTAATTTAAATTCCTCGTCCGTGTATGGCGAAAACTATCTTAAATCTGTTTTTGGACGTTTAAGCTATGATTTCAATAAAAAATATTTTGTACAGGGAACGCTTCGCCAGGATGAATACTCTGCGTTACCATTCCAAAAGGAAACTTTCTATGGAGTTTCTGCAGGATGGAATGTGAGCAACGAGAAATTCTTTAGCGGATTGAAAAACATATTCAGCAGCTTAAGGCTGCATGGCAGTTATGGTAAAGTGGGTAATACCGGAGGTATCGGGGACTATGCTTCTTATTCTACTTATGGCTCTGGTATTTACGGCGGCCTTCCTACCTTGGTATTTGCCCAGGCAGGTAACCCTAATCTGAAGTGGGAGACCAGTAAAAAAACTGATGTTGGGGTTAATTTTGGCCTATTGAAAGAAAGGATTACTGCTGAAGTAACCTATTTTAAAAATAATATCAGTAACCTGATATTAAATGTGCCCCAGGCTCCTTCTGCCGGTTTACCATCAAATGTGCCATCTAACGTAGGTAAAATGTATAATAAGGGGATTGAACTTACACTGAACCTAGTACCTGTACAGCGTAAAAATTTTAGTTGGTCTGCCAGCTTTAATTATACCAATATTAAAAACAGGGTAACTGAACTGGCTCCTGGCTTGCCAGAAGTTTTAACCGCTACATCTAATTTAGAAACGGTTAGCCGTACTGCTGTAGGTTATTCGGTAGGCAGCCTCTGGCTGGTTCGTACACCGGGTGTAGACCCGGCTACAGGCAGCAGGATTTTACTAACTAAAGATGGAAAGAGAGTTCTGTACCGTTTTGCCCCCCTTGCCGGACAGTTCAATTACTCTAATGAAGACGGAACAAGATATAATAAGCCGGATGGTTCAGCCAATACCGTTAACCAGGCTGCCGATGCCTGGATGTATAACGCCCTGCCTACATTTTACGGAGGTTTAACCAACAGCTTCAGGTATAAAAACTTCGACCTGGATATACATTTGACTTATTCAGGCGGCAATTATGTGTATTACGGATCATGGGCTGGTTTACACGATCAGCGTTTCTGGAATAATCATGTGGATGTATTGAATGCCTGGAAAAAACCCGGGGATATTACCTCTGTTCCAAGGCCTGTTTACGGAGACAACATTTCCAATGGTTCTGCTTTGCCTATGACTTATAGTTTGTTTAAAGGAGATTTCATCAAGCTTAAGAATGTTACTTTCGGGTATAATCTCCCTGCTTCTTTATTAAGTAAAGTAAAGATCAACAGCGCAAGGTTTTATGTAAGCGGAACAAACCTCTACATATTTACCGATTATCCTGGACCTGATCCTGAAGTTTCTTCAAATGGTAACACGTCAAGTTCACCGAGTGTTGACAGGAACACAATTGCTAATGGCCGTACTATTACTTTTGGTATCAATATCGGCTTATAATAAAATTGAATTGTAAATTTTTAAATTCTTTAAGAATGAAAAATAATATGAAATACATTATCAGTTTAAGTTTTTGTGTACTGATTTCTGTTTCCTGTAAGAACGATTTTCTTACACCGGTACCTCAAACACAGGTGATCCTTTCCGGAGCTTTTGATACACCTGAGCGTATCTTAAACCAGGTACGTTCTATGTACCAGGCATTAAAGAACGGCAATTATTATGGTGGAAGATTTATTGTATGGGGCGATATACGTGGAGAAGATTTCATTAATGAAACTACCAACGGGGTTACCGGTTTTGATGTTTGGAATTTAAATCCAACAGGAACTTCTCAGAACTCGGTTAAGAACCTTTGGGCACAGGCATATCTTACCATCAATAACTGTAACCTGTTTATTGATGGGATGGCAGCCAAAGGGACATCTGTTGTAGGGTCAACCCTGTCAAACAATTACCTTGGAGAAGCAAGGCTTATAAGAGCCCTCTCTTATTACAGCCTGCTGCAACTATATGCAAGGCCGTATGCTGATGGAAACGGGAGCAAACCCGGTTTACCGTTACGTTTAACAGGAATAAAAGGTTCAGGTTCTTCTGACCTGGCCAGGAGCACAGTTGCTGAAGTGTACACTCAAATACTCAGCGATCTAAATTTTGCAGAAACCAACCTGCCACTTACCAACACTACTGCTGAGTTAAATACTACCCGTGCCCACCGCAACACGGCGATAGCTTTAAAAACAAGGGTTTATTTAAGCATGCAGAATTACGCTTCAGTCATTGCTGAAGCAAACAAAATAGTATCTACTGCTGCTCCGTTTACAGCCGCCACAGGGGTAGCACATGCATTGCAACCAAATATTACTACCATATTCCTTACCACATACAATACAACCGAATCTATTTTCTCTTTGCCGATGACCTCAACATCAGGAGATTTTCCAGGTACACAAAACCAGCTTGGATTTTATTTTGTAAGAAATGGTACAGCATTGGGCAGTGCAGAGTATTCTTTAAATTTAACAACCGGGATAGTAGCTAATACAAACTGGACAGCAACTGATGTAAGAAGGACCAGCCTGGTTTTCACTAACGCTACAACCGGAAAGAAATTCGTATCTAAATATCAAAGTCCATCTCCTTATGTTGATTACCCGCCGGTGATCCGTTATGCGGAAGTATTGCTTAACCTGGCAGAAGGACTGGCACGTACAAATGCCGGCGTGGATGCAAGGGCTCTGGCCCTGGTTAATGCAGTTCGGAAGCGTTCTGATCCGGCTACAACAGTTGTTGCCACAACACAACAGGAACTGATCAATGCTATCATGCTGGAAAGAAGAATTGAATTTTTGGGAGAAGGCTTGCGTAATAATGACCTCATGCGCTTATTACAAACTATACCGGCCAAAGGTTCTGTTCCTGCAAAAGGACCTACTGAAACCGGCTATATCTGGCCAATCTCAGCTGATGAATTATCATTGAATAAATTGATGACGGATAACTAAAAATACTTAGTTCTAAATAATAAAAGCCGTCCTGCTTCTGGCAGGACGGCTTTTATTTACGCATGCTTACTTCAATACTTCAGCCAGTTTATTCCGTAAAGCGTTTCCTCTTAAATCAGTATTAATGATTTTTCCCTGCGGATCAACTAAAACATTGTAAGGGATACCTTCGATACCATAAGGACCAACAACTGCACTACTCCATTTCTTAAGGTCACTGATATGTTGCCACTCAAGTTTATCCTCTGCAATGGCGTTCAACCAATCGGCCTTGTCTTCATCCAGCGATACACCCAGCACTGTAAAGTTTTTATCTTTAAACTGATTGTAGGCAGCAACGATATTCGGATTTTCATCGCGGCAGGGGCCGCACCAGCTTGCCCAAAAATCCACCAGCACATATTTGCCTTTTAACTGGCTTAATGAGAATGGGGTTCCATTTACATCATTCATTGTTATTTCGGGAGCCATACTGCCAATGCCGGCAGTGGGTTGCGGTGCTGCTGGTTGACTTTGTGTTTGCTTTACTGAAAGATCGTTTATATAATTGATGGTACCGGCTATTCCTTTGTGATTCGGAAAACGTTTGGCAAGTTGCGCCAGCGGACTTTTTATGGCTGCCATTTCAACAGGAGCCATAGTGGCAGCAAACAAAGCAACAACTGGATTTTTTGTTGTATCGGCGAAAGCAAAACAATAATTACTGAAATGATCATTCAATAGTTTGAATTCATTCTTTAATGCCATTATCGTACTGTCATTTTCTGCAGCGCCGCCTTTTAAAAGCCGGGTAATGAGAAGGTCTTTTGCCGAAAGCAGATTTCCAACACTGTCTGCATGAACTAATATCTTTTTTAAAGAACTATTCGCTCCCCCTGCAAAACTATAACCTGTAGTTTCACGGTTATCTGCATCACCGGTAAAGCTTATATTTTTCCCTTCATTAACGAACAGGTATGCTGTGTTTCCGGTTTCGGTACGCAGGCGGTATAACCCTTCCTCGGGAGCAAGTGCTGATACTTCAAATTTTCCATTTTTTATTATTCCTGTATCTAACACTTCCGGTGCTGCCTGGCTGAAAAATAATTCTTCTAAATAAACCAGTGAATCAGGTGTGTTTTTCAATTCTCCGCTAACTGTAAATTTTTCTTTGTCAGAACCATTCTTGCAGGAGAACAGGAGTACAGCTACGGCCACTGCCGGTAATAATTGTTTCATTTGGTATTTAATTTTTTGTCTAATAATGTATTTACAATTTGCATATCTGCTTTTCCTTTGCTGAGTTTTTTTACTTCACCGGCAAATAAGCCCAGCAAACCCTTTTTGCCGGATTTGTACTGCGTTACCTTATCCGGCATGTTGGCAATTACTTCATCAACCCAAAGTTCTATGGAGTTACTGTTACTTTCCTGAATTACATTCAACCCCGTAGCAATTTCCAAAGGTTCTTTCCCGGGCTGTTTCAATAAGGCGGCAAATACCTTGGAAGATGCAATTCCAAAATTCAGCTTTCCTTCTTCAACCAAACCAATTAATGCCGCCAGTTTACTTGGAGGTAAAATAAAATCTTTATAAGTAATACTACTGTCATTCAAATGACCTTTAACAGGTCCCAGTAGCCAGTTTGCGACTGCTTTATAATTGCGGGTATATTTTATCACTTCTTCAAAATAGTCCGACTGATCTTTATCATCGCAAAGTACGGCCGCATCGTATTCCGATAATTCAAATTCAGTAACAAATCGCTTTTTTAAAACAGCGGGCAATGCAGGAATGCCTGATCTTACTTTCTGCAAATACTCATCAGTTATATGGAAAGGAGGGAGGTCGGGCTCGGGGAAGTAACGATAATCATCCGCATCTTCTTTAGTCCGCAATGAAAAGGTAGTGTTATTATCAGCATCATAGCTCCTGGTTTCCTGTATTATTTTTTCGCCACGTTCTGTGATCTCCACCAAACGTTGCACTTCTATATCAATCGCTTTTTTTACGTTGCGGATACTGTTAAGGTTTTTTACTTCTACCCGTGTGCCCAGCTTTGTTTCGCCCTGCAAGCGAATGGAGATATTGGCATCGCAGCGCATACTGCCTTCTTCCATATTGCCATCGCATATGCCTAACCAGGTAACCAGCTTCCTTAATTCGGAGATATAAGCAAAAGCTTCATCACTGCTGTACATGTCAGGTTCACTTACTATTTCCAGCAAGGGTACTCCTGCCCGGTTGAGGTCAATAGATGTGTAATCTGCATCTACATCATGCAGGCTTTTGCCTGCGTCTTCTTCAATATGTATACGGTTAAGCCTGATATCACGTTCTGCGCCATCTGTTTTAATAGTAACAGATCCGTTCCTGCAAATGGGGGTAGTATGTTGCGAAACCTGGTAACCCTTTGGCAGGTCGGGATAAAAATAATTTTTGCGGGCAAAATAATTATGTTGTACAATTTCACAATTCAATGCAAGGCCAAGTTTAACGGCGTACTCAATGGCCCTGGCATTCATCTTTGGCAGTGTACCTGGGTGTGCAAGTGTAATGGGGCTGATATGTGTATTTGGTTCGGTACTAAAAGCAGCACTATCTCCACAAAATAATTTACTTTTTGTAAGTAATTGGGTATGTACTTCCAGCCCGATCACAACCTGGTATTTCTCGTTCTGCATCACTATGGCAAAGGTAAGAAGCAATGAGCAACAGGCAATTGAGGCGGGTAATAATAAAAGTGTCCCGGTAATTACTCCGGGACACTTTCTCATACATATTCATGGCTTATAAATTCGCAGTCTTTAATTTTTTAGGGATCTTAATATCAAAACTCATTTCGCTGCCATTGCGTTTGGCTTTAATGGTGTAAGAAGATTTTTCCTGTGCATCCATCAGTTGCTCCCTTGCCTCATCGGTATTAGTTACTTTCTTGCCTGCAATTTCTGTAACAATATCATCTTTTTTCAATCCGGCCTTTTCAGCAGGAGAATCTGTATCTGTGCCCAGCACTTTTACTCCATTTCCTTCTTCAGTATCCTGTATCCTCAGGCCCAGTCTTTTTTGGCGGGGAAAAGATTCGCTGAATAAATTATAGCCGTCTGCATTTGTTGACCAGTCATTACCATTCCAGGTATCTACCCTGGGTATGCTTTTTAAACGGGGAGCCACACCGGGCATGGTATAAGCCTTTGCTATACCGTCGGGCCCGCTAAAGGAATAGGTAAATGCACCACCCTTTCTTTCACCCAAAACAGCTTTTGCTGAACTTTCCTTACCATCTCTTTTATAATATACGGTTACTTCTTCTTTTGGTTTCATTGACGATATAATATCATATAATGATTCCTGGCCAGTCACTTTTTTATCAGCCACTTTGGTAATGATATCGCCTTCTTTAAGGCCTGCTTTGGCAGCAGCGCTCTCTTCGGTTACGTCAGTGATCTTTGCGCCACCTTCAACATCCTGGGTAGTTACACCCAAAAATGCATGTGACGTTGCATGGTCATCGCTCCAAAAGCCACTGAAACCATCAAACATATCAGGGGTTGTTATACTGTAACGGTTATTGCCTTTTCCATCACGTACAATAATATTCCTCCTGTTAATGGTTATTTCATCGTCTTTAAATTCAGACAAAGGCTTGCCATTTATGGTTACTTTATCTCCGCTTATCTCCACGGTTATTTTTGTATCCTTATCACCTTTTTTACGGATGATGATCTCCTGGGATTCTTTCTTATCCTTATCGCCCTTTAGGCCTTTTTCCCCCTTGTCATCCTGTGCCGATGCGTTGTAACTCCATGTGGTAAAACACAGTACAGCTGCAATTGATAATACCTTTTTCATAATTCTTTATTTTATGTACGAAATATTTAGTAGGTCAAATGTAAAGCCTTTTTTTTAATTACGAAATATTTCGCAGATTATTTTTTTGCTTTAACAAATTTTAAACACGAAGGGGCGAATTACACTAATTACACGAATTAGGATTGGCCTTTGTATAGGTACGAACGGGGCAATTATCTACTATACCCTGGCCAATAAAATCCATTCCCAGTTTCTCCAGCACCTTAATAGAGGCGATGTTCTCAATATGTGCCCTGGCGGTGATAAGTGTAAGGTTCAATGCGCTGAAGCCATACTCTAATGTATGTTGTGCAGCTTCGGTAGCAAGACCTTTACCCCATGTTTTTTGTATGAGCCGGTAGCCCAAGTCAATTTCATCCAGTTCGGGACGGTATTTCAATCCGCACCAGCCGATGAATTCATTTGTTTCTTTTATATGCAAGGCCCAGCGACCAAGATTGTTTGGGTATTGAGGAAGTATATTATTGATGATGATATTTCTTGCCTGTTCCTCCGTTTCCAAAGTTGGTTCATGCACATACTTTACTATCTCCGGATCGCTATTGAGGGTAAGTATCAATGGCGCATCGGCTTCGGTGAATTGGCGCAGGTAAAGCCGGGGAGTTTCAAAGATGATGTGCATAGAAATATTACAATAGCGCCTTTACTTTGTTAATCACCTCTTTCAAATTACTTACATCCTGCCCACCGGCTGTAGCCAGGTTCTTTTGTCCGCCGCCACCACCTTGTATTAACGTAGCTACGTGTTCTTTGATGATCTTACCGGCGTCGAGGCCCTTTGCTTTAACGACGGTATCTGAAATACTGATGACAACATGTGCCTTACCATCAATATTAGAACATAACACGGCGAGGTGATCATGCACATGATGTTTGATATCGAAGCAAAGTTTTTTCAGCGCATCAGCATTGGGCACTTCTATAATATCGCCAATGAAAGAAACATTGTTGATGATCTCATCTTTTTGCATCAACTCATTGCGGATGCCTACCAGTTGTCTTGCTTCGAGGCTTTCAATGCGTTTTTTCAATGAAGCATTTTCATTTTGCAAACTTTCGATGGTCTTCCCAATATCGGCCGGATTCTTTAAAGTATGGCGAACAGATTTGATGGCATCCAGTTCTTCATTTACGAAACGTTCAGCAGCAGCCCCGCAAACAGCTTCCACACGACGAACGCCGGCAGCTACAGCACCTTCGCTTTTTATTTTAAAGAGACCCAATTCACCGGTACTGCCCACATGTGTACCGCCACATAACTCAATGGAATAGTTTGGATCCATGATAACCACCCGGACAGTATCTCCGTATTTTTCTCCGAACAATGCCATAGCCCCCAGGTTCATTGCTTCATCCTTAGGCATGGATTTAATTACAACAGGAATATTTTCTCTTATTTTTTCATTCACCAGCTTTTCCACTGCAGCAAGTTCTTCGTCTTTCACTTTTGCAAAATGAGAAAAGTCGAAACGAAGATGTTCTTCATTTACTAACGAACCTTTTTGTGCAACATGTGTTCCCAGCACTTTGCGTAAAGCCGAATGCATAAGATGTGTAACACTATGATGAACCATGATATGCTTTCTTCTTTCTGCATCAACTTTTGCAACTACTTCGCCACTCATATCAGCTGCAATGGATTCTGCAAAATGAATGATGAGGTCATTTTCTTTTTTGGTATCTGTTATTTTGACCTCACCCCGGCCCTCTCCAAAGGAGAGGGAGCCATTGTCACCTACCTGTCCACCGCTCTCAGCATAAAAGGGAGTCGTATCAAGAACTATTTGGTAAAGCTGTTTTCCTTTAGCACTTACTTTACGGTATTTAACAACGTTTGACTTTGTTTCCAATAAATCGTAACCAGCAAATTTGGAAGAAGCAATATCATTTACAGTTACCCAGTCTTCTGTTTCCAATGTAGTGGCTGCACGGGAGCGGTCTTTTTGTTTTTTCATTTCTGCTTCAAAACCCTGTTCATCAACTTTAAGCCCCTTTTCATTGGCGACCAGTTTTGTAAGGTCAAGGGGAAACCCGAAAGTGTCATAAAGTTTAAATGCTTCTGCTCCGGAAATATCCTTAGATGCCTGTTCAAGCATAGATAGTCCGTTATCAACTGTTTTTAAAAACGCATCTTCTTCTTCCTTCACTACCTTACTCACAAAATCCAGTTGTTTATTCAATTCAGGAAATACATTTTCAAACTGTTTTGCTATTACCGGCAATAACTTGTGTAGCAATGGTTGCTTATAGTCTAAGTAAGAATAATAATACCGCACAGCCCTTCTCAATATTCGTCTTATCACATAGCCGGCGCCAGTGTTTGATGGAAGCTGACCATCTGCGATAGTAAAACTGATAGCCCTGATATGATCAGCGATCACACGAAAGGCAACACTTTCCTTATCATCTCCTGCTTTATATTTTTTACCAACTATTTTTTCTGTTGCAGCAATAGTTCCGGTAAAAATATCGGTATCGTAATTACTCTGTTTATTTTGTAATACCCTCGTCAGCCTTTCAAACCCCATACCGGTATCCACATGCTTACTTGGCAATTGTTCAAGACTCCCGTCTTTTTTCCTATTGAACTGGATGAATACATTGTTCCATATCTCTATCACCTGAGGATGATCATTGTTCACTAGTGTTTTTCCGTCAATCTCTTTTCTTTCTGCATCCGTTCTGCAGTCCACATGTATTTCAGTACAGGGTCCGCATGGGCCGGTATCACCCATCTCCCAGAAATTATCTTTCTTATTGCCTAACAAGATCCTGTCCTCAGCAATCACTTTTTTCCATTCATTATATGCTTCATCATCCCTGGGCAACCCTTCTTTTGTATCACCTTCAAAAATGCTTACGTACAATCTGTCCTTATCAAGTTTATAAATTTCAGTAAGCAATTCCCAGCTCCAGGCAATGGCTTCTTTTTTAAAATAATCACCAAAACTCCAGTTGCCCAGCATTTCAAACATAGTATGATGATAGGTATCCACACCTACTTCTTCCAGGTCGTTATGCTTGCCACTTACCCGTAAACATTTTTGTGTATCAGCAATCCTCGGATTAGGTGCTTTCTTATTTCCCAAAAAATAATCCTTGAACTGGTTCATCCCGGCATTGGTAAATAAAAGGGTTGGATCATCTTTTACCACGATGGGGGCAGAGGGAACAATGGTATGTCCTTTTGATTTAAAAAAGTCAAGAAATTGTTGTCGTATCTCAGTACCCGTCATCATATACCAATTGTTTATATGGGTTGATTTTTGCGATTTATGGAGCTATATTTGTGAACAGCCGTTCAATGTGGGCAAAGGTAGTAAAACAGCGCCATGCCGCAAGGGAACAGGTTGAGGTTCAGGGACTGGTCATAAATTCAATATTCTTTTCGCAAGAACAGTAGCATGAAAAAAATAAAATACTACTATCAGACCCACACTCTTCGCTATGAGAAGCTGGTCACCCCTTTCCGGGTAAAGCTGCTGAGAATTTTCGGATTTATTTCTGCTGCATTGGTAACATCGATTATCATCATCTCCATATATACCAAATTTTTTCCATCGGCGGCCGACAAAGAAGCACAGTTGAAATACGAGGTCATTAAGGATGACTATCTCACCCTGGCAGAAAAAACAAAGTACCTGCAACAGCAGATGGCTGAGCTGGAGAAAAGGGATAACCAGGTTTACCGTTCTATTTTTGAAGCCGTGCCTCTGTCGGACAGTGCCAGGACAAAACTGATAGAACAAAAAAAGGAACTGGATAAAGTGAATTTATTGAGGGAGGATGAACTGGGTAGTGATATTGCTAAAACACTCAACAACCTCACTGCAAGAGTGGCTTATCAATTTGAAAGTTATACGGCTATTGAGAAGCTAATCAATAACCAGGAAACCAAGATGGCCAGTATTCCTGCCATTCAACCGGTGAGCAATAAAGAACTTAACCGTATTGCCAGTGGGTTCGGGATGCGGATACATCCTATTTACGGCATTGCCAAAATGCATAGCGGCCTTGATTTTACAGCGCCACAGGGTACGCCTATTTATGCAACAGGAGACGGTGTTGTTAGTGCTGCCGGCCCCGGCACCGGTACGGGTAATCATGTGGTCATTAACCACGGTTATGGTTATGAAACAGAATACATGCACATGGTAAGAGTGAAAGCAAGGCCCGGGCAACGTGTGAAAAGAGGAGAAGTTATTGGATGGGTAGGCAGTACGGGAGCAAGTACGGGTCCGCATTGTCATTATGAAGTACATATCAACGGTAACCCGGTTGACCCGGTGTATTTTTTCTTTAACGATCTGAATGCCGAACAATATGACCGTGTACTAAAACTGGCGGCCACTGGTAGTGCCAAAAGTTTTGATTAACTTTTTTTCTTTTTGAAAGGGGAGAAAGTATAAGCTGCTTTAAACTCAAGCCATATAGTTGGGTTTGAACGATAATAGGAATCAGGGGTACCGTGGGCAATTGCAAAAAAAGAAAATTTACTTTTATTAATTCCCACAATTAAGCGAGGAGCCAAAAATCTAAAGCTTCTGGTAAATTCAATATAATTATTTCCAAGCCAGGCAGAATCTTTAAATTTTGTACCATAATTCATATAGCCAATGCCTGCACCAAGCACTATTCCAACGGAGGCTGGCTTTCTTTTCTTAAAATGATAAATTCCATCAATGAAGACATCATACTTCAAGCGTTTGTATTCTTTTTCTTTAGTGCTGGAAACACCCTGGGTATTTTTGCCATAATGCAAATGGTTATACCTGAAGTAAGATGCAAGTTGTAAGCTTATTCTTTTTTTTAGTACAAATTGTTGTAAGGCTATTGCCAGACTAAAGTTTCTGAAATGCTTACTGCTATTGTATTCATACGTATATCCATAGCCGGGTGAACCGGGCAACCACGAAGATTCTGATAACTCGAACGGATTGCTTCTTTGAGCAATACCTATTTCAACGGAAGGATTTAGTTTAAATTTGCTTTGTGAGTGAAGGGCAATTGGTACACACAAAAGGTGCAAACAGAAAAGGATATGCTTCATAGATAAAAATTATCCGGTTGATGATTATGAAATCACCAACCGGTGTTATAGAATTAATAGCCTACTGTTCTGTAACCAATTACATTGTTTGTAATAATTGCCCCGTTATAATATACAGCGTTATAGGGAAGTGGCAGAGATTGAGTATTAAAAAACCCTCCCTGGTAATATTCATATTGTCTGAAATCGTTATAGCGTTCTCCACCAGAGCGATAATCAAGACGATACGAATCGGCAAATGATCCGGGAAGTTGTAACTTGTCTTCTCTTCCTGTTCTAAGTCTAACCTGCTTCGGTGCTGGCCAAATGTCTCTTTCAAAAATTACATAATCGAAATAAACAGGATCTGTCAAATAATTTGAATTCTGCCAATTATCTTCTAACAAATAATCTGGATTTACTTGAGTTCCCCTTCTAATTTCTCTTCTTGAAAATTTCCTTATAACCTTACCTAAATAGTTAGAGGTTTGTTTAGATTCATAACTTTGTGTTTTAGCGGGCTCAACTTGTCCTAATTCTCTGTCATTATGGCAATGAAGTACAGCCCTAATTGCAATTTCAGATTTTCCTGCTAACCAGGATTCTTTACCATCTTTAACAACCATCTGATCTATTTTAAAACGAACTTTATTATGACCTAAATCAGGAAAAGGTATTGTTGTAGGGGCAAACATAGTTGGGTCGCAATTGGGATCACCATTACATCCACCTGGCGGCGGCGGAGGAGGTGGATTTGTGCAACAACCATTCACCGATTCAGGGCAATATTGATTTGCACCGTTTACAAATTCAGGAGGACAATAATTACCACCATTACCGACCGATTCATTTATAGAAATAACCCAAACCTCATTATCATTGGCATATTCTTCATTTACCATTCCCCAATACACCAATTGGTTAGTTGTACTGTCAAAAACATAACCAGCATAACTGTCATTCTCATTTGTTGACGAATCTACTTCCGAATCCCCGCTATAATAAATATAAACGATTTGCTCTTCTTCAGCATTTGAGGCTGACGAGGTATAATTTTTTTCTTCTTTCATATCCTCCTCATGCTGAAATTTTGGAATGTAAATTTGAGGGTAATAATTAGCGCCGTCAATATTTTTAAATGCATTAAGGGCATCATTTATCATTGGCAAATTCATTTTTTGTTTCCAGGCACTGTTTCTTTGCAGGTTCTGAATTAATACTTCATACTCACCATCAAATTTCTTTTTTGCTTCCGTTTGAACAAACGACACAAAATCTTTGTCTTTTGCAAGCACTGCTATACCTTCTGTGATTTGCCTTAGTTGCTTATTGGCATATTCAATCTGGTTTTGAGCAGATTGGCTTGTAATGGGTATGGCTTCTTCAAATGTTTTATCTGTTTTTCTGCAACTGATATTTGAAGATAAACAAAGAAGGGCAATGATTAATTTTTTCATAAAAAAGTTTAAGTAAAAGATTAGGTTTATACAAAGTAGAAAAAAAAAAAATGACACTGCCAAATATTAAACAAGGTTTTTTTGAAAAATACCACAAACTGGTAATAAGCATTAACTACAACTTTTTATTGCAAAATGCCCAATTTGGGAAAGTTTAATTAACTTTAATTATGCCACTTAACCAGATATCATTCGCTTTCGATGACGCACCGGTTGCAGAAATGCCGGAAGTAAAACCTGTTGCTATTCAAAAGCCAGGGATAGAGAAGATAAAATTGAAAAGGGATAATAAAAAATTAACCCGGGGCAGAATGAGTTTGAAAGAGGCCGATACCGGGGTTGACCTGATTGAAGTGCCTGAAGATGAAATACTGTTTCAGAAAAAATATTATGCTATCGGTGTGGTTTCAGATATGTTCAAGGTAAACCAATCGCTGATACGTTTTTGGGAGAATGAATTTGATATTTTAAAGCCACGGAAGAACGGAAAAGGCGACAGGCTGTTCAGGCCCGAGGATATCAAGAACCTGAAACTGATCTATCATTTGTTACGGGAAAGAAAATACACCATGGAAGGCGCCAAGGAATACCTGAAACAGAATAAAAAGGCAGAAGAAAAATTCGCCCTCATTGAATCGCTGCAAAAACTAAAGGGTTTCTTAAACCAACTGAAAGCCGACCTATAACCACCCATTAACATAATAATTTATTGCTCTTGCATAATTGATGCGATATTTATTTCAGGAAAATTCCTGTACATTTTTATTAAAGCAAGAAGAAAATGAAAAAATATGCATTGCTGGTATTGTTTTTAGCAACAGCACAAAGCAGGCTGGTTGCACAGGCACAGTACGAGATACTCAAAGATGAAAAACACCCGGAGCAGTGCATTTTACGTGGTATCATCAATAAATATCTTGTTCAAAACGATACCGCTTACAGCAAATGGTACAATAGCAGCCAGAACTATTACAACCCCGATACAGCTACACTGAATGCATTTGAGAGAGCAAAAGGTAAAGTACAGTTTATTGTATTTGGGGGGACCTGGTGTGAGGATACGCAATTTATACTTCCTAAATTTTTTAAACTACAGGAAAAAACAGGTGTGCCTGATAATACCATAACTTTTTTTGGGGTTAACCGGGCAAAGAAATCACTGCCCAGCATCAGCGATGCATTCAATGTAACACTTGTACCCACGATCATCGTAATGAAAGACGGAAAAGAGATAGGCCGGGTTGTAGAATATGGTAAAACCGGTAAATGGGATAAGGAACTGGCAACCATCCTAAATCAATAACTCCCCTGTTACTGGCTATTTCATCTGGTAAATAGTTATTCCTGCTTCATTAAGAAGATACACTTTTCCGTTCATCGCTTTTATTGAGGAAAATTTTCCAAAGAAAGCAGGCAGTTTGTACTCCTTAAGGTTAAGCGATTTCAGTTCATAGCTGTACAATTTGCCATTACTGAAACCATACATCGTTTTTCCATTTACTTCCACATTTGTCCAGTTCAAAAAAGCCAGCCTGTTTTTGAATGAACCATAGTAATCAAAAATGTAAAAGCCTTTTTCTGCATCATAGAGATAAACATAATTATCCCTGTCTATCAATTGCGATGGGGAAGGAACCGTATCGAATAAAAGCCTCCAGCCTGTTGTTTCCAGGAGTAACTTGCCTTCTTCATCAATTTTTTTAAGCTTATAATCTTCTTCATCAAAGACCCAGATATTATTATCGTAGGAAAGACAAATACTGTTTACTGAAAAGATATTCTGTTTCCTGAAATTGATGGTATTGCGAATGGTGAGTAACCTGTCTAGCACTACCACGGTGGAATAATTCTTATAATAGAGCAGCACCTTAAGTGGATTGGTTACATCAATAGAAGAAGGGTTGCCATACCGTTTCACATCGTTGAACACAGCAACAGAATCACCGTTGCTGCTTAATTTTTTTAGCTGTGTAGTATTGGTAACGAGATAAATATTATCCAGGTTATCTACATTGAAATAGGAAAAATTGCCCGGAATGGTTTTAAGAAAAGAAAATGTTGAATCGCTTTGTGCATATGTGGTTGCAGATATACCGAAACACAGAAAGAATAATATTGATTTTATTTTTTTCAATTCCTGTCTTCTTTATATTTTCCTTTTCAGGAAGGTCAGCTGGGGCTATAGGTTTTCAACTCCACATTTTCACCGTCAAAAACAGCATAACTGAAATACTGCATCCAGTCGCCTAAATTGATATACCTGCTTTTGTCATTCAATTTAAAATCAATGGGCAAATGCCTGTGGCCGAAAATGAAGTAGTCATAAAACTCCTTTTGTAAAACTTCTTTGCAATAAATGATCAGCCATTCCCTGTCTTCGCCCAAAAATATTTCATGAGCCTGGCCGGCCTGTGCCCTGCTTCGCCTGCTGAAGTAATGTGCAATGCCCATGCCAATTGCAGGAGGTAAAATTCCAAAAAGCCAGTCGCAAATTTTATTACGGAATATTTTTTTGATGAATTTATAGCCATGATCGCCCGGCCCAAGTCCATCGCCATGGCCTACCAGGAATTTCTTACCACTAAATTCAAAAGGAACAGGTTCAAAATAAACAGGGATATTCAGCTCTTTCTGAAAATAATCTTTCATCCACATATCGTGGTTGCCTACAAAGAAATGAACAGGTATTCCTGCATCTGTAAGCTCGGCAAGTTTACCCAGGATGCGTACATAACCTTTTGGCACCACCTTCTTGTATTCGTACCAGAAATCGAAGAGGTCGCCAACGATAAATATCTGGGCAGCTTCAGCTTTTACTTCACCAAGGAACCGGATGATCTTTTTTTCCCGGGTAAGACTGGTCTTTGGGTCAGGAGCGCCGAGGTGAAAGTCGGAAAGGAAGTAAATTTTTTTGTTGCCTTCCATTGCAATCAGGGTTTGTTTTTTTTCTGCAGGTACTGCAATAGATCACCTGATTCAATTTCAGCCATGCCAGCCACACTTCCGTTGAACCAATATATCCATGCGACAACAGGCTGCCTGTTTTGATATGCTACCACTTCTTCACGTTTATACAAGGGTCGTTCCCCTTCTTCGGCATTCAGGCCTTCGTAGTCATCTAACTGGCCAATGGCCCACGAAAACTCCAACGGGTCGTTAATAGCATATAGTTCTCCGGAAATAAATTTCTCTTCATTTGACGAAATAGCTACAGGAAATTCACCGGTGTCATAGAGTTTTCCTTTTACAACGGCTTCGCCCAATAAGTGAAAATATTTAGTGAGGTAACTGTATACCGGGTTACGGAACCCGCTGCGAAGCGATCCATACACAAATAATTTATAGATTTCGTTGCCCATATTGCAATAAAGATACTTGTAAATATGCAATTATGCTTCTACCAGGAAGCAATACACTTCTTTTGGGCCATGTACACCAGTAACCAGTGTCTTTTCAATATCAGCCGTGCGGCTGGGCCCCGTTGCAAAAGTGATAAGGGAAGGAATATTACCGGAGTATTTTTCTTTTACTGATTGCAGGGCGTCTTTTATATCATATACCAACTGGCTGGTATAGGCAATACAAATATGAACGGGTGCATATACACTTACTGTGCGTCCGCTTTGCTGTGCGGCACTCATTACGATGGTTCCGGTCCTGGCCACTAAAAATTCACAATCGGTAACCGATGCATCACAGCCTGAGAGGTCAATGGTATTACTAAATGAGTCTTTCCATTTGTTAGTGTTACAATAAATTTTTGTCCATTTCTTTTCAGCAATCAGTTGAAGTAATTGTTGAACCATATCTTTTTCATCTACACAAAAAGCAAACTTGCCCTGTAGTTGGGTAAACTCCTGTGCAAAGATCACCTCCAGGTCATCGGTGGCAGGCTGAAAAACGGAGTTAACTCCTTCACTTTGTGGAAAAGGTAAAGGCACCGGGTTGCTCAGTGCCTTTCGGATCCGTTTTAAAATATTTTCCTTTGCCGGTGTAACAGCCATTTTGTAGTTTAAATTGCAGGAGGGGTCTTCAATTCTTCAGGCATCCTGGTATCCGGGGCATCACCCGCCAGAGTATCCTTTTCATCAACAACTATTTCCAAAGCTTTCTTTTCTTCATAAGGCCTTTTGCCGATCAATGCTTCCACATCACTTTTGAACAATACTTCCTTCTTTAATAATTCTTTTGCCAGTTTTTCCACGTCGCTTTTTTTCTCAAGCAACAGGTTTTTGGTTATCTGGTAGGCATTATCAATTAGTTTACGTACTTCCTCATCAATCATCTTACCTGTTTCTTCGCTGAAAGGTTTGGTAAAAACATTTTCCTGGTTAGGATCGTAATAACTGATATTACCCACCTTATCATTCATACCATAAACGGTGATCATGCTGTAAGCGATCTTGGTTATCTGCTGCAGGTCGTTGCTTGCGCCGGTGCTTATTTTACCAAAGAAAATATCCTCACTTGCCCTTCCGCCAAGTGTCATACAGATCTGGTCCATTAACTGGTCAGTGTTATATAAGTATTGCTCCTTGGGAGTGTATTGAGCATATCCTAAAGCTGCTGTTCCTCTTGGTACCACAGTTACTTTTAATAAAGGATAAGCATGTTCCAGGTACCAGCCACAAATAGCATGACCGGCTTCGTGGTAGGCGATAATTTCTTTTTCTTCGGGAGAAATAATTTTATTCTTCTTCTCCAAACCGCCGATCACCCGATCAATAGCATCCTGGAAGTCACTCATATCTACTGCATCTTTTCCTTTCCTTGCGGCAATCAATGCAGCTTCATTACAAACGTTGGCAATATCTGCGCCGGCAAAACCCGGGGTTTGTTCAGCCAGTTTATGAATGTCTAATGTTTGAGAAATTTTTATGGGCCCAAGGTGCACTTTGAAGATAGCTTCCCTGCCCACCAGGTCAGGCCTATCAATAGATATCTGCCTGTCGAACCTGCCGGGGCGTAACAATGCGCTGTCCAAAACATCAGGCCTGTTGGTAGCTGCTAAAATGATGATACCTAGGTCGGTTCCAAAACCATCCATCTCTACCAGTAACTGGTTGAGCGTATTCTCTCTTTCATCATTGCTCATCATCATATTCTTTCCTCTTGCCCTTCCAATAGCATCTATCTCATCAATAAAAATTATGCATGGTGCTTTTTCCCTGGCCTGTTTGAAAAGGTCACGTACCCGGCTGGCACCTACCCCTACAAACATTTCCACAAAATCACTACCGCTCAGGCTGAAGAAAGGCACTTGTGCCTCACCGGCAACAGCTTTCGCCAAAAGTGTTTTGCCGGTTCCCGGAGGGCCAACCAATAACGCCCCCTTCGGAATCTTACCACCTAACGCTGTATATTTTTTGGGGTTCTTTAAAAAGTCAACGATCTCCATCACTTCTACTTTTGCCTCATCAAGGCCTGCCACATCACCAAAATTTATGTTAACCCTTGTTCCTTTTTCAAAAAGTGTTGCTTTGGATTTGCCAATGCTGAAAATACCGCCCGGTCCACCACCACCGCCTGGGCCACCTACTTTACGCATCATCATTACAAACAACAAACCAATCAATAAAATAGGAAGCAGTGTGCTGATGATCTGGCCGAAAATTTCTCCTTCTTCGGTATAAGCAGGCAATATTTTTTTAAGATCGGGATTGCTGGTATAGAATTCATCTAACTGCTTGGCAAAAGTTTCGTCTTTAGCAATGCTGAAATAAAGTTGCGGCGCATCTGCTTTAACCAGGTTATCATACTCGGCTGCCTTCAAAAAGGTTTTGTAGAACGGAGCTTTCTTTATTACACTGTCCTTGCTTAAAAAAATGCGAACAATCTTTTTATTTCTCACCACCACCAACCCGGTTTTATCGGCTTCCTTTTTGGAATCCTGTTCCACATCTCCGGCTTTTAGCAATTCACTCAGGTATTGCTGGTTCATTTCAATGCCTGCCCCGCCTACATTGCGATAAAGGTTGATGCCTACGATGAATAAAAAGATGATCCCATATATCCAATAGATATTAAAACGGGGCTTCCTCTTTTGCTCATCACCTTTGGGAGGCATGTTATCGGGATTATATTTTCTGTTACTGTCTTGCTGAGTCATGTTTTTTGGACATTATTTTGGGTACTTGTTAAAAGCTATTACCTGGCTTTTACTATAGACGATCCTGGTGTATTGTTGTTTTAATTATTAAAATCAAATTTTTACTTAACCTCTGTGTTCGGTCATTGGTGCGTCGCTCCACATTTCTTCCAGCTGGTAGAACTTCCTGGGCTCGGGCATCATGATGTGAACAACTACATTAACGTAATCAATCAAGATCCATTGTTGCCCGTGCCTGCCTTCATGCTTGTAAGCTATTTCCAGGCATTTTTCTTTCACCTCTGTTTCTACAAAATCTGCGATAGCCTTTAATTGGGTAGTATTACCAGCCTGGCAAATTATAAAAAAATCAGCAACGGCTTCAGGTATTTTCCGGAGATCGAGGCTAATGATATTCTCGCCCTTTTTCTCCTGTATTGCGTGAATGATGGTTTTGAAGATCTTACTTTTACTCGTTATCCGTACAACACTGCTTTTTTTACGACTATTTACTGCTTTCGAATTACTCAAATGTGATACTTTTTATTTTTTATGCCCTGCGGCTTTTATTGCCGTTACAGGGTTTGGGTGTTATTTTTTTATAAACTAGCCGTAGCTTGCAAATAATCGCAAAAGTAACACTTCTTTGCCATTTGGGTAGTTATGCCTGAAGACAGGTTTTTTAAAATATTGGACACGGTGGATAGTACCAACAACTATGCCATGGCCCGGGTTCAGGCCGGGATGGCCAGCCATGGAATGGCCTGGTTTGCACATGAACAAACCGCAGGAAAAGGGCAACGGGGTAAAGGCTGGGAAACCCAACCCGGGAAAAATATAGCTATGAGCCTCGTGTTGCAGCCTGATTTCTTAGATGCCAGGCAGCAATTTTATTTAAGTGCGGCTATTGCCCTTGCTTGTTTTGAATTTTTTTCGGGGTATGCCGGGGAAGAAACAAAAATAAAATGGCCAAACGATTTGTTTTGGCGTGACAGAAAGGCAGGGGGTGTTTTAATTGAAAATGTATTTCATGGCAAAAAATGGAAATGGGCTATTGTTGGGATCGGGATCAATATTAACCAGGTGAGTTTTGATAAAGCGATAAAAAATCCTGTTTCGCTTAAACAAATAACAGGAAAAGAATTTGATACTGTTGCACTGGCAAAGGAACTCTATACTTTACTGATGAAAAAAATACAGGAATTGAGTACCAGATCGTTTGATAAAATATTGGAAGACTACAATACACACCTGTATAAACTAAATAAGAATGTATTGCTCAAAATAGAAAACTCCATTTTTGAAACGGTGATAAAAACTGTTTCAGCCGAAGGAAAATTGTTAACCGTGGATTCAACCGATCGTGAATTTGATTTTGGAGAAGTAGAATGGGTTTTATAATTCTTCGGCTGCCCTTGCTTCCTGTTCAAAGCGGTTATTATAATACCCCTTTCTCAAACTTTCCCATACATACATGCAGATAAAAGTTATATAGCCATATCGTTTGAATTGCTGCACATGACAAAGCTCATGCTTCAGCCATTTTTCATTTTTTAAAAAATCATCTTTACCGGTATTATATAAATGGATTGTTTTGCCCAGCACCATAGCCACTTTATTGCTACGGAGTTTTTTGGCTGCTATTTTTGCCAGCCATGAATTTTCTTTTATATGAAATGAATATTGTTCCAAAAATACTGACTAATTGTTTGGAGCACCGGAATCGATCCAGCATATAAATGCATTGATCTGCGTCTGTGTTATGGTTCCGCTTTGAGGCATAGTGCCGGCAAGAATGGCCGCTCTTATGTTTGACTTTTTTGCGAATACTTCGGAATGTGTGGTAAAAGGCCCTCCCGAATTGGTGCTGCCACTGGCATGACAACTACTGTTAATGGAGCATACAGAAGTAAGTATGGGCTGCACATCAGTTGAAAACTTGGGGCTGATACCGGCACAGGAAAAAGTTATGCTGTTATTGCTGCCCGATCCTCCGCCGGGTCCATTACTTTTACTACAGCCAGAAAACATGAGAGTTGCTGAAAAAACAGCCACAAAGGTAATAGGTACTTTTTTCATCATTGGAATTTTAAAGTCTTCTGCTATCACTAACGTTCAGTTTCTTCAATAAGTTGCCAGGCTTTGAGGATTTCCTCAGCATGCTGCTTGTTTTTCGGTCTTAAAAATATCTTTTTAACAATTCCTCTTTCATCTATCAAAAAAGTAGTGCGATGAAGCCCCATATAATTCCTGCCGTATAATTGTTTTTCGCCCCATACGCCATACTTGTCAATAATGTTATGGCTGGGGTCGGCAATCAATGTAAAAGGCAGGTTGTATTTGGCCTCGAATTTTTTATGCTTCTTTTCTTCATCGGGGCTAACGCCCAAAACAGTAAGTCCATTTTTTTTTAATAACCCGAAATTATCCCTGAGGTTACATGCCTGTATGGTACAGGTAGGTGTATCATCTTCGGGATAAAAAAACAAAATGACCTTTTTGCCTTTATAATCTGAAAGCGAAACAGGATTTCCGTTTTGATCTTTACTACTGAATGAGGGCGCCTTGCTACCCTCGGTTATGTGTGTTGCCATAATTACCTGGTAAAATGATAAACTTTCTCTGTTATATTGCCAACCTGGTCTTCGGCAATGATTCTTAATTCGTGTTCGCCGGCCGGGCACATTTCATCAAATTCGTAAATGAATATCCTGCCTTTATCGTTACTGAACCGTAGCCAGTTTCCATCCAGCGTTGCTGTAAAACTTTTTATCTCTTCGGTATTATCTGTTACAACAAACCTGATGCTGTTTAGTTTACTGCCGTTCATCTTGTCTTTGAAACCAAGTGGTGAAATTTTGGGAGGAACAGTGTCAACCATCAACTGAAAGCTTCCGAAATCCCTGAAGCTGGCCCTGAACCATTCGCCCTCCCTGCCATATCTCACGGGCTCTGCTTTTACAAAATCCTTTCTTCCGTTTGCAAAACGATGCATCACCATTTTACCGGGAAAAGCTGTTGACGCTTTGATGGTAACCGGAAAATAGGCATGAAGCGGCACATTTACATTATGCAACTGGTAAATGGTATATCCTGTATTAGGCACCACTTCACTATACCTGAAACGGAGGGAATCGTATAAACAATTCTCAGGCAGGTAAAAACTGATATTTTCTCTTTCAAAAACATTGATGAACCCCGGGTGAAATTCAAGAGGCTGAAAAAAAGATGAAGAATCATTTTTCATAACCTCGGTAAAAGCAGAATCTTTCTTTATGTCAAACTGAATTATTGAAGAGTTACCGTCAGAATCCCGTACTTCTATCTTCATTTTATGACTGCTGGTATCACCAAGAGAAATTACGCCGTCAGCATTTTCAGGCCGGTAAATACTATTAGCATACCCGGGCAATTTCGACAAGAGTTGTACATAAGGCCCACCACTGCTTCTTAATTTATAATCAATGTGGGCATTAAAATACCTTGTCTCATCATAACCTACCTGGTCAATCTGGTAACCAATAACCGGGTTTTCATTTTCGAATAATACCGCTTCATGAATGCCATTGGGATTTGTTGATCCGCTGACACGGTCAGATGCTGATATGCCGAAACTTACTTTATTGGTACTTGCTATTATTAATGGAGACTTAGGAACATAAATACCGTCAACTTTTTTTAGCGGATAAAGTTTTGGAATTTGTTCATTTATGCTCAGTCGCCGGTCGTACACAGCCAACCTGACAATATCAGGAGGTATGGTATCGGGGATACCAAATCCAAATAAACCCGGGTTCAATACTTTCTCGCTTTTTGTATCTCTTATTTCAAAATGCAGGTGGGGCCCCTGTGAAGAACCTGTATTACCGCTAAAAGCGATCACCGAATCTTTTTTTACAGGAAACAAATTTTCGGGAATACTTATATTAACCTTCCAGCTTTTTAATTTGTATTGCTCCTCCTTTACATATTTCTCCAGGTCGGGGAAGAATTCATTCAGATGAGCATATACCGTTGTGAACCCGTTAGGATGATTAATATATAATGACCTGCCAAAACCAAAAGGCTCTATCCTTATCCTTGTTATGTATCCATCAGCTGCAGCAACAATTGGCAGGTTCTGCTTTTTATCAGTCCGGCAATCAAATCCCATATGGTAATGATTGGGCCTCAGCTCGCCAAAATTGGCCGAGAGTGCTTTTGTTGCAATCACAGGCCAGCTAAAATAATTTTGCGGATAATTTTCAGGAGGAAAAAACTGTGCGGAAGCGTTTAAAGCAGTAAGTGAAAGGATAAAGGCAATATTTATATATACAACCAGTGATTTCAATATAATATTTTGATTTTGTGCTGTAAATTTAGTGTAGTAGCCCCTAAATGAAAAATGAATAAGCATCCGCTTTTTATTTACATCATTTACAATTACTTTTGCTCGCCACATCATCGGCAATTCACTTATGCCAAAAGACAATTCCATTAAGTCCGTTTTAATTATTGGTTCGGGGCCTATCATTATCGGCCAGGCTTGTGAGTTTGACTATTCCGGTACCCAGGCTTCCCGTTCATTAAAAGAAGAAGGAGTAAAAGTTATCCTTATCAACAGTAACCCGGCTACCATAATGACCGACCCGATGATGGCCGATAAGGTCTATCTTTTACCGCTTACCGTAGAAAGTATTGAACAGATACTCGAAGAAAATAAAATTGATGCCGTGTTGCCAACCATGGGTGGGCAAACAGCGCTTAATCTTTGTAAGGAAGTTGATGAACTGGGCATTTGGGAAAAATTCGGCGTCAGGTTAATTGGTGTTGATATAAAAGCGATTGATAAGGCAGAAGACAGGGAAAAATTCAGGCAGTGGATGGTTGAGATGGGAATATCGGTTTGTCCTGCAAAGATTGCCAACTCGTTTTTAGAAGGAAAGGAATTTGCACAACAGATAGGGTTTCCGCTGGTACTGCGCCCTTCATTTACCTTAGGAGGAACGGGAGGAAGTATTGTGTTCAATAAAGAAGACCTGGATGAAGCATTGAACATAGGTTTAACAGCAAGTCCAATACATGAGGTACTTGTGGAGAAAGCAGTATTGGGTTGGAAAGAATTTGAACTGGAGTTATTAAGAGATAATGCTGATAACGTAGCAATCATTTGTGGGGTTGAAAATTTTGACCCGATGGGGGTTCATACAGGCGACTCTATTACCGTTGCGCCAACCATGACCTTAAGTGATACGGCTTACCAGAAGATGCGTAACACTGCCATTGCCATGATGAGGGCACTGGGAAATTTTGCAGGCGGATGTAATGTGCAGTTTGAACTAAAAAACCAGATCACTAAATCCACCTCTGCTTATTTTGAACCTGCGTTGGATTATGTGATCGTTAAAATACCCAGGTGGAATTTCGATAAATTTAAGGGCGCCAATGATACGCTCGGCTTTCAAATGAAAAGTGTTGGCGAAGTAATGGGTATTGGAAGAAGTTTTGCCGAAGCTGTGCAGAAAGCCTGCCAGAGCCTGGAGAACGAAGTGGTTGGTTTGGGGTATTATGGAAAAAGCCTGATGCGGATTGACGAGATGGTAGACTATATCAAGATACCCAAGTGGGACAGGATATTCCGTATCAAGGATGCATTGATGGCCGGCGCCAGTATCAAACGTATTTGTGAAAGTACCAAGATAGACCGCTGGTTCATTTACCAGATACAGAAGATATGCGATTGTGAAAAACAAATTGCACAATACGACCTGAAAACATTGCCTGATGAATTACTGGTAGAAGCAAAGCATTTGGGTTTTAGTGATGAACAACTGGCCAGCATCATGAAGGAAGAAAGCGCTGAGCCTATCTATGAAAGAAGAAAAGCGATGGGCCTTACCAGGGTGTTCAAGATGGTGGATACCTGCAGTGCAGAGTTTGAAGCGAAAACACCTTATTTCTATTCCACTTTTGAACATAAGCCGGCGAATGAAAATAAACTGGCAGGTAATGAAAGTGTTGTTTCTAACAAAAAGAAAATAATTGTATTGGGCAGTGGACCCAACAGGATCGGGCAGGGTATTGAATTTGATTATTGCTGTGTACACGGACTGCAGGCCATTAAAGAAGCCGGCTTTCAGGCGATCATGGTGAATTGTAATCCTGAAACCGTATCAACCGATTTTGATATTGCAGACAAGCTTTATTTTGAACCCGTGTTCTGGGAACATCTTTGGGAGATCGTTGAATATGAAAAACCATATGGTGTTATTGTACAGTTGGGCGGACAAACTGCATTGAAACTTGCCAAACGCCTTCATGAAAAAGGAATACAAATAATCGGAACCTCTTTTGATAGTATGGATATTGCTGAAGACAGGGGAAGGTTCAGTGATATGCTGAAGGAAATGGATATTCCTTATCCGAATTATGGAACAGCCTACAACACTGATGAAGCCATTGAAGTAGCCAATAAAGTAGGTTACCCGGTTTTAATAAGGCCTAGTTATGTTTTGGGCGGGCAAAGAATGCGTATCGTTATCAATGATGAAGACCTTGAGAAGGGAGTACTGAGTTTAATTAAACATTTACCCGGCAATAAAATATTAATTGACCATTTCCTTGACCGTTGCCAGGAAGCAGAGATAGATGCCATTTTTGACGGAGATGATTTTCATGTAATGGGTGTAATGGAACATATTGAACCGGCAGGCATCCACAGCGGCGATAGTAATGCCGTGCTGCCACAGTTCAACTTATCCCCGCTGATCGTTCATACCATGGAAGAGTATGCCGAAAAGATTGCCAGAAGATTGAACATAAAAGGCCTCATCAATATCCAGTTCGCTATAAAAGATGGTAATGTGTTTGTGATAGAGGCTAATCCAAGGGCAAGCCGCACCACACCATTTATTGCAAAGGCTTACCAGATACCTTATCTGAACATTGCTACTAAAATAATGATGGGAACAAACAAGCTCAAAGATTTCACTTTTGATAAAAAACTCACCGGCTTTGCCATTAAAGAACCTGTTTTCTCTTTTAATAAATTCCCCGGAGTAAATAAAGAATTGGGACCCGAAATGAAGAGCACGGGTGAAGCCATCCGCTTTATTAAGGACTTACGTGATCCTTATTTCCGCCAGTTGTATAAGGAAAGAAGTATGCACCTGAGCAAATAAATTTGGCTTGCAAATACAGGGCTGATTTTTTATTTTGTTAAATGACCCGCCCTTATGGTATACCTGTTTGGAAAAAGGCCCCTTTCATCAGGCTGCTGTTGCTGTTGGTGGCAGGCATCATACTACAATGGTATGTACAATTGCCGGCTGTTGTTATCATAACCGCCATAATTTCTTTCGCTGTCTCATTCTCTTTGTTTTTGCTGCTGCCTGTTGCAGTCCGGTTTAAATTACAACCCCTGCAAGGCTTTATTATTCACCTGCTGCTTATAAGTTTTGGTTTATGGCTTACCTGGCAAAAAGATATCCGGCATAATGATAACTGGTACGGAAATTATTATAAAGACAGCAGTTACCTTGTTGTAAGGATTGACGAACCTCTTGTAGAAAAAAATAAATCCTTTAAAGCCGATGGATATGTTGAGTCTGTAATTAAAAACGATACAAATATTCCGTGTAAGGGGAAACTGCTGTTATACTTTTCGAAAGATGGGTTTACCCAACAGCTAAACTATGGCGACAGGATATTAATTCATAAGGGTCCTCAGCTTATCAGGAACTCAGGAAACCCGGGAGCTTTTAATTACCAGCGGTATGCCGCCTTTCACCAAACTTTTCATCATATCTTTTTAAAAGATAAGGACTGGCAAAAATTACAAAGCCGTAGCGAAAATACCAGTCGATTACAGCAATTGATCTTTAATGCCAGGGATCATGTGTTATCGGTTTTACGCAAAAGAATAGAAGCCGGTAAAGATGAACTGGGTATTGCAGAAGCGTTGCTTATCGGCTATACTAATGATCTTGATAAAGATCTTGTGCAGGCGTATAGCAATACTGGAGTGGTGCATATCATAGCCATTTCAGGAATGCATCTTGGGTTGATCTACGTAATGCTGGTCTGGTTGTTTGCGAAGATACCTTTCGTTAACCGGTCAAGAATATTGCAGGTTGTTTTAATATTGGCTTGTCTCTGGCTTTTTTCATTGATCACAGGAGCAGCTGCATCCGTTCTACGTTCTGCGGTCATGTTCACCTTCATCGCATTGGGCAAAAATTTCTTTAAGCAAACCTCTGTATATAATTCACTGGCAGCATCAGCTTTTTTAATGCTTTGTTTTAACCCATATTTTTTATGGGATGTTGGGTTCCAGTTATCATACCTGGCTGTGGGTGGAATAATTGCTTTTCAAAAGCCGATATACAATTGCTTCTACATAAAAAACAAATGGCTGAATAAAGTATGGCAATTAATGGCCATCTCTTTGGCAGCGCAGTTACTTACATTTCCTGTTTGTATTTATTATTTCCACCAGTTTCCTAACCTGTTTCTGATAACCAATATCATTGCTGTTCCTTTGTCGGGCATTATTTTGTATGCCGAGATCGCTTTGATAGCTTTTTCGTGGGTGCCTTTTCTTGGTGTATATATTGGTAAACTTGTTTCAAGTCTGGTGTGGGTGATGAACAAAATAATTCTTTGGATAAATGAGTTCTCATTTGCTGTTTGGGATAAAATTCCGGCTACAGTATTATCTACCTGGCTTTTGTATGCTGTGGTTATTGGGCTGAGTGCATGGCTTATCAGCAAGAACAAGAAATATGTACAGCCAACCCTGCTTTGCTTTTTTACTTTTGTTTTGTTACATACTTATAACAGCTGGCAAACCCTTAACCAGCATAAAATAATTGTTTATAATGTACCCCGGCACCAGGCCATAGATTTTGTGAATGGCACAAACTATCAATTTGTTGGGGACAGTGTTTTGTTAGAGGACGGGTTGTTGCAAAACTTTCACCTGAAGCCGGGCAGGATCGCCTTACAGCTTAGTGACAGAAAAGATTCACTGGAAAATTTCTTCCACCATGAAATGTTTTACCAGTTCCAGGGCAAGAGAATAATGATCGTTGATAAACCTTTTGCTATAGGGGCACCTGACAGAAAGATAGATATCGACCTGGTTATTATTTCCGGGAATCCCCAACTTTCTATATCTCAACTGGCACGGTCTGTTAACTGTAACCGGGTTATTTTTGATGCATCAAATCCTTTGTGGAAAATTGAAAGATGGCGAAAAGAATGCAATGCCCTGCAGTTACCCAGTCATGCTGTGTCTGCAGATGGCGCATTTGTGTGGGATATTGGCATATAAGTTGCCATTTAATTTCCTGTTAATTTGACCATGTTACCTGAACTAGTATAAGCAAGAGCAAGTAAATTTGTGCTGCTGTTAAATCTCACAAGATGAATCTATCCCGCCGGGTGGTATTATTTTTCCTGCTCATCTCTGGTCCCGCAGCTTTTGCAGGGATACAGGCTAATGCGATGAAACAGGGCAACAGCACTTACACCCGCTACAGAAAAGATACTGTGGTCATCAGGTTCGATTATAAGCAATCCGCCCTTTACCATCCATACACTTTTGAAGTTATTGATAGTATTATTTCCTTGTTAAAGCGGAATAAAGAAATTACCCTGTCCATTGACGGGTATGCTTACAAAGATGAAGGCAGCGACACTATTTGTTATTACCTTTCGCTTAACCGGGCTTTGTTCCTTCAAACTTATATTTTAGGAAGGGGTATCGACAGCTCACGAATTCTTTCTGTAACTGCGTATGGAAAACGAAAGGCTATGTCGCAAAAAAAAGATAAAGACGGTTTTTTGATTAACTGCAGGGCCGAGATCATGCTTACCTACCCACCAGGGCCGGAAGAAGTGAAAGCGCAGGACAGGGATGAGGATGGTGTTATGGATGTTAATGATAAATGCCCGGATGTTTTTGGATACAGCGATAACCTGGGTTGTCCCGACACTGACTTTGTGATAGTACCCTTTGAAGTGAGGCGATCGGACTTTTACACCAGCGCCTTTTCTATACTCGACAGCGTGCTGCTGATGCTGAAAGCAAATCCTTCCGTCACCATTACCATACAAGGCCATGCTTATAAAACAGAGGGCATATATAAAGTATGCGAAGGGCTTGCCAATGACCGGGCGGAGATAGTGAAGCAATATCTTTTGTCCAGGCAATTCAACCCATCCCGGATCATTTCGGTAAAAGGATATAGCAGTTCAAGGCCAATCAACGCAGGAAAAACGCCTAAGGATGTACAGGTAAACTCAAGAGCTGAGATCCTTTTCACCAGGAAATAAATACAGGCCGGCCTTTCATCAAATTTTTTCAAAACATTCAATGGAGAACCTGTTCCTGCCTGTAAAAGCTTTAACTTTGCGGCGAAATTAAATGCTCAAGGCTGAGATGTTTCTATTCCGGCCAAATCAACAAGGACTCATGCAGAAAAGAATTCAATCGGCCCTTATTTCAGTTTTTTATAAAGATGGGCTGGAGGGTATCGTACAACAATTACATCAACTGGGAATAACTATTTATTCAACAGGCGGCACACAAAAATTTATTGAGGAATTGAAAATTCCCTGTGTTGCGGTTGAATCCCTCACAAGTTATCCGTCTATTTTAGGCGGCAGGGTAAAAACATTGCATCCCTCGGTATTTGGTGGCATATTAGGAAAGAGAGATGATGGCCAACACCTGGCTGAAATGAAGCAATATAATATCCCGGAAATTGACCTGGTGATCGTTGATCTTTATCCATTTGAACAGACTGTAGCTTCAACTGCTGATGAAAACCTTATTATTGAGAAGATAGATATCGGCGGACCGTCTATGATCCGTGCTGCCGCAAAAAATCATGCTTCCGTTGTTGTGGTAGCTGCCAAAAAAGATTACTCCTTGCTGGAAGAAATATTAAAAGAACAAAAGGGAGAAACTACCCTGGAGCAAAGAAGAAAATTTGCGTCTCTTGCTTTTGAAGTAGTAGCTCATTATGATGTTGCCATTGCCAAATATTTCAATCCTTCAGAGGCACTTTATTTCCTGGAATCTGTTACCAACCCCAAACCTATGCGGTATGGAGAGAACCCTCACCAGCCCGGCGTATTTTATGGTGACCTGACTGAGTTGTTTGATCAGTTGAATGGCAAAGAACTTTCGTATAATAACCTGGTGGATGTGGATGCCGCCATGCAGATCATCTCCGAATTTAAAGACACAACATTTGGCATCATTAAACATACAAATGTATGTGGTGTGGCGTCAAGGAAAACTGTTAAAGCAGCCTGGGATGCGGCATTGGCAGGCGATCCTGAAAGCGCTTTTGGAGGCGTGTTGGTTTGTAATGGAACCATTGATACGGAAACAGCCAATGCGATCAATGAAATATTTTTTGAAGTATTGATTGCGCCGGCTTTTGAAGAAGAGGCGCTGAAGATATTACGGTCAAAGAAGAACAGGATATTGTTACAGCAAAAAAAGAATATTGGGAATACCGAGCAATACAAATCCATTTTAAATGGGGTATTGGTACAGGCAACCGATGCAGGTAATTACACAGATTGGAAAGAAGAAGGGGGCAGAGACACAACAGCTGCAGAGAAAGAAGACCTGGTATTTGCCAATATCGTTTGCAAACATTTAAAGAGCAATGCCATTGCATTAGTGAAGAACAAACAACTGACCGGCAAGGGATGTGGGCAAACCTCACGAATTGATTCATTGCGGCAGGCGATTGAAAAGGCGAAGCAGTTTAATTTTGATCTGAATGGAGCTGTTTTGGCCAGCGATGCCTTTTTCCCTTTTGATGATTGCGTGAAGATAGCTCATGCTGCAGGGATTACTGCTTTCATTCAACCCGGAGGTTCCATACGTGATAAAGATTCGATAGACTATTGCGAAGCCAATGGCCTGGCCATGGTTATCACCGGGCTTCGGCATTTTAAGCATTAATTACCGGATAACAGATGAATCTCAGCGATAACCTACCTAAGGGCAAAGCCGGCGGATATCTTGCATTGTGCATTACCAGTATAGTATGGGGTACTACATGGGTTGCCAGTAAAATTGCTGTTACCGATATGCCTGCTTTACAAATGGCCTCCATCCGACAGTTTTTTGGAGGCATCTTTTTTGTTTTGTTTTTCCTGTTTTATAAAAAGATAGGGCTACCCACACGACAGCAATTTGTCTGGTTATTGATGATGGCCTTTTTGATGTTTGTGATGGCGAATGGTTTAAGTACCTGGAGCCTTAATTATATTCCAACCGGGCTAAGCGCCTTGATTGGGGCTTTATACCCGTTAAGTGTGGTGGTTATTGAAATGTTGTTTTTCAAGAATCGAAACATGAATGTGCTGACATTTATCGGCTTGCTGCTTGGTATTGCAGGTATTGGTATCGTGTTTTATGAAAACGCCTTTCATAACCGGCCAGATGGGTTTATTTATGGTGTGGTACTTTCAGTTATAGCCATGTTGTCCTGGAGCGTGGGTACTATTTTCATTGTGAGGAATAAAGTGAAAATGAATCCTTATTACGCCACGGGCTGGCAGATGCTGATCGGTTCGGGAATGTTATTTATCATCTCTCACATTTTTCAACCAACTATTCCGTTACAGGCTATTACCACCAAATCATGGCTGGCCATCACGTACCTTGTACTGGCAGGTTCGTTATTGGCTTTTATTGCATTCATTTATTCCATGAAGAAATTACCGGCGGCCCTGTCTTCTTTATATGCTTATATAAATCCGCTGGTGGCTATGGTGACTGCTGCCATTGTCCTGAATGAGAAACTTACAATGAATATATTGTGGGGAGCAATAGTTACACTGATTGGAGTATTCCTCGTGAATTACAGCATTAAGCGTAACCGGGAAAAAATCATTGTTGAGCCAGAGCTATAAATTCCTCATAGATCTCTTTCCATCCCTTAAATTCTTTAGCTGTTCCTAAAAAATTATTATGCCAGATAGTAATTAAAGTACCGTTTACTTTTTTGCAAACGAATAAATAATGTTTCATTTCTTCGACAGCCTGTTTTGCAGTTTGTTTTTGTTCATAATAGGAATTAGCATCCATGAAACAAAATGGATGGATACGCAAATTGGTTTGCTCTTCGTTCTCCAGGTCATACCAAAAAAAAGACGAAGCCACGGAAGCCCTGAAACCATTGATACTTCCATAACCCATAGAGTAATCATCTGTAATTCCTGCTTCAATTAATTTATGGTAAGTGACGGGTAAATTAAAGCGGATATAATGTTGCCGGGATTTGCTGATATGGTTCAGGTCGCTCAAAGCGCCCCGACCCATATCAGCCATGGCTTCCAGTTGCTGCTTTTCTTTTTTTAGTAAAAAGGTATCACCCCCGCTTTTCCATGAAGGGTGAAGGCCAATAGCATATCTTTTTGCATGTTGCTTTACCAGTTTCCACATCACCTCTTTATGGGGCAGGGTATTCTTATCGTATTGTCCATTCCTGCCGGCCACCAAAAAAAAGTACAGTGGGCTCAGGTTGTATTGCTGATGCAGATCATTAAGCCATTCGTAAGAATCAAAGGGATCTTTTTGAAAACCTGCCAGCACTCGTATTCTTTCCAGTGACGGTGATCTTAAAAATCCCCCAATGTTTCTGAGTAACCCTTTGTGCTTATAGGAATAAGCAATATCAATATCGTAAGTGGGAAGATAGTTGAAAGTTGAAAGTTGAAAGTTGATAGTTGGAAACTTTTCTTTCAACTTTTCTCTGAAATCCTTTACCCAGATATTGATCAGTGGCAGGGTTAAAAATCCTTCTTTAAATGCCAAAGAATTTTTATGATCGTACCTGCCATACATATCTTTTTCATGAGGGAGGTATTCTTCGTAACGGGTGACGAGGTAAAAGGATGCGGCAAAAATATCAAAAGGAAAATCTGAGTTATGTGTCCTGAAAAAAGCTTTTGTGCCATGTACATCAAAACAAATGATCTCCTGCTGAATGATTATCTCATCAAACAGTAAACTGTTCCCCTGGATATTGAAAGCGGGACCATCCTGCGCTGTATCAATTTCCCTGTCGCTATAGTTGATCTTTACACCGGTATGACTTTTGAATTCTTCAGAGTCTACTGTGATCCTGAACTCAACCCTCATCAATTCTTTAAAAATGAAATAGCAGATATACTGTAGTCTTGTGGATGTAATATGTGAGTAGATCAATACCATTTGTACACAAAATAAAAAAGTCCTGCCAGAGCAGGACCATTTAAATTCTTAATTCTTTCATTCTTTATTTTAATTTTTGTAACGCTCCTTCCACATCTGGTTAAATGTCTTCTGGCTGAAGTTCAGGTCGCTCCGTTTTTCTTTCCAGCCTTTGAACATGCCATTCACTACTTTGTTTTTAAAGTTACCACTTCCTATATTCATCATACCTCTTTTCAAGCTGGCCAGTCGCCATACCTTCCAGGCCATCCGTTCGGTAAAGGATGTTAATCCTTCCTCCACTGATTCATGCCTGTTCTCTAAAAGCAATTCATGCAGGTTGATCTTTACAGCACACACTTCGGTACAATTACCACAAAGTGAAGACGCATAACTTAAATGCTTGAAATCGTTCATGCCCTGCAAGTGTGGAGTAATTACACTGCCAATTGGCCCACTATAAGTTACCCCATAAGCATGGCCACCGATATTTTTATAAATAGGGCAGGCATTTAAACATGCACCACAACGGATACAATACAAACTTTCACGCTGTTTAGGATTTTGTAAAATATTGGTACGGCCATTATCCAGCAGTATCACATACATCTCTTCCGGCCCATCCAATTCATTCTCCTGCCTTGGCCCGGTAACAATGGTATTATATACCGTTATTCTTTGCCCCGTTCCAAAAGTAGCAAGCAAGGGCCAGAACAAACCCAGGTCGGTAATGGATGGGATCATCTTCTCGATGCCAACGATTGCAATATGTGTTTTAGGAAATGCACAACTTAACCTGGCGTTGCCTTCATTTTCAGTAACAGCAATTCCGCCAATATCACTAATGATGAAATTAGTGCCGGTAACACCCACTTCGGCCTGCACATATTTTTCTCTCAATACTTCTCTTGCTTTTAACGTAAGCTGCTCGGGAGTATAATTGACAGGTGTGCCCAGTTTTTGGTTGAAAAGCCTGGCCACGTCTTCCTTACTTTTATGCATGGCCGGCGTTACGATGTGGTAAGGAGGCTCATCATCCAGTTGCTGAATGTATTCGCCAAGATCTGTCTCCACACTTTCAATACCATTTTGTTCCAAAGCCTTATTCAAATGAATCTCTTCGGTAACCATGCTCTTGCTCTTCACCAGTGTTTTGCAATTCTTTTCCTGGCATATTTTAATGACTTCTGCAACAGCCTGTGCAGCATCTTCGGCCCAAATGACTTTGCCTCCACGTTTGGTAAAATTCAGTTCAAACTCTTCCAGTTGCTGGTCAAGGGTTTCAATGGCACGCCATTTTACATTCTTGGCCCTTTCCCGGGCAAGATGTGTATCGGCAAATTGTTCTTTCCCCTTTGGCACTACAGCATTGTACTTACCAATGTTGAAATTGATCTTGCGGCGATGTTCAAGGTCGGCGGCTTTAACAGTGCTTTTGGCAGTAAATGTTTGTGATTGTTCTGACATGGTTACAGAAAATGATTTATACCCGGCAAAGATATTTCAAAAATGATACAGTCCTGACAACTGAATTAACTCCCAAATATTTCATTCAGCAATCCGGCCAGGTGAACGCCGCCTTTTAGTAATTGGTCATTCAATATACCTAGGTAATTGTAATTATATTTATAATCCAATGTCTGGTTGGGTGTTTTTATATCTCCATAGATCCTTTGCGCAAGCTGGTAAGACTGAAATAACCATATGCCCAGCGGCTCGCTTTGCAATTGTGTTACCTGCTCTTTGGTTGTATGATTAATAGCAGCTGCATATTCGGTATAACTCAGCTGTTGCAGGCCGATGAGCTTATCATCCCATACCTGGTGCAGGTTTGCCGAATCCCTGAACCAAAGCACTTTCACGTTATTTCCGCCACGGTCTTCAAGCCTGCCCACATGCAATGGCTGGTGTATATCACCTACAATATGTATGAGCATACGCAGGTAAAGCAGTTTTTTATCAGGTGCAAGATCTTTTTTCTTTAGCTCAGCCACCATAAAATTTATTTTGGTGTAAGCATTGGTAGCTGTATCTGAGTCAAGATAAGATTGAAACTGTTGTTGCGTGAGCCCGCTGTTGAAATTGATGAAATGCCAGTTGTACAGGTAATTATAAGCCGGGTCTGATTTTACAAAATCGGCCCAATTGCTTGTTATGGCAACAGACTCGTTGCCCAGGATCTTAAAAATTTCTTTTTTAGCTTTTTTGCTGAGATAACTATCAGCTATCTGTCCTACAATGCGGTGGCCAAGCATTCCCCATGCCATAGATTGATAAGACAAACAGCAAACGAATATAAAGAGACCAACTTTTTTTAAGTATTGCATATAAAAAGTATTAATGATCATCTCAACACGCCCAACTCTTTACCGATCTTGGTAAAAGCTTCAATGGCTTTATCCAAATGCCGCTGGCTATGTGCAGCGCTTAATTGTACTCTGATCCTTGCCTGTCCCTTGGCTACTACCGGAAAGAAAAATCCTATCACATATATTCCTTCATCTAATAATTTAGCAGCAAATGTTTGTGCCAGTACGGCATCGTAAAGCATAATAGGCACAATAGGGTGATCGCCTGGCCTTATATCAAAACCGGCCTTGGTCATTTTGGTGCGGAAGTACCTGGTATTTTTCTCAAGGTTGTCTCTCAACTCGGTTGTTTCGCTCAGCATATCCAGTACAGCAATTGATGCGCCCACAATACTTGGTGCAAGTGTATTACTGAATAAATATGGCCGGCTTCGCTGCCTCAACATTTCTATGATCTCTTTTCTGCCACTGGTGAAACCACCACTTGCCCCGCCAAGTGCCTTACCCAAAGTGCCGGTAATGATATCAATTCTTCCCATCACATTGCGGTATTCATGTGTTCCTCTTCCGGTCTTGCCTAAAAAACCAGAAGAATGGCATTCATCGATCATTACAATGGCGTCATATTTGTCGGCCAGGTCGCAGATCTTATCCAGTTGGGCAATGGTGCCGTCCATGCTGAAACTTCCATCGGTTACAATTATCCTGCTGCGCAAATGGGCCGATTCTTTAAGTTTTGCTTCCAGGTCATCCATATTATTGTGCTCATAACGGTAGCGCTGTGCCTTACACAGGCGAACACCATCAATAATGGAAGCATGGTTCAACGCATCAGAAATAATGGCATCTTCCTCTCCAAACAAAGGTTCAAACACACCTCCGTTGGCATCAAAGGCTGCTGCGTATAAGATGGTATCTTCTGTACCTAAAAAATCTGCGATCTTTTTTTCCAGTTCTTTGTGAATATCCTGGGTACCACAGATGAAGCGGACACTACTCATTCCATAGCCACGGATGTCAATATATTTTTTAGCTGCAGCAATTACTTTAGGGTGGGAGGACAGGCCAAGGTAATTGTTGGCACAAAAATTCAATACGGTCTTTCCATTTACGATGATCTCGGCTCCCTGTTCGCTGCTGATTATACGTTCTTTCTTATAAAGTCCCGCTGTTTCTATTTCTTTTAGTTCGTTCCCGATACGGCTTACAAATTTCTCATTCATATACAGTAAAAGTTAATTTGAGACAAAAGTAGGCTAAAATGGAACGCTGATGACGCAGATTGAACGGATGTTCGCTGATTTTTTTGGATATGAAAGCCAATGTATTCGTTTCGGAAAAGATCAATAAAGATATATAGTACAAGAGTGTCCCGAAAGCGTTCGGGACCAATGAAATTCAATAGTGATTTGCTGCCAGATACATAATTTTAACTTTTTTCGGTCTGGCTGTAACATTTTATTACCCAACTTCGTATCATCATAAAACAACCCTTATTGAGGCTATTTTAACTGCCCACCAACTGTATGACGGAGAGAGAATATAATGAATGCGTAAACCTGTATGCAGACAATGTGTACCGCTTTATCCTCAAAAACCTGAGGCATACAGAGGACGCAAAAGATGTGGTGCAGGGGGCATTTGAAAAGCTTTGGATAAACCGGGGCCAGGTAGATAATGAACGTAGCAAAAGCTATCTTTTTACGGTTGCCTACCACCAGATGATCGACCATATCAGGAAAAATAAAAGGGTAAGCCTGAAAGAAGAGTTTAATGAGCATGATAAGGGAGTAATTGCTCCTAAACATGATACAAAAAGAATATTGAATGAAGCATTGGCAAAGCTGAATGAAAAACAACGCAGCCTTGTTCTATTGAAAGATTATGAGGGGTACAGTTATGAAGAAATAGGCCAGATAACAGGATTGAACGAAAGCCAGGTAAAAGTATACCTGCACAGGGCAAGGCTTCAATTGAGAGAATATATTGTGAGTCCGGAGAACGTAATATAACCCCCTCCGCCCCACTAGCTGGCGGGGAATTTGAGAGAATAATAAATTGAACTGAATGAAATACTTGAACTATTATAAATTATAAAAGTTGCAAAAGTCCCTCCTTTGGAGGGATTTAGGGAGGTCAAATGAATATAAACCGACATAATTACGAAGAGTTTTTTTTACTGTATGTAGATAATGAACTGTCTGCGGCAGATAAAAAAGCTGTTGATGTATTTGTGCAGGAAAACCCTGACCTGCAGGGAGAGTTATTGTTATTACAGGAAACCGTGGCAAAAGCAGATGATGTTGTTTTAGAAAAAAAGGATTGGTTGTTCATGGAAGAAGGAGTTTCTGCTTTGCAGGAAACCCTTTTGTTATATACTGATGGGGAACTATCACCTTCAGAAATAAAAACTGTAGAAGCTTTATTGGCAACGGATAGATCTGCAAAGGTAGAATTGAATATTCTGCAACAAACAAAATTACAACCCGACACCTCAGTTGTATTTACTGATAAACAATCTTTATACAGAACAGAAGGCGGACGGCTTGTTGGGTTTAAGTGGTGGAGGGCTGCAGCTGCAGCAGTTTTGCTGGGCCTCGTAGTGTGGACAGGGGTAACTGTCTATAACAATAATGCAAAAACAATACCCGTAACTGACGGAGTGGTAAAAGGAGATAATACAAACCCGGAGAAAATACAAAATGAAATACCGGTAAATACAAATACACCCGGAACTAACCAGGCGGAAACAACTGCCCCTCAAAACACAACTGCTGCTGTACAAAAGAATGCAGTACAACCGTTAACTCAAAATAATAAACAACCTGTTCAAAAGACGGTTAAGCAAAATACGATTGAGCAAAAGGACAATGTTGCTGTGCAGGAGAAGAATCAAAAGCCAAGTAATAATTTGCCACGGCCCTATTTTGAAAACATTAACAGGGCGGCAAGTAACGAAATTGTACGCAATAACGTAATACCTGAAAACAACAATGGCATTAACGGTTCCGGAACCAATGATGTTATTGCCAAAACCAATCCGAATGAAAAAATCATCAACCCTGTTATTGCCGGTATAGATAAAAACGAAACAGACCCAATAACTACTGCAATACCTGTAGTAAACAAAGCTACCGGTGAGAATAATAACCGTTACCTTGATATTGATGAATCAAAGGGGAAACGGACAATGCTTGGCGGGCTTATACGTAAAGCAAAAAGAATGGTAGAACGTACCACCAACATTAAAACCGGCGACGGGTTAAAAGTTGCTGGCTTCGAGATCGCATTAAAATAATCATTAAAAACGAAACAGATGAAAAGGCTAACATTACTTGTAGCAACAGCAATTATTTGCATATCCGCAACTGCACAGGAAAAAAAAGATACCATCCGCATCGGGGGTATGATCATTGTAAAAGATGGGAAGGGCAAAGATGGTAAAAGCAAAGGGGTTCACATGAGCAGGAACAACAACCCCAGGAAAAACCAGAATATAAGCACCAACTGGTGGATACTTGATCTTGGATTTTCCAATTACGATGACAAGACCAATTACAATACTGTGGGCTCTTACCTGGTAAACAGGCCCGGCTCACCGGTATTGGATAAGAATGATTTTAAACTCCGAACAGGTAAAAGCATTAATGTTAACATCTGGCTCTTTATGCAAAGGCTTAACCTGATCAAACACCATGTTAACCTTAAGTACGGGCTGGGTGTTGAATTGAATAATTACAGATACAAATCAAACATCAGCTATAAAGAAGGTGGTATGGTACCTTATACAGTAAATGGGCAGACCAATGCTCCGTTCATTTTCAGGGATTCTATTTCGTTCTCTAAAAATAAACTGGCCACCAATTACCTCACCGTTCCGGTGATGCTGAATTTTTCAACGCACAAGAGTACTAAAAAGGGTATCAGCCTCAGCGTGGGTGTTAGTGCAGGCTACCTGTACAGCCAGCGTAATAAACAGGTAAGCGGGGAAAGAGGAAAGTGGAAGAACAAAGGAGATTATGGTTTGGAAAAATTCAAGTTCTCTTATATAGCCGAAGCAGGCCTTGGTCCCATCCGTTTATACGGGTCATACAGTCCTAATTCGATATATGAAAAAAGCCTGGATATGAGGCCGTATACCGTAGGACTCCGGTTCAGTAACTGGTAAAAATACCCACTTAGCTCTCTCACTCAATCCTTTACCCACAGCGGTTTTTACCAAAGTGGGTAAGGGGTGAGTTTAGCATATATCCTTCGGGTTTTCCGGGGGATTTTTTATTTTTTTTCCACATTCCGTATAGATTTGTTAATGTTTTTCCGCTAATTAAAATATTTTTACGTGGCACGGCGTTTGAAATAAAAAGCAAAATAATTTACCACATGAAGGTTCTGAAAGCTTTTCAATTTATTATATTGTTTGGAGCAGTTGCACTGTTATCATTTGTTCCTGTAAAGAAAAAAAAGAAATCGGCTGCTAAAAAAACGCCAACTGCAAGAGTGTCCAAACCCATTGTAAAGGACAGCACGGAAAATCCCTATTATATCATTGTTGATAAAAGCGATTATGAACTAAAAGTGTATGACGATGAAGGCTGGTATGCAACCTACCCGATCGTTTTCGGCAGTAAGGACCTGGGCGATAAAATGAAAGAAGGCGACAAGAGAACACCTGATGGCGAATTCAAAGTCATTCTTAAGAAAATGCATCCCAAGTGGGGCCCCGAATTATTACTGAACTATCCCAACGATATCAGCATTCAAAAATTCAAAGAAAGAAAATCGCAGGGGCTCATCCCCAGGAATGCAAAGATCGGCGGCGGTATTGCTATACATGCCACCCGGCCGCAGGAAGAATGGACCGTAGATAATTTCTATAACTGGACTGATGGTTGTGTTTCTGTAAAATATACCGAGATGAAAGACCTGTTCAGCTATATACCTGTTGGCACAAAAGTTACCATCCAGCAATAAGATCCAGGCTTATTTAAGTTTTATCATCAGGGCATGGCCATTCAGGTTATGTATCACCTGCCTGTCGGTATGGTTACGGTATTCTTCCACTAATTTGGTTACACCGGTGCAACTGTGAAACCCGTAATCATCAAACACAACAACTCCTCCCGGTATAAGTTTATTCCACACCCATTCCAGTATGTCTTTGGCGGAGTCGTATACATCCACATCTATATGACAAAGGCCAAAATGTTCCCCTGCCGGAATTTTATTGGCGGTATCCTCGGGAAAGATGCCCTTTAAAATTTTATAGTGTGGGTATTTGCTCTTGTTTTGTAATACATCTTCTACAATATACTGGCTGGTATCGCTGTGTTCACCACCGGTATAAAAACTATCATTTGCGCCTGCCTTGGCTACTCCCGAAAAAGTATCAGCCAGGTATAAAGTTACCGTGCTTTTTATGTTAGCTAATTGCTGCGACATGATGCCTGCAGTTCCTCCACGCCATACACCTACTTCTAAAATAGCAGCAGTTGGGTCCAGCGAATGCACTTTATGTATCATTTGCCATAACTCGTAGCAACGGTAAATATCAACAAGGGTATTTCCTTTTATTTGATCGTATATATGCATAAAAGAAGTGTCGCCCTGCCAGGGAGCATAATTAGCCGAGGGAAACGAAAAACCATAGTGCAAACCATCAATGCTAAAGGTTGCCTTGCCTTTAAATGTTGGCCGCTTACCAATATAAATACCGGTATTATTGAACAGGGAGTGTATTATTTTCTTTAATGACATAGATGAGGATGCTTTATGAAGAGTGGCAAAGCTAAGCAAGTAATCTTATTTGTTAATGAATAAGAGACTGCCATCTCCATAACTGAGAAAACGAAAATCGTTCTGCATGGCATAAGCATAAATTTTTCTCCAGTTATCACCGGTTGCGGCGGCAACCAGCAGCAGCAAAGTAGATTGCGGCTGATGAAAATTAGTAATAATGGCCTGTACCATTTTAAAACTATAGCCGGGAGCGATCAATATCTGCGACCGGGTAAATAATCTTTCAGTATTGTTTTTCTTCAACCAGCTCAGTAAAGAGATTAAGGCTTCTCTTGTTGTTATATTACAATTCACAAAGGGTTCTTCATATACTTCCCATTGGCCCAGTTGTAATTCTTTTACCTGTGGCTGAAGAACTGTTTTAACCCCTATCCAATAAAGGCTTTCCAGGGTTCTTAAAGAAGTAGTGCCCACAGCAACAATAGTTTTATTTAATTGCAACAAAAGATCCTCAATCATTTCCATGCCAACATCAATCCATTCTGCATGCATCTCATGTTCTTGCATGGTAGCTGCTTTTACCGGCTTAAAAGTTCCGGCGCCCACATGCAGGGTTATAAAAGCGCTGCGTATATTTTTTTCTGTCAGCCGGTTAAAAATATCCTTTGTAAAATGCAGTCCGGCTGTTGGCGCTGCCACCGAACCTTCATCCCTGGCATAAATGGTTTGATATCTTTCTGTATCGGCGCTTTCAGTTTTTCTTTTATGTATGGCGGCAAAGGAATATCACCGGCATGTTCCAAGAGCACTTCTGCAAAACTCAAATCTGCAGGAGTCCATGCTGAACTCAACCACATAAGCATCGGTAAGCTTTTCTATCAATTTAGCTGTTAACACAAAACCCGCCTGCACGGGAGGTAGACCCCTAACCCCTAACTCATAACTCCTAAATAACGCCCCCTCTTTCCACTTACTTGCCCCGCCTATCATGCATTTCCACTTCACCGAAACTTTTTTATTCATAATGCTGCTGTACTCATTAATATCCTCGTAAGGCTCCAGGCAAAAGATCTCGATCACTCCGCCACTTGGTTTTTGAAAGCGCACCCGGGCCTTTATCACTTTGGTATCATTAAATACAAGAAGGCTGCCGGCCGGCAGGTAGTCATGAATATTTTTGTAAATATCCTGCTCTATGTTACCATCCTTAAATACCAGCAACTTTGACGCATCTCGTTCCGCCAGCGGGTGCAGAGCAATCCGGTGATCGGGAAGATCGTAGGTATAATCCAGTATAGATATGTTCTTTGGATGGATCATTATAGAGAAATAATGTGCCTGAACCGGCTGTTAAGGGGCCAAAATTAAAGTTAATAATATTGCGAACGGTATATAATTAAGCCCCGGAATCAGTACTTTAGCCGCTCATTTTAAATTTAAAAACAAAGTTATTATGCGATCTTTTAAACAGTTGTTTATTGTATTGTTGCTGGCGGCCCCGGTTTGTGTATCTGCCCAAACAGGATATGCCTGGAAGGAAGCCACATCGGGAGGTTTTACTTATAAGTATGTGACCAACGACCCGGCTAAAGCAAGGTTTTATACGTTGAAGAACGGTCTTACGGTTATTTTAAGCCCCACCAACAAAGACCCAAGGATACAATGCTATATTGCCACCAAGGCGGGAAGTAAAACAGATCCTGCTACCAATACTGGTCTGGCTCATTACCTGGAGCATATGCTCTTTAAAGGAACAGATAAATTCGGTTCGCTGGACTGGGCAAAAGAAAAGCCTGAGCTGGATAAAATTGATGCATTGTATGAAGAATACAATAAAACCACTGATGTTGAAAAGCGCAAAGCTATTTATCATCGCATAGATTCTATATCAGGTGTAGCTTCAAAATTTGCTATTGCCAATGAATACGACAAGATGATGTCGTCAATGGGTGCACAGGGTACCAATGCCTTTACTTCTTTTGAACAAACCGTATATACTGATGATGTTCCTGCCAATGCTATTGATAAATACCTGGCGGTGCAGGGCGAAAGATTCAGGAATCCTATCTTAAGGATCTTCCACACCGAACTGGAAGCGGTGTATGAAGAAAAGAACCGTGGACTGGATAATGACGGAAGAAAAGTATTTGAAAAACTGTTTGCTGAATTGTTCAAAAAACATAACTATGGTTTGCAAACTACCATCGGCACCATTGAACACCTGAAGAACCCTTCATTGATAGAGATAAGAAAGTACTTCAATAAATATTATGTTCCCAACAATATGGGGGTTATCATGAGCGGCGATTTCAATCCCGATGAAATGATCAAGAAGGTTGATGCCACTTTTGCGTACATGCAGAACAAACCTTTTGCCAAATATACTTTTGAGCCAGAGCAGCCTATTACTTCTCCGTTGTCTGCAGAAGTGGTTGGCCCCGATGCAGAGAATGTGACCATTGGTTTCAGGCTGCCGGGAAATAAATCGAAGGACATACTGCTGGCCGACCTGGTGGGACAAATACTTACCAATGGCAAGGCTGGTTTAATGGATCTTAACCTCGTTAAGAAACAAAAGCTGTTGAGTGCTTCAGCTTCGGCATTTACCCTGATCGACTATGGTGTATTATTCATGCAGGGCAGGCCAACACAGGGCCAGTCCCTGGAAGATGTAAAAGCGCTGATGCTTGGCGAAATAGATAACCTGAAGAAAGGAAACTTTGATGATAACCTCATCACTTCCATTATCAATAACCAAAAGAAAAATAAGATCCTTGCAACAGAATCATACAGCTCAAGGGCCGATGACCTGATGAATGCCTTTACCAATGAACTGGATTGGAGAGAGCAGGCCGCTTATACCGACCTGCTATCGAAACTTACTAAAAAAGCGATCGTTGATTTTGCCAACAAATATTTTGGCGACAATTATGTGTGCATATTGAAACGCAAAGGAGAAGACAAGAATATTGTAAAGGTTGAAAAACCACCAATCACCCCGGTAGAAACAAATCGTGATGCACAATCTGATTTTGTAAAGCAGGTGAATAATATGCCTGCTTCCCCGGTTAAGCCTGTTTGGATCGACTATAACAAAGACCTGCAAAAAGCAAAACTTGGCCCGGCAGAAGTTTTATATGTACAAAATAAGAACAACAGTATTTTCCGTTTACGCTACCGCTTTGATATGGGTACATGGAATAATAAAAAACTGGGCCTGGCTGCACAATACCTGCAGTTTTTAAGTACCGATAAAATGAGCGCCGAAGATATAACCAAGGCCTTTTACCAGATAGCATGCAGTTTTACGGTTAGTGCATCGGCAGAATTTACAACAGTTACCATTGAAGGCCTGCAGGATAATTTTACAAAGGCGGTAACCCTGTTTGAAGATGTTTTAAAGAACTGTAAAACAGATGAAGCTGCATTGAAATCTTTAAAGGCAAGAATAACTAAAACGAGGACCGATGCAAAGGCAAACAAGGGCGCTATCATGAACGGACTGGTTTCGTATGCTAGGTTTGGTAATAAAAACCCATTCAATTATGTGTTGAGTGATGAAGAACTAAAGAGCATAACGCCGGATGAACTGGTGAGCACCTTACACGACCTGAACAATTATTCTCATAAGATATTATACTATGGTCCGCAGCCACTGGCACAACTGACTGCAGGTTTAAAAACCATTCACAATATTCCGGCAACATTTAAAGCTGCAGGCGATAAAATGAAATTCAGCACTGCTCAACAAACCAAAAACCAGATATTGTTTGCCGATTATAACATGGTGCAATCTGAAATACGCTGGGTGAGGAATACAGCAACATACAGCGCCGACAAAGAACCGGTGATCGATATCTTCAATAATTATTTTGGAGGAGGAATGGGAGCGCTTGTATTTCAAACTATCAGGGAATCAAAGGCACTTGCTTATTCAACCTTTGCTTTTTATGCAAAGCCCGATAAAAAGGAAGACCCGTTCTATACACTGGCTTATGTAGGTTGCCAGGCAGATAAGTTCAATGAATCCATCATTGCCATGAATGAATTACTGAATGATTTGCCTAATGTGGAAGAGAATATAAAATTTGCAAAAGCAGGTATTAAAAAAGATATTGAGACAGAACGAATCACACAGGATGGTATCATTTTCAATTATCTTACTGCACAGCAAAAAGGCCTGAGCGACGATATACGTAAATCAACGTATGCAGGAGTGGATAAGATCGGTTATAATGAACTGAAGAAATTCCATAGTGAATACATTGCCAATAAGCCATACACGTACTGTATAGTTGCTTCGGAAAAGAAACTTAGCAATGACGACATGAGTAAATATGGCGAGGTGAAGAAACTGAGCCTGGATGAAATATTCGGGTACTAATAAATGCCTCTTCAATAAAAAGAGCCTCGAATGAGGCTTTTTTTATTTTATTGAATTTATGTAAACCAAAGCAACAAAGCATCCTGTTAGTACTACCCGAAATAAAACTTACGATTATGAGAAAGTTATTTCTACCGGTAATTGTATTAACAACTTTTACTGCATCAGCTCAAAACAATACAGCTTCCAATATTATTGAAGGAGGAAAGACACTTGTAGAGTTAGTAAAGGTTTTTAAAACACCTAAAACAGGTTTGTCGCAGCAAAGCCCTGTAGAAAAGAAAGACAGCTGCTCCATTAAAAGCACTGCTGACCTGTGTATCAAAAACTCAACAGGCAATTTTTTAGTAGCAAGCCTGTATAAAAGAAATGGGAACACTTATGAAGCAGGAGCGTTATCCATGAAAGTATTGCCTAAAGACCAGGGATATTTGTATGAATTAAAGACGGGAGTTTACAAATTGAAACTGGAAACAGAAGATAATGGAGTAAAAAAAGTATTGCAGGAAGGAGAGATAAAACTGAACGCCTGCCAGAATTTTTATAAAGAGGTAAAAAATGAGTAAAAGATATTTCTTATTGTTTTCCTATGCCCTCTTTTATCCTGATCATTGTATCCATCTTTACATCTTTAATAAGCTCTTTACTCTGTTTTGCATTCGGCCATTTGATCTCTATTTCTTCAATGGCTGCTGCCTTGCCAAGGCCTGCTTCAACCCTTAATGTTTTTGAACCGAAGCTGCCACCTGTGTTCACCGCATGATAAAAATTCTGGAAACTGCCATCCGCCATTTTTACTTTTATTCTTACCCTTGCCCCAATGGCAGCCCTGTTAGAATGAACACCTTCTAATTTTAATTTTACCCAATGGTTACCGGTAACAGAGCTGTTCTCGAATAATACATTCCTGAAACGGTCGCCTTCAACAGCACCACCCATTACTTCATAAATATCCTGATCGCCATCATTATCAATATCGGCAAATGCCACCCCATGTCCTTTTTGAATATGCCCGGTATTGGTGGCATAGGTAATGTCTTCAAATTTTTTACCAGCTAAGTTGTGATAGAGTTTATTCGGAACGATCGCTGTGTATTCTGGTGCACCGGTGCCCAAATAGTAATCGGGCCAGCCGTCATTATCAATATCACCAAAGTTGCAACCCATGGTATAATTGATATGATTGACGCCATACGCTGCACTAACATCAGTAAATGTATTATTGCCATTGTTATGATACAAACGGGGCAATTCGCCTAACGGCGGCAAACCCAACATATCTCTTGCTGCATCTTCGCCTACCATCGAAAATCTTTTGATATCGTACCCCGAAACAAAAATATCTTCATACCCGTCGTTATCAAAATCAAAGAACCATGCCGGAAAACTGGAGAAAGGCTCTTCCACTCCTGCCGGCTTACTGATATCTTCAAAGATCCTTCCTCCGGGTATATTGCCGGGCTTATTCAGGAATAATTTATTGGGAGAATTCAGTGTAGAAAGATAGAGGTCGGGATATCCATCATTATTGATATCGCCCCAAACACAACCTTTTACAAAAAGTGTAAGGTTCAAGCCGTATTTCGCAGCTTCGTCTTTAAACTTTCCTTTATAATTCACAAATAACTGACAGGGATAATTTTCATGTGCTACAAACAAGTCTATCCATCCATCATTATTAAAATCGCCCCAGGTAGCAGTTTGTGTAGGAAAAGGTGAGTAGAGCCCAGATTCAATGGTGATATCTTCAAAACTGTTGTTGCCGTTATTTCTTATCAGGGAGAGCGGAAACTTCGCATTCTTACCCCACCATCCACCCCGCAATATTACAAAGTCAGCCAACCCGTCATTATTATAATCGGCATGAACAAGGTTCAACCCTCCGGTGATGCCTACCAGGCCCGAAGAAACCGTTTCATTTTTAAATGAGCCGTCTTTTTGCTGGTGCATATATCGTATCTGGTCGCTGAGACCATAGGAAGACGCCATAATATCCAGCAACCCGTCATTGTCAAGATCTTCAACAACGCAACCACCTGAAATGCCATTCATATCAACTCCTTTAATAGCGCCAATATCTTTCAATACAATATTGCCTGTAACGGTTTGTTTAAATACATCCGATTCAATGAGCCATTGTTTGGGAACATCTGCAGGATACCTGCCCAGTGTCATGTAAGCAATGTTTAATAAATATCTTGATTGCAGATCATTCGGAAACTTATTAAGGATCATCTTGTATATTGTTATCGCCGAGTCTGACCCTGAAGTTAACTGGTGAATACCACCTCCCTTCATAGGGATGATACAACTCTGTGCATTATGATTGGCTGCACAATTTTCCAATTCGCCTTTACGCATAAAAGCAATAGCCAACTGGTCGAACAACAATTTAAAGTCGGGGGGTATATCCGAGGCTGACAGGCCCAGCGCCGCTACAATTTGCTTCAATATAGTAATGGCTTCATCGGTATTGCCTGCGTTTAACGACTCTACGGCATATTGGAAATACAAACTCACCCGTTTGTTCGGATCTTTCTCTATGGCTATTTGTTTCTTGAATAATTCTGCACGTGCTGTATTCATTACATAAAAATCAACAGGGTTGGCATGTTTACTTATGCTGTCAAGTATCTTCACCATTTTTAAAGTCCCTGGTGTTTGCTTCACTGTAGAAACAAGGACAACACCATCCGGCTCACAACAACTTTTCATCTGGGCATGAACAGGTATGAAAACCGGTATAAAAAATAAAAGGCTAAATGAAATATGTTTGTTGAAATTCTTCATCATACTTTCCCTTGTTTAATTTCTTCCACCACACCCGGGTCAAGCAAAGTAGTGGTGTCGCCTAAATTCTGTATTTCACCTTCAGCTATCTTTCTTAAAATGCGGCGCATGATCTTGCCGCTCCTTGTTTTGGGTAACCCGGTTACAAACTGAATTTTATCAGGTTTGGCAATGGGGCCAATGACCCTTGTAACCGTTTGCAGAATATCTTTTTTAGTTTGCTCATCATCGCCATGTTTCTGGCTTACGATAACATAGGCATAAATACCCTGTCCCTTCATATCATGCGGATAACCCACTACAGCGCTTTCCACCACGCCGGCGTGCATGTTGATGGCATTCTCCACTTCGGCGGTACCAATGCGATGACCACTTACATTCAGTACATCATCAACCCGGCCCGTGATACGATAATTACCCTGTTCATCCTTCAAAGCGCCATCACCCGTAAAATATAAACCGGGATAGGTTGCGAAATAATTGGTGCGGCATCGCTCATGATCGCCCCATGTAGTGCGAAGTATACCTGGCCAAGGCGCTTTGATGCATAAGTTGCCGGAAGTTATTAAAGCCCCTCCTTCGGAGGGGTTTGGGGAGGCCTCTTTTCCATGCTCATCAACCAGTAACGGCTGCACACCGGGCATGGGCAGTGTTGCCCAGGAAGGCTTGGCAGGCGTTATCCCTGCAAAGTTTGATATGAGGCATCCGCCGGTTTCTGTTTGCCACCAGGTATCTACTATCGGGCATTTTTTCTTACCTATATGTTCATCATACCAATGCCATGCTTCTTCATTGATGGGTTCGCCAACAGTCCCTAATATTTTTAATGAAGAAAGATCTTTTCCTTTCAATGGATCCGGTCCATAACTCATCAAACTACGTATGGCAGTTGGTGCAGTGTAAAGTATGTTTACTTTATGTTTGTCAACAATATCCCAAAACCTTCCGGCATCCGGCCAGGTGGGAATGCCTTCAAACATCATTGAGGTAGCGCCTGCAGACAGGGGGCCATACACAATATAACTGTGTCCGGTTATCCATCCTATATCTGCTGTACAAAAAAATACATCGCCGGGTTTGTATTGAAAAACATTTACAAAAGTGTATGTAGTCCACACCATGTAGCCGGCGCAACTGTGTACCACGCCTTTTGGTTTTCCTGTAGAACCGGAAGTATATAAAATAAAGAGTGGATCTTCCGCATCCATCTCTTCGGCAGGAAAAGAGATGACCCCAGCTTTTTCAACCTGTCCTTCCGCATGTTCCATTTCATCTTCCCACCAAACATCTCTTCCTTTGATCATACTCACGGGTGTTCTTGTTCTTGTGTAAACGATCACACGTTTTACTGTTTTATTACCGATCAGCGCATCATCGATCACCGATTTTAAAGGAATGTCTTTTCCGCCACGATATGCACCATCGCAGGTAACAATAAATTCAGCCTGTGCATCTTCAAGCCGGTCGGCAATACTCTGTGCACTGAATCCGCCAAATATTACACTGTGAATAGCACCGATCCTGGCACAACCTAAAACTGCATAAGCCAGTTCTGGTATCATGCCCATATATATACAAACACGGTCGCCCTTTTTTACTCCATTGTTTTTTAATACCTGTGCAAACTGGCAAACCCTTTTATGCAAACGGTTATAAGTAACCACTCGTACTCTTTCATCTGGGTTGTTAGGTTCCCAGATGATGGCAGGCTTATCACCCATAGTTGCCAGGTGGCGGTCAATGCAATTCTCTGTTATGTTCAGCCTGGCATTTTTGAACCACTCTATCTTAGGTTCAGTAAAGTTCCAGTCAAGCACCTTATCCCATTTTTTTCTCCATTGAAAATTTTCGGCAACAGATCCCCAAAAACTTTCCGGGTCCTCCACGCTTTTCTTATAATCGGTATGATATTGCTCAAGTGACTTTATCTGGTAGGGGTATGACATAGCGGCGGTTTTTACTTTGACAGCAATTTAATATATTTATGCGTTCGGTTTTGGCCACTTCAAATTTCGGATAAAAGACAGACATGACTACTGAACCGGTAAAAGGAATTGGTAAAATAATTTTCTCATCTTCACTGGGCACTTTAATAGAGTGGTACGACTTCTACATTTTTGGCATGCTGGCCAAAACCATATCAGTGCAGTTTTTTCCCGAAGGAAATGATACAGCAGCCCTGCTAAGCACCCTGGCCATTTTTGCTGCAGGCTTTTTGGTTCGCCCTTTTGGCGCTTTGGTTTTTGGAAGGCTTGGCGACCTGATCGGAAGAAAATACACCTTCCTGCTGACATTGGTTTTAATGGGGGGCTCTACATTTTTGATCGGGCTTGTTCCATCTTATAAAGCCATTGGCATAGTGGCGCCCCTGTTGGTTTTATTATTAAGATTGATACAGGGCCTTGCACTGGGAGGAGAATATGGCGGTGCTGCAACCTATGTAGCCGAACATGCCCCCCCAACTAAGAGAGGATATTATACCAGCTGGATACAGACAACAGCCACACTAGGTTTATTTGTAGCGCTTGGTGTTATTATGGTTGTAAAATCAAACATGAGCGATGCTGCATTTACAGCAGAATGGGGAGGCTGGCGTTATCCTTTCTGGATTTCCATTTTGCTGGTAGCTGTTTCTATCTATATCCGGCTAAAGATGAGTGAATCTCCCATGTATGCCACATTGAAGAAAGAAGGAAAAACTTCAGTGAATCCATTGAAGGAAAGTTTTGGGCACCGGGCAAATTTTAAAATGGTATTGGTTGCATTGTTTGGTGCGGTGATGGGGCAGGGAGTGATATGGTACACAGGCCAGTTCTACGCTCAATCTTTTTTGGAGAACACGGTGAAGATCGAATTCATGCAAAACCGGGAGATATTGCTCTGGGCTATTGCATTGGCCACTCCCTTCTTTGTGTTGTTTGGATGGTTGAGTGATAAAGTGGGGAGAAAATGGATCATGCTGACAGGAATGTTGCTGGGCGTTATTTTTTACAGGCCCATATTTAATACGCTCTTAAACCATGCAAGTATTAGCCAGCAAGAAGCTATGCTGAAAATAAGAGTCTCACAAAATTCTAACACAGCCGATACTGTGTTTGCAGGTAATACTATAAAATATATAACACATACAAGCACCAATTATCTTTTACCAAACGGTATTGGCGTTACTGAAAAAAGAAGCGATACCTCAATCGCAACAGGAGAGTGGACAACCTACCCTCCATTGAATGCCTTAGGAGATGGTAAAATGCCATCTTTTAAAACATTACCCGATTCTAAAGCTTCTTATTCAAATATTATACTTACTTCTTCGCTAAAATGGAAATTCATCCTCCTGGTATGGGTAATGATTATTTTTGTAACGATGGCCTATGGACCCATCGCTGCATTTTTAGTGGAGATGTTTCCAACAAAGATTCGCTATACCTCCATGAGCCTGCCTTATCATATCGGCAATGGAGTGTTTGGCGGATTGGTACCTTTCATCGCCACATTACTGGCAACAACATTTACCAAAGATCCGTTGGTGGGACTTTGGTACCCAATTGGTGTGGCAGGATTATGTTTTGTGATAGGGGCATTATACTTAAGTAATAAAATAGACAAAGACATTAATGACTAATACTTTACCACAAAGTACACAAAGCAGGTACGAAGCGCACATAGAATATTAGGGACCTTTGTATAATTTTCTTTGTGTTCTTCGTGGTTAAAACAAAATAGCATGAATACAGTTAAAAAAATATTGGGCTTAGTATGGATGGTCATTGCGCCGGTGATCATTTATTTCCTCGTTATGGGCGCTATACATAATATCGGTGAAGGAACCAAGGATATCAATAAGCCTATTCCCTGGATAATCATTATCAGTATTTTTACACCCATTGCCATTGGTTTAATGATATTTGGCTGGTATGCTTTGAAAGGGGAGTACGATCATTTGCCGGAGAGCTCGGAAGAGCTATAATCCCATCGCCTTATAGATCGCTTCCTGGATATTAGTGCGAACATTCATCCTGAGCAGTTTTGTATTATCTCCGCCCTGAGGATTCACCCGGTTGCTTAGGAAAACGAATACAATATTATACATTGGGTCAGCCCACACACAAGTACCCGTAAAACCGGTATGGCCAAAAGTAAGCGGAGATGCCGTGTAACAAGGATAAGGATCAGGGCGTATATGATTATCTTTTTCCGGCTTATCAAAACCATAACCACGCCTGCTGATACTACTTTGGTAGGCAGTAAACAGGTCAACGGTTTCTTTTTGTAAAAATCTTTTTCCATTAATGGTTCCGCCGTTCAGCAACATTTGCATAATAACTGCAAGGTCATAAGCATTACTGAACAACCCGGCATGGCCGGCCACACCTCCAAACATGGCAGCCCCGGGATCATGTACGGTGCCACGTAGTAATTGTAAGCGAAAGTATTTTTCCTGCTCGGTGGGGGCAATCCTCTTCAGATTAAATTGTTCACCTGCTTTAAAGCCTGCTGTGGTAAGGCCCATTGGCTGGTAAAAAGTTTTCTTTACATATTCATCAAGTGGAAAGCCACTGATAGCTTCTACGATCTTTCCTAAAAAAATAAAATCATTATCGCTATAAATATACCTGCCCGCTTTGCCAAGCGGGCTTTGTAAGATCCTTTTATAAATCGTATCACGCCAGTCGGTACGCATATAAAGATCTTTTGCAACCGGTATGCTAAATGAATCGGTTTGCTTTAAAGAATAATAACCAGGAAGCGGAACACCACTGGCATCGATGGTTTCTTTATAAAAAGGAATATAGGCAACCAATCCTGCCTGGTGCAGCAGGATGTCTTTTATTTCAAGATGTTCTTTATTGGTTCCTCTTACCCAGGGCAGGTAATCGCCCAGTTTCTTTTTAAGATCAAGCCTGCCTTCGTCGTACAATTTCATTATGGAAATGGTGGTGGCACAGATCTTTGTGACAGATGCCATGTCGTAAATAGATTCTTTGGTAACCGGCTCGGCATTATCATAGGAGAAACTTCCATAAGTTTTATAGTAAGCTATCTTTCCATCTTTTGCTACCAACACAACTGCTCCGGGCGTTGCCCCCTTAGTGATCGCTTCCTCTGCAATGGCATCAATGAAAGTGAGTTTGTTGGCATCAAGTGTCAATTTGGAATGATCAATGGGAGATAGTGCTGCATAAGTAACACCTGAACCATATTTGAATTTTTCACAAACGGTAACCGGTAGTTTTCCCTTGGCAGGAATTTTTCCCTGCAGCAGGTCTATGGCCACATTATGTATGATGCTGTCGTCTTCATAACAGGCGATGAGATTTTTTGCACTACACCAATTTTTGATGGCATAAGGATTTCCGAATACAAAGGAGACGGCATTTGTTTTCTGTTGCAGCCGGGTTACCAGGTCAACGGCGGCTTTGCTTATGCCGAAATTATTGGCGGGGGTGCGGCTGTAGTTATGAATACCAATCACTACTTTTTTATAGTTCTTTTTAATATTGGCAACAATGGAAGTATTTTTAGAATCATCCTGCTTGTAATCGAAATTGATTACATCGGCATTGTAATCGGAGCGCATGCGGCGGGCAAAAGCGTTGTCGTTATTTGTACCAATGCTAACATACAGCACTTCTTTCTCTCCTTCTTTCAACGGGAAGAAATGCTTGTCGGTTTTCTTCAGCACGGTGAGCGCCTCTTCGGCTACCAGCCTGCGCATGAAAGGAACGTTATTGTTAAGATCTGCCGCCAGGTTTTCGGTACTTACAGGTTGCCATTTCGAAAGTCCGTACTGGTACTTTGCCAGCAATACTTTTTTGCAGTGGGCTTCAATATCACTCCAGCTTAAGCGCCCGCTGTCAATCGCCATTTTAATGCGTTCTATGGCCTGCGGTATATCGTTGGGCAGGCATAGCATATCGTTGCCGGCAACCAGCGACTCTACAGAGGCGGCGCCGTTGGGATAAAATTTATTCACACCCTGCATACCCAGTGCATCGGTGAAGGTAAGTCCCTGGTAACCGAGTTCATTACGCATCAACTCAGTAACATTCTTATAACTGATAGATGTGGGTTTGTTGGGTGTGTTATCAATGGAGGGGATGGAGAGGTGAGCAATCATTACACTGCCTACCCCGGCTTTGAAAATTTCACGAAAAGGATACAGCTCGAGTGAATCCAACTGGCTCCTTGTTTTGTTGATTACAGGAAGGTCTTTATGTGAATCTACCGATACATCCCCGTGGCCGGGAAAATGTTTGGCGCAAGCCATTACACCCACATCCTGCATTCCCTTCATATATTGAACACCGTATTCAGCTACTTTGTATTTGTCTTCTCCAAAACTGCGGTCGTTGATCACGGGGTTATCGGGGTTATTGTTAACATCCATCACCGGGGCATAATTTACCTGAATACCTGCTCGTTTGCATTGATTGCCTACGATCTTTCCATATTGATACATAATGCGGGGGTCTTGCATGGCGCCCAGCATCATTTGCCGGGGAAGCGGAAGCACACTGTCGTATCGCATCCCCAATCCCCATTCGCCATCAATGCACATCAGTATCGGGGTCTTTGAAGCTGCCTGTAATTTATTGATCGTATTTGCCTGTAAAACGGGCCCTCCCTGGAAAAGACAAATGCCGCCTACGTTATATTTCTTTACCAGCTCCAACACCAGCGAATCGTAATAAACATAACCCGTTGCAGTTTTTTCAGAGAGCCGCACTACCATCAGCTGTGCTATCTGTTCGTCGGGACTAAGGGCTTTAAAAACACTATCTGCCCAGCGGGAGGCAGCATTTTGCTGTGCAAAGCCTGTAATGCTTATAAAAAGAAATAATATCAGCTTAATTTTCCTCATGTATTCTAAAAATTTTATAGTGGGATGGATGTGTTATTTTTGACGTTCTAAATTACCGATTTTGCCCGATATCATTCAATTATTGCCCGATAACATCGCTAACCAGATTGCGGCTGGCGAAGTTATTCAAAGGCCAGCCAGTGCAGTGAAAGAGCTGTTGGAAAATGCTGTGGATGCCGGGGCGGATGAGATAAGGCTGATCGTTAATGATGCCGGCAAAGCATTAATACAGGTAATTGATAATGGTAAGGGCATGAGCGAAACGGATGCAAGGATGGCTTTTGAACGCCATGCTACCTCCAAGATCAGGAATATTGAAGACCTCTTCCGCATAAAGACCATGGGTTTCAGGGGCGAAGCGCTGGCAAGTATTGCCGCTGTTGCACAAGTGGAATTAAAAACAAAAATGGCAGAGGAAGAAACAGGTGTTTATATAGAGATAGAGAATAGCCATGTAATAAAGCAAGAACCGGTAGCTACATCGGCCGGAACAAGCATTGCAATGAAAAATCTTTTTTTCAATGTGCCTGCCCGAAGGAATTTTTTAAAAAGCAATGCTGCAGAGTTAAGGCATATTGTTGATGAGTTCATACGGGTGGCGATGTCGTTTCCAGAAATTTTCTTTTCATTTACGAGTAACGGGCAGGAAGTATTTCACCTGGAGAAGGGGACCATGAAACAACGTATTGTGCAAATACTGGGAAACAGTTATGCTGCTAAGCTGGTGCCGGTGCAGGAGCAAACCGATTATATGAATATTTATGGATTTGTAGGAAAGCCCGAAACCGCCAAGAAAACAAGGGGCGATCAGTACTTTTTTGTAAATAACCGCTTCATTAAAAGCGCCTACCTGAATCATGCAGTGATGAATGCTTTTGACGAGATGATCGCCAAAGATAGTTTCCCGATGTATGCTTTGTTCATTGATCTTGACCCCTCTCAGGTTGATATCAATGTGCACCCGACCAAGCAGGAAATAAAATTTGAAGATGAAAAAATAGTATATGCTTTTGTGCAGAGTGCGATAAAACATGCGCTTGCCCAGTTCAGCATTACGCCTACGCTTGACTTTGAACTGGATGCTTCCATACAGAACCTCGATGCTGTGTCGAAACCGTTTACCGAAGAAAAAAGATCATCAGCATCAGCATCATCCTTATATAAAACCTTCACTCAAAAAAATCAGTCGCATTTTATTGAAAGTAAAAGTGAGCTGAAGAACTGGAAGGATTTTTATGAAAAAGAACAACCACAGGTAGATAGCTTCAGAGGACAAGCAGAATTGCATAATGCTTTAACCACAAACCACAAACCACAAACCGATAACCTTTATCAGCTGCATAATAGTTTTATTGTAGCGCAAACCAACAAAGGATACTATCTCGTTCACCAGCAAAATGCTCATGAAAGAATACTATATGAACGATTCAGTATTGCAGTTGATGGTAAACCTATTGCTGCTCAGCAGAGCCTTTTTCCTGCAACCATTGAGCTGGCTGCAGCTGATGCAGTATTGTTAAAAGAACTTTTACCCGATATGAACCATCTCGGTTATTTACTGGAACCTTTTGGCAATAATACTTTCGTAATACAGGGTACACCGGCTGATGTGGACCAGGGGAATGAGAAGAATGCTATTGAAAAAATACTGGAGCAGTACAAACATTTCAGTAGTGATCTTAAATTCAGTAAAAGAGAAAGACTCATCCGGTCACTGGCATTGCAGCAATCCGTTAAACCGGGCAAGCTACTTTCCGGAAAAGAAATGGAAGTGCTGATAGAAGACCTGTTCAATTGCAGCACACCCAATATTACCGCTAATGGTAAACCCACATACCTCGATTTCAAAAAAGAAGAACTGGATAAAATGTTCGGTAAGTAAGAAATTTACCGCAGGGATGCAGTTTGGTCTGTATCAGCAACAGGCAGGCTAGCCACCATTTTCTTCTCGTCATCTAAAATAGACAATAGTTTTTTTAGCATTTCCCTGTATTGCCCTGTTTTACCATGCTGTGTTTCAATATTAATATATCGCCTGTTTTGTTCGCCATAGTACACACTCAGTGAGCCATCCCTGAAAACGTTAACATTATCCTGTAAAATGCTGTTGTATCCAAATGAGGCCATTTTACTATAGATATCCTGGTCTGTGGTAAGTGCAATATCATCTATATCCTGCCATTCATCTGCATACACCTGGCTGGCATCATATTGCCTAGGTCCTCCGGGAAGATAGGTTCTGACAGAAAAATCGCCATTGGTATTATTGTGAAGTGCAATAAGGCAGGAAATGCTATCTGGTATCTGTTTCAGTAATTCAGCAGCAAATTTTTCCACTTCATTTATAGCAAGTGGGTTTATTTTTCCTTTTGTTTTCAGGGTAAGCAAAATGCCCCTGCGGGAAAATATCCTGTTGGGATCAAATGTATAAACCAAACCTTTAAAGGGAAAGCTGATGTTGCGCTTGGCGTTGTTTTCAATCTTGATGAGTACTCCGCCACGTTTTTCTAAAATAGACTTTGCTGCTTCCACGGCCGTTGATTCATCATCGTGCACATTGATACAACAGGTATTCATTGATTCTCCGTACTGTATCACTTTAATTGAAATATTCCTGTCTCCCAGCCGGTGAGTAATTGTTTTTTCTGAGGGTGAAAAAGCACCAGGGTTTGATGTAGGCGCATTACTTTCCGGGTTTTTTGAACCGAATACTGTGACTGCCAGCGAAAAGAATAAATTAAAACTGTACATCAGGATTGAATTTACTACAAAAATATTATAATCATTTTTAAGGTTTAGAGGATACCAACATGTGTTGATAAAATGGCGAACTGCCCCTGGAACCCGGGTTTCCGCCAGTTTAAAAGAAAAAAGCCTGCAACATTTCTGTTACAGGCCTTCGCTTTAAATAACCCTATCGTTACAACTTTTGAAATAATGCATAGCAAACATGATTTTGATAGATCAGTTTGATCCTGTATAACCCGGCAGGCAGGTCGTTGATATTTATACTGACTACATTATTGCCCGGAACACCCATCTGGTGTTTTTCTCTTACTAATACATTCAGGCTGTTATATACATAAGCATCTATCATGCCCGTCTGTGTTAATGTTACATTCACATTAACCACATTGGTAGCCGGGTTTGGATAGGCCTGCAGGAGACAGGCATTTGACACTTGTGTAATATGGATGATCTTACAAACCTCTTTTATACATCCGCCTAAAGTAACTGCCCTTAAGCAAACCCTGTAATAACCGGTATCCTGGAACAGGTAGGTTGGGTTGTTTTGGTGCAGGGTCACTGTTGATCCCGGAGAGTTGACAGGTAACTTAGTAATTGTCCATGTCTGGTCAATGATGGGAACATTTGAATTAGCATAGAAATGTATCTTATTAGGTACCTGCGGATCTGATTGATAAGTATAATTTACATGAACACTATCGCAATTGATCTGCTGTGTTACCTGTACTGTTTTGCAGGTAGTAGATGCACAATTCGGCCCACGCCATACAGTAAGGCAGGCAGTATAAGTACCCGGCTGAGTGTAATGATGTGTTGTAATCATATCATGACTGCCGGTACCATCGCCAAATGTCCAGGTATATTGTGCCGCACTATTCTGGAAGG
>JBGANE010000072.1:0-9958 GCA_044222465.1 Ferruginibacter sp.
ATAGTTAAAATACTTGCTTTACACTGAGAAAGTTAATTGTCATAAAATAGTTCTATTATAATTCTTTACATTAGTATTCTCAAAACAAGCGCATATGGGAAAGAAAGAAAAAGCCGTTGATGCATACATTGCCAAATCGGCCGATTTTGCCAAACCAATAATGAAACATATCCGGGAACTGGTTCACAAGACCTGTCCTGATGTGGAAGAAAAAATGAAATGGAGTTTTCCGCACTTCGATTATAAAGGCGAGATGATGTGCAGCATGGCAGCATTCAAGCAGCACATGGCTTTCGGATTCTGGAAAGCAGCCCTGATGAAGGACCCCATTCTTGTTGCCAATGCGAAAACAGAAGTGGCTATGGGACACCTGGGCAGGATCACTTCATTAAAAGATCTTCCTTCCGATAAAAAAATGACCGCCTGGATCAAAGAAGCGATGAAACTGAACGACCAGGGAATAAAAGTATCCAAACCAAAACCATCTGAAAAGGAAAAGAAAGAGCTCGTTATTCCTGATTATTTTACTAAAGCTCTTGCAAAAAATAAAAAGGCCAAACAGGTATTTGAGAATTTTGCCTACTCCCATAAAAAGGAATATATGCAATGGATCACCGAGGCAAAAACGGAAGAGACAAGAAATAAAAGAATGGCTACGGCTATGGAATGGATAGCTGAAGGGAAAGGCCGGAACTGGAAATACGAAAGAAAATAAACTTAACCGCAGAGAAAATGAGGTACAGAATTTCGCAGAGAGGATCTGCGTTTGCTCTGCTTCTCCTCTTCCCTGCGGTTATATATTCAGCTGCTACTTTTTCTTTGCAACAAGTGCATAAGAATCATCGATCATCTCTTTTAATTGCTTTGCAGATAGTCTGCCATCCACGATAACTGTATTCCAGTGCTTCTTATTCATGTGGTACCCCGGCAGAACAGACTCCGGGTGGTCTTCTCTTAACTGAATGGCTTTTTCGGGATCGCACTTTACATTGAACTGTAATGGAGATTCATCCAATCCGGCAAGCAGGAATATCTTTCCTTTTACTTTGAACACAAGCGTATCCTCTCCAAAAGGAAAACCTTCTGTAACAGAAGGCTTTTGCAAAATATATTCCCTTATCGTTTCTATATTCATATTACCCGATCGTTTTCTTCGCTTCTTCCAGTTTTTTATTGATCTGCCCGGTAAGTATATGCCAGAACATCACAAAATCGCTTCCCAAACTGTACAAGGGGTAAGTAAATGTTGCCGGTTTGTTCTTCTCAATAAAATAATGGCCTACCCAGGCAAAGCCATAACCACAAACCGGTATCAGCGCCAGCATCCACCACTTTTGCAATACAATGGTAACAACCAGGATACCCAGCAGTCCTGCAGTCCCTATAAAATGCAGGGTCCTGTTCGCCGTATCGCCATGCTCTGTAAGGTAATAGGGATAGAAACTCCAGAAGGTCTTGTACTTTTTTTCAGTTGCCATGGAAAATTATTTTTAGAAAATTACAAATTCCGGTTTTATTATCCGCATTTTTTTACAGTCACGTTTTGCAGGTCTTTTAATTTATGCAACACTTCTTCCAGCCTGTTCTTAGGTATTCCGGCTTCGATGATACAGAACAACTGCATCTCATTCAACAGTATGGTACAATTGAATTGTTTCAGCACCATCATCACGTCATTCATTTTATTATACTCAAATTCAATGCTGTGTTTTATCTCTATTTGTTTCTGAACGATGGGTGTTACCTGTAATGCCAGGGCCGCAGCCGTTTTATACGCATTGATCAAACCCGGTACGCCAAGTAAAGTCCCCCCAAAGTACCGCACCACGATCACTGCCGTGTTGGTTATCTCCTTACTGTCGAGTTGTCCCAGTATCGGCTTACCTGCCGTTCCTGATGGCTCGCCGTCATCGCTGCTGCGGAAATTGTTCCCATCGGTTCCTATCCTGTATGCAAAGCAATGATGAACCGCCTTGGGATGTTCTTTCTTCAGCAGTTGTAATTGCCTTTTGAAATCATCTGCTGTTTCAATGGGAAATGCATAAGCTATGAACCTGCTGCCCCGGTCTTTGAATTCGGCGCTGGCCAGTTTCTCTATTGTAAAATAAAAGCCTTCATTCATTTATTACCCTTCTTTACAAAGAAAGAAATAACATCCGTATCGATCCTTTCTTCATTCATCAATTCATGACCCTTTAAAACAGGCGCATCTACCCTCCCGCCTATTGTCATTTGCTCATTGCATATTACCCTTGCTTCATCCCACAATCCTTTATCAATAAATGATTGCAATAGTTTTGCCCCTCCTTCAATCATCACACTTTGAAGCTTTTCTTTGTGCAGCAATTCCATTATTTGCAGCAGGTCATCTTTACTTTTATCCAGTTGATAATAATTCAGCATTGCTCCATCCTCTTGCTTCTTATGATTAAAAACGATAGTTCTGACGCTTTTATCAAATAGCTTTAAGTCATCAGGGAGCTTAAGTTCCTTATCGATCACAACTCTTACAGGATCTTTCCCTGGCCAAAGCCTGTTAGTTAACTGAGGGTTATCTCTTAATGCAGTATTGGTACCAACCATGATCGCCGCTTCTTCAGCCCTCCATTTATGCACAAGCCGGTTCGTCAGTTCATTACTGATGGGTATTCTTGAAGAATCACTTTCTGCTATCTTTCCGTCGGCACTTTGTGCCCATTTTAAAATGATGTAAGGGCGTTTGAGATCATGGAAAGTAAAGAACCGTTTATTCAGTTCGAGACATTCCTTTTCCAGAACTCCGGAAACAACATTTACTCCTGCTGCTTTTAATTTCTCTATTCCTTTTCCATCTACAGCCGGAAAACTATCCCTGCAGCCGATTACAACGCTTGGTATCTTATTTGAAATGATAAGGTCGGTACAAGGCGGAGTTATACCGAAATGCACACAGGGTTCCAATGAAACATACAAGGTGCTCTCCGGGATATGCGGCACATCTTCATTACTTACACTGTTGATGCAATTCACTTCGGCATGGGCCTCTCCATATTGCATGTGATAGCCTTCGCCGATCACCCGGCCATCATACACCAGCACAGCGCCTACCATTGGATTAGGTGCTACATGCCCAGCCCCCATTTCTGCCAGTTGAAGGCAGCGCTGCATATATTGTTCATGTGACGCCAAGCAACAAAATTAAGCATCAAAAAATAAACTATGTTTGCTTAGATGACCATTAAAGAACTTTACAGGAATTTTTTGCTGCAGCTGCAGAAGATATACAGCCTGAGTGAAGCTACAGCTATATCGAACCGGGTTTTTGAAAAGGCGCTTTCGTTGAAACGTTCTGATATCTTAAAGAATCCCGGAAAGATCGTCACCGCAGCAGATGATGCATCTATCCGCCATATTTTACAACAATTACTCCAGCATAAGCCCGTACAATATGTTTTGGGAGAAGCCTGGTTTTACAATTTGAAACTGAAAGTGAATGAACATGTGCTGATACCCAGGCCGGAAACAGAAGAGTTGGTAGAGCAACTCATCAGGGACAGGAAATCGAAACTTACTGACCCGAAGATCCTGGATATTGGAACGGGTAGTGGCTGCATCGCCATTGCCATACAAAAAAATTTACCTGCATCGCTTGTAACGGCCATTGACATCAGCGAAAACGCTATAGCACTGGCCGCAGAAAACGCCGTGTTGCATAATGCACATATCAACTTCAAGCAAATGGATTTTTTAGCCGAAAAAAAATGGGAGACCCTTCCCTTGTTTGATATCATCATCAGCAACCCGCCCTATATCCCCATCAATGAAAAAGAAAAACTGGGTAAAAATGTGAGTTTATATGAACCGCATATCGCTTTATTCGTTCCTGCTAAATCGCCGTTGATATTTTATGAAAAGATAGCCGCATTCGGAAGCTCCAACTTGAGACCCTCAGGTAAAATATACCTGGAAACACATGAGAGTTATGCGCAGCAAGTAGCCGGTTTGTTCCGGAAAGACTATGAAACTGTTACGGTAAAGAAAGATATGTTTGGTAAAGAACGGATGATCTTTGTTACTATTTGATATTGGCGGCCAGTTTAGCTTTGGCCCTTTTTGCTGCTTCCATAATGCGGAATGCTTTACCATAATAAGCGGCAGTATCCACGTTAAGGACCACGGTAGGCGTATCCACATATTTCCTGTTCTTTTCAACCGCCTGTTTAAGTAAGGAATCAATATACAGCATATCTATCTGCTGGGTACCTATAAAAACATTCTGGTCTTTGGTAACTGTTACCACGATGGTTTGATTCACCCTTGTATCACTTTTCCCTTTCGGGTTATTCACCTTCACCACATTGGGGTTGGCCAGCGTGGATATCAGCAGGAAGAACATCAGTAATATGAACAGCACATCATTGAGCGGACCTGCATCCACTTCATTATGATTGTCCCTTAATCTTTTTCTTAAACTCATTTTTATTTCACTACTTTTTACTAATTACACGAATTGAATTCGTGTAATTAGTGCAATTCGTTTAATTCGTGGTTATCTGGTTGGTTCCTGCAAAATATCAATGAAATCAGCGCTGGCCGATTCCATCTTATTCACTGTTTTATCTATCTGTGTATTTAAATAACTATATCCCAAAAATGAAATGATACCAATGATCAAACCCGTTGCCGAGGTGATCATCTTTACATACATCGCATCGGCAATATCGGTTATGGAAGGGTTGGTAGCTGCTGCAAAATCTCTTAACAGCATCACCAGCCCGATAATGGTTCCCACAAAACCAAATAGCGGCGCAATACGTGCAATAACCGAAAGCACCGTTAAATTCCTTTCCATCTTGTAGATTTCCAGTTTGCCTACATTATCCATGCTTTTTTCAATGGCATCAATAGGTTTTCCGATACGCTGGATACCTTTGTCTATCATTTTCGCCACCGGGTGATGTGTATTCTTTGCCAGGCTGCGGGCTGCAGTAACATTGCCGCTGATGATATGATCACGGATGATGTTCATGAAGTTATCTTCTATTTTGCTGGCTTTGCGGATTGCGATAAGTCTTTCAATAAAGAAAAAAATGGCAAGTGCCATAAACAATGCCAGGGGGATCATCAACACGCCGCCTTTAACCAATAGGGAGAACAAAGATTCACTCACTGCCGTTGAAGTGCTGAGACCTGCACTGTCAACCTGTAACAAAATATTAAACATGGATGCCGGTTTTAATTAGTTGATATTACCCTTCTATTATTATGCCAAAAAGAATCAATTCTGCAATGAAACGAAACAAATTTACAACAGCTGCATAACAAAATGTTAATCTTGCTTTCGACAGCTGTGTATTCATGAATTAAAAAGGGTCAGCATGCTTTATTTCCTGCTGACCCCTTACTTAATATATTTATATACTTGTTTATCTTCTCGCAGGTTCCATCTGCTGCATAGCCATGATCTGGCGCATGGTCTTCTCCATTCCCTCGCTGCTTCCATCCAGGAAGATCACATTACCTTTTCCGTATTCTGCAAAATTCTTGATGGCTTCTGTCCACATACTGAACAAGATGACATTGGTATCCAAGTTGGCCTGCTTCATCTGTTCTGCAGCCTGGCTCATACCTTTTGCCACTTCTTCACGGAAGAGTGCAACACCCTGTCCACGAAGCTGTGCTGCCTGTCTTTCTGCTTCTGCTGCGATCTTGATGGCATTACCTTCTGCTTCGGCAGCCTTTGTTTTGGTGATCAGTAAGGCTTGTCCTTCATTTTCTGCAGCCGCTTTTAAGTTATTGGATGCAACCACCTTGCTCATACTTTCAATGATGGCCTGATCGAATGTGATGTCATTGATCTGGAGATCCTGCAAATGATAGCCCCATTCTTCCAGCGAAGCATCCACATGTTCTTTTACGAATTCCACAATATCTCTTCTCAATCCAAGTATCTCCGACTGGCGGCGGGTAGCAACAAAAGCCCTGATATTACCCTCAATGGTACGTACCAAAGCCTGCATCAGGTCTTTATCACTGATGAATTTGAAAGCTACTTTTTTAATCGTTTCCTCTCCCTCATTCTGAACAGAATAAAGCAGCATGGATTTAAAATAAACATTTGCCTGGTCAATGGTAACTGCCTGGAACTCCAGTTCCACGGAACGGTTCTGTATGCTTACCTTTTTATAGATCTGCTCCAGGAAAGGTATTTTGAAGTTGAGGCCCGGCCTCATGATGCGGCGGTATTTACCGAACATAGTAACCACACCTATTAAGCCCTGGTTGATGGTTACAAAACATCCTAATAAAGCAAAGGCGAGTACAATGACCCACCAGTATTCCCTTAAAATCTCCATAATTGTAAAATTTTAAATTGAAGGTAGATGTTTTTGGCAAGACTTCCCGTCCATACTTTCGAAACCCATCAGCTCCTCTCCTCCCATATCATCGCCAGGTGGACAATGGTTTCAGCAGCTTTAGCCATATCCTTTGTTCCTATCCATTCCAGTTTGCTGTGTATGTTTTGCATACCGGTAAAAATATTGGGGCAGGGCATTCCTATATAACTAAAGCGGCTTCCATCGGTACCGCCACGGATACTTTCTTTTTTTACGGTCAATCCTGCTCTTTGAATGGCCTCCTCTGCATAAGCAACCACTTCTGGATGTTTGTCCAGCACTTCTTTCATGTTCCGGTATTGTTCCTGCACTAAGTACTCTATTGTTGCACCCGGAAATTTGGCTACCGTTTCTTCCGCAATTTTTTTCAACTGTTCATGGTGCTGTTGTAACCCGGCCAATGTAAAATCTCTTACAATAAATTGTATGCTTGCTTTTTCAGCAATACCATTTACAGTAGTCGGATGTACAAAGCCTTGTCTTTTATCTGTTGTCTCGGGGCTCCATTCATTTTTAGGCAATGCATCTAAAACAGCTCCGGCAACTTTCAATGCATTCACCAGTTTATCTTTTGCATAACCAGGATGGGTGATCACTCCATGTATTGTAATGATTGCTCCATCGGCGCTGAATGTTTCATCTTCCAGGCTTCCTGCTTCGCCTCCATCCATTGTATAACCAAACTGGGCGCCTAATTTTTTCATATCCACTTTGGCAGTACCCTGTCCCACTTCTTCATCGGGTGTAAATAATATCTTAATGTCGCCATGCTTAATGGCAGGGTTTTGAATAAAAAATAATGCAGCTTCCATAATGGCAGCCACACCGCTTTTATCATCAGCGCCCAATAAAGTTGTTCCGCTGGTAGTGATCACACCGCTATTCAAATGATTTTTTAGATAAGGCGAATCACTTATACGCAGTACCTGGCTGGTATCATCTGGCAATACAATATCCTTTCCATCATAGTAGCGGTGAAGGATGGGCTTAACATTCGTGCCGCTGCAATCAGGTGCTGTATCTACATGTGCACAAAAACAAATGGCCGGAATATTTTTTTTATCACTGTTTGATGGAATAGTTGCATACACATACCCATATTCATCGGTTAATGCATTTGTAATACCCATCCCCAGCAATTCTCTATGCAGGAGTTTACTCAGGTCTTTTTGTTTTTCAGTAGTAGGGTGTGTGGTAGCCGTTGGGTCGCTTTGAGTGTCTATTCGAACATAACGCATAAAACGGTCGGCAATATTATCGGGGCTTATTTGGATCATATCCTTTTGATTATTGCACAAATTAAAACGAATTACACGAATTCTTTGTTCTTAAACAAAATGCAATTCGTGTAATTCGTAAAAATCAGTGTAAGCTTATACTATATCCACCAGTTCAATATCGAATACCAATTCCTTTCCGGCTAAAAAATGATTGGCGTCTAAAACGATCACATCATCTTTTATTTCAACTACAACAACAGGAACAGGTTGACCTGCCTGGTTGCTTAAAGTTAAAGGCATTCCAGGTTCAAGTTTCATCCCTGCCGGTACATTTGCTTTTGGAAATTCAATGATGGCTTCTTCACTCCTCATACCATACCCGTCTTCTGGTGCAATATTGATGGTTTTTTTTTCACCCAGGTTCATTCCGGGCATAGCTGCATCAAATCCACTGATCATCTGGCCGGCACCTACTGTAAATTCCAGTGGTTCCCTTCCTGCAGAAGAATCAAATTGTTCACCATTAACCAGCTTACCTGTATAATGTACTTTTACTACATCACCTGCTTTCACTTGTTTCATAAAAATTTTGTTTTGTCTAAAATCCCTGTCGGGGTTTAAGAAAGATTATAATTAGGGCGCAAATTAATGTATAAATGGCAGCTCTAATTAAAAATATTTAAGCAACTTTATGGTATGAAAAAGATACAGTATTGTTTACTCGTTTTATTGCTCAATTGCTTAATGGCTGCCGGTCAGCAGCAAGTGATTCCCGCCGCAGAGCGCATGAATGTTTACCTGCCCCTGCTGAAAGGTAAGGCCGTAGCTGTTTTTGCTAACCAGACCAGCATGGTTCAAAACACTCACTTAGTGGATACGCTGATAAAAAGTGGTATCAATGTAGTTAAAATATTCGGGCCCGAACATGGATTCCGGGGTGATGCTGATGCCGGCGAACATGTGGATGATGCTAAGGACAAAAAAACAGGTTTACCGGTGGTTAGTTTGTATGGCAACCATAAAAAACCAACTCCCGAAGATTTTAAAGGAGTGGATGTATTGGTTTTTGATATACAGGATGTGGGTGTACGTTTTTATACTTACATCGGTTCTTTACAATATTACCTTGAAGCTGCACTGGAAAATCATAAGCCCCTGCTGATACTTGACCGCCCCAACCCCAATGGGTTTTATGTAGATGGACCCGTTCTGGACATGAATTTCAAAAGTTTTATCGGCATGCAACCCATTCCGGTTGTTTATGGAATGACCATCGGTGAATATGCCCTTATGCTGACCGGCGAAAACTGGCTATCACCACTGGCCAATGCCATTAATGCAGCTAATGTAAGAACAGAACCAACTGCCGATACTCCCTTTCATGTGCTGGTGATCAAATGCAAGAACTATGACCATAAGAGTAAATATGTTTTACCGGTAATGCCATCGCCAAATTTAAAGAGCATGCAAAGCATTTACCTGTATCCTTCCACCTGTTTCGTAGAAGGCACAGTGATGAGCGAAGGAAGGGGAACTGATAAACCTTTCCAGGTATTCGGTCACCCTGCTTTACCAAATACGCTATACAGTTTTACGCCTGCACCCAACGCAGGCGCCAAAAGCAGTAAATGTTTTTACCAAAAATGCTATGGATGGAATTTAAGCGGCACCAATGAAGAGATACTGGCCGATCTGAATAACCAGATCCAGCTAAAGTACTTCTTGAATGCCTATAAATTATTCCCGGGAAAGGATACTTTCTTCCTGAAAAATAATTTCATAAATAAACTGGCAGGCAATGATATATTTCAGCAGCAGGTAAAAGATGGCAAGAGCGAGGCCGAAATAAAAAAAAGCTGGGAGCCCGGGTTGACTGCATTTAAAGCGATTCGGAAAAAGTATTTGCTTTACGACGATTTTGAATAATTAAAGTAACTGAAGCTGGGCAGCGGTCTTGATTAAAGCCGCAGTATTCTTTACCCCGAACTTGGCCAACAGGTTCTTGCGGTGACTATCCACTGTAAACGGACTTAAAAATATCTTTTCAGCGATCTGGGGATTGGTATATCCTTCTGCAATAAGGCCAAGGATCTCTTTTTCACGGGGAGATATCTCGGGCAGTTGTGATGCGGAAGATCTCTGATACTCCTTGAACGCTTCACCTGTTTCCCCGCTGAAATAAATTCCTCCGCTGCTTACCGTATGTATGGCTTTCAGTAATTCTTCTTTAGATGAGTTCTTAAGAATATATCCGGATGCACCATTCTCCATCATCTTCTTTATGTATAACCCCTGGTTAAAAGTACTCAATCCCAGGATGTAAACACCGGGGTACTTTTCATTCAATAAACCACAGAGCTC
>JBGANE010000073.1:0-9845 GCA_044222465.1 Ferruginibacter sp.
TATTTCAAGGCCCTGTGCCAATGCTCCCTGGCTCATACGTTCATTGCCATGGTGGGCAACAGCGTGTGTAATTTCATGCCCCATTACAACTGCGAGTGCAGCTTCGTTCTGCGAAATATTCAACAGGCCTGTATATACCACTACTTTTCCTCCCGGCATACACCATGCATTTACTTCTTTGGATTCTACCAAGTTAAACTCCCATTTATACCCGTTAAGCTCATTAGCTAAACCTTTTTGCGTATAATAATCTGTTATTGCTTTTGATATCCTCGTTCCTACCCTTGCTACCATTTCTGCATCCTTATTCACTGTTCCACTCAGCACCTTGTTTTGAGACAGAAAGGACCTGTATTCGGTCAGGGCCTGTTGTTGCAGGGTCTCTTCGGGAAATAATGCCAGTTGTTTACGGCCGGTTACTTTATTGGTACTGCAAGCTATAAATAAGGACAAGGACAGTAGTAAAAAAAATACCTTTTTCATTTTCTTTGAGTTTATTATCTGACTAATCAATTGACGTACCAATTTTTGTTTGGGTATTTAACAAAAACACAAAAGTAAATTACGAAGAAAAAATAACGGGGGAAAAATCTGTTTGTAAAAATCAATCCTGCCTGCGACGAGATTTTCTCCGGTCACGGTGTTTTAAGATGGGTATCCGGCTTTCAACACCCCGTAAGATGCGGCCAATATTTTTCTGGTGGGTAAATACAACGAGTATAGCAACTAACAAGGCAAAAACCCTGTAAAGTATTTCATGCTCATTCCATATCCACAAAACACATACTGGAAGTGCTACAGCTGCCAAAATTGAACTTAGCGAAACATACCGGGTTAGATAAAGAACAAGTACAAATACACCAATACAACTTATAGCTATTATTGGTTGAACAGTCAATATCATCCCTAACAAAGTAGCTACTCCTTTACCTCCTTTAAACCCGGCAAAAATGGGGAAGATATGCCCTATAACAGCTGCCAGGCCAAGACCAAGCATAAAATTTGTTCGTTCCAGGTCATTATGCAGGTAGTAAGGGATGAAATTATATAGGGCAACCGCTCCCATGCCTTTCAGTATATCAAAAGCCATCACCATGGTTCCATAACGTGACCCAAGCACCCTGAACGTATTGGTGGCCCCCATGTTTCCGCTTCCATAGTCACGGATGTCAATCCCAAAAAATCGTTTACTGATTATTAAAGCCGTTGGAATAGAACCAATTAAGTATGCCAATAGAATAAGCAGAAGTTCTTTCATTCGTTTCCTAAGCTTGAGTTGAAGGACACAAAGTTAACGATTAATCACGGTAAATAGTACTTATTTTAATGCCCCAGGGCCATAATAATGTGGATATTTACCTGAAACTACTCTTTACCAGTACTTTAAACATCTGATTTGAAGATCAATCCTTTTTACAGAGAAGGCACACCCATCCGTCTTTAGCTTCAATCTGGTTAATTGTTATGAGGCAGGTATGAAGTGCAGCAGATAATTCTTCAATATCTTTTTCAAGAAAACCGCTTAAAAGGATCAATGTACCTGTTTTACTTGCAACAGCAATTGCAGGAAGGCTTTGCATGATCACATTGAGATTGATATTGGCAAGAACAATATCATATTTATTCCCACCGGTTATTGCATCAGCCTTAAGAATTTTTATCCTGCTGCAGTTATTTGCGCTGATATTCTCTTTTGTATTTTCTATGCTCCAGTCATCGTTATCTATTGCATAAATATTTGTCGCACCCATTTTTTCTGCCAGTATAGATAGTACACCTGTCCCCGTTCCAAAATCAAGTACAGATTTGTCAGCGAAAGTTAAGTGTGACATTTGGCTGATCATTAAATAAGTGGTTGCATGATGACCGGTTCCAAAACTCATCTTAGGTGTAATAATGATCTCATGCTTTGCATTTTTAACGGGCTGATGAAAACCAGCACGAATGGCAACCCACGGGGCTCTGTGAACAAAATCATTTACCAGAATAGGCTCAAAGCTTCTCTCCCACTGCGCATTCCAGTTTTCTTGCTGAATAACTGTCTTACTGAATTTAACTGGGATAAGTTTTAGGATTCCTGCAAGCTTAACTTCATCAAAATTTTCTTCTTTGATATAGGCTTTAAGTGAGCCTGTTTCTTCTTCAAAACTTTCAAAATCCGATTGAGCAAGTAATGCAATTAGCATTTCTGAAGATTGACTGTCGCTGGTTTCAAAATTTAATTGCAGGTAATTCATGTACCGTTTTTAAAAAATAAAAGCCGCCCCAAAAGCGGGACGGCTGAATTGAAGTAATAATTTATTATGCCGGTTGCTCACCTTCCTGCGGCTTTGGCTTCATCTCCGGTTTAGGAATAAGGGCTTTGCGACTCAACTTAAACTTGCCTGTTTTTTGATCAATGTCAAGCAGTTTAACTTTCACTTTATCTCCCTCTTTGAAAATGCCATCCATATTTTCCAAACGCTTCCAGCTTATTTCGCTAATGTGCAATAATCCTTCCTTCTTTGGTAAGAATTCAACAAAGGCACCAAATTCTTTAATGCTTTTAACGGTGCCTTCGTAGGTATCACCTACAACAGGTACGGCTACTAATCCATTGATCCATGCCAATGCCCTATCAAGGCTGGTTTTTTCTTTGGAGAAAATACTTACTTCACCATGGTTATCCACTTCCTCAATATTGATAGTAGCTCCTGTTTCTCTTTGAATCTCCTGTATCACTTTACCACCTGGCCCAATCACTGCACCAATAAATTCTTTGTCAATAATTATTTTAACCATTCGTGGAGCATGTGGCTTCACGTCTGGCCTTGCTGCTGCTGTACATGCATACATGGCATCCAATATATGCATACGACCATTCTTAGCCTGTGCAAGAGCTTTACGCATAATATCCATACTTAAGCCATCTACTTTAATATCCATCTGCACTCCGCAAATACCATCACGTGTCCCGGTAACTTTAAAATCCATATCACCTAAATGATCTTCATCACCAAGTATATCGGTTAAAATAGCGAAATCATCACCTTTCTTGATCAATCCCATAGCAACACCACTAACATGTTTTGCCAAAGGCACACCAGCATCCATCAATGCCAATGAACCGGCACAAACCGTGGCCATTGATGATGAACCGTTACTTTCCAGGATATCACTCACAACACGTACGGTATAAGGGTACTCACTGCCAGGCATCATTTGCTTTAAGGACCTCATGGCCAGGTTACCATGACCAACTTCCCTGCGGCCAACGCCTCTCATCATTTTTACTTCACCGGTTGAAAAAGGTGGGAAATTATAATGCAAAATGAATTTAGTATAATCTGATTTGTGAGCGCTCTCCACCAATAATTCATCTAATGGGGTTCCTAAAGTAACAGTTGTAAGCGACTGGGTTTCACCTCTTGTAAATAATGATGACCCGTGAGGAGTTGGTAAGATATCTGTTTCCATGGCAAGCTGACGAATATCCTCGGTACCTCGTCCATCAAGACGCTTGCGATCATTCAGGATCATGTCCCTCACAACATGGTATTGCAGTTCACCAAAATAGAAACCTATGAGGGCTTTATCTTCATCAGGTAACTCCTCACCAAGGAAAACAGTCAATTCATCTTTAAGTGCCGAAAAAGCATCGCTTCTTTCGTGCTTTGCAGATGCAGCAGAAGAGATAGCGTACATCTTATCCTTTGCAAATGCGATGATCTTTGTATTTAATTCTTCATTACGATAAGGCTTTGCATACTCTCTCTTACCAGTCACACCCACTTTATCTCTCAGTTCTTCCTGGGCCTTTACCTGTATGCGAATAGCATCATGTGCTATTTCCAGCGCTTTGATAAGATCTTCTTCCTGGCATTCCTTGCTTTCGCCTTCAACCATCATGATATTTTTGTTGGTAGCAGCGATTAAAAATTCAAGATCAGATGCAGCCAGTTCGGTACGGCTTGGATTAACGATCATCTGGCCATTTACCCTTCCGATACGTACCTCAGAAATGATCTCCTGGATGGGAATATCAGAAACAGCAAGTGCAGCCGAAGCAGCGAGACAAGCTAATGAATCGGGCATTACTTCATCATCGGATGAAATAAGGGAAACCAATACCTGCACATCGCATAAATAATCTTCAGGAAACAAAGGCCTCAATGCCCTGTCTATTAATCTTGAGGTAAGAATTTCATAATCATTCAGGCGGGCTTCCCTTTTAAAAAATGAACCAGGGACACGGCCAGCAGATGCAAATTTTTCCTGGTAATCTACTGATAAAGGGAAAAAACTCTGTCCTTCCTTAGGTTCTTTGTTGGCAACAACGGTGGCCAGTAAAATACAGTTTCCCTGGCGAACAGTAACAGCGCCATCGGCCTGGCGGGCCAGTTTGCCGGTTTCAATGGTAACCATACGGCCGCCGCCTATATCAAAAGTTACAGATTTAGGATTTAATAAAGACATATAAATGTTTGTAGTTTATGTTTTGCTTCAACAGTATTATTCACTTTGGATGAACAGCATAACTGTTAAAACAAACCTTGTTTAAAAAGAACAATTCCCAACCAGATAATTGTAGTTGGGAATTATTCGTATTACATAGTTGGAACAGTTTATTTACGCAGACCTAATTTCTCAATTAAAGCCCTGTAGCCGGTAAGGTCGTGTTTGCTGAGGTAAGTCAATAAACGCTTACGTTTACCTACCATCATCATTAAACCTCTTTGTGTAGAGAAATCTTTTTTGTTGTCCTTCAGGTGATCTGAAATGTGGTTGATACGCTCTGTTAATAAAGCGATTTGACCCTCAATAGAGCCTGTATTGGTGGCTTTGGCACCAAAACTCGTGAAAATGTCTGCTTTTTTTTCGATTGTTAAATAAGGCATTTCTGTTTTTTTAATAACGTCTTTGTTATGTTTCTTTATAATTTGCTGGCAAAAGTACATAGAAAATTCGGTTTTTAAGTGGCCGATTGAGGATTTTTTTTGAATATTGCCAAGATATCTGGAAAATTTGTGAAGAGGGTTTTAGCGTGATTTTCCGGACATTATAAGCCCACGTGACTTGAAAAGAATAACTTTTACGGTAACCAATGACCTGAATTACGACCAACGTATGATGCGTATCTGTACATCATTGGCCGAGGCCGGTTATACAGTAACACTTATTGGAACAAAAAACAATACTTCTCCTCCCCTTTCCCCAAAAAAATACAAGCAAATCAGGCTGCACACTTTTTTTAAAAAGGGATTCGGTTTTTATGCTGAATACAACATCCGGTTGTTCTTTTACCTTTTATTTAAGAAGACGAATATCATCTGTTGCATTGACCTCGACACTATCCTTCCGGTATGGCTGGCAAGCAAGCTCAGAAAAATTGAAAGGGTCTATGATGCACATGAGTATTTTTCGCAACAAAAAGAAATTGTGACCCGGCCGGGAATCTTCAGGATATGGCAATGGATCGAGAAAAAATTTGTTCCCCGGTTTAAAAAAGGATATACAGTAAGCCAAAGCATTGCTTCAAAATTCAAGGAGTTGTATGGTGTAGATTATGAAGTGATAAGAAACATGCCTTTTTTAAAACCATTGCCGGTGAAAGCGGCGGTTGATGAGAAAGTGATCTTATACCAGGGTGCGGTTAATGAAGCACGAGGATTGGAATTTCTTATTCCGGCTATGAAGACCATTAATGCCAGGTTGGATATTTATGGCGATGGCAATTTTATGGCACAAATAAAAGACCTGGTTGCAGCAAACAATCTGCAGGATAAAGTGTTTGTAAAAGGTAAAGTATTACCAGAAAAACTGGATACTATTACACAAAGCGCTTATATGGGTGTGAATTTAGTTGAGTATACCGGCATGAATCAATATTATTCTTTAGCTAATAAATTTTTTGACTACATCAGCAATGGTTTGCCGCAGGTAACTATGAATTTTCCGGAATATAAAAAGATCAATGATGAGTTTGAAGTAGCAGTTTTGATTGATGACCTGAAAAAAGAAACACTGACAGTTGCCATTAATAAATTGCTAAATGATGAAAATCTCTATAAAAGGCTTCAGCGAAATTGCATTACTGCAAGACAGGCATTAAACTGGCAAAACGAAGAAAAAAAACTTATCACTTTTTATAAAAATATAGGCTGAATTGACTGATAAACATTTGCATATTGTTACACACGATGTTCCATGGCCTGCAGATTTCGGTGGAGTAATTGACCTGTTTTACAAATTGAAAGCCTTACACGACTTGGGAGTAAATATACACCTGCACTGCTTTACAAAGGACAGACCACACCAGGATGAACTGAATAAATATTGTTCATCAGTAACTTATTACCGGAGAAAAAATAATGCAATCCGTTTTTCGCTGCGCTTACCATATATTGTAAACTCCAGGGCAAGCAAAGAATTAATAAGTAACCTTCAGAAAGATGATCACCCTGTTTTACTGGAGGGAATTCATTGCACATATTATTTAAATAAGAGACAACTTGGCAACAGGAAAGTTGTTGTAAGACTTCATAATACAGAGTTTGAATATTATAAACAACTGGCAAATCACGAAACAAATTTTTTAAAGAAAATTTACTATTGGCATGAAAGCAGGCTCTTAAAAAAATATGAAAAGAGTATCGCCGGCAAAGCTATCTTTTTGGCAGTAAGCAAACAGGATGCTGAATTATACCAAACTGTCTTGTTTGCAAAAAATATATACCACCTGCCTGTATTTCTACCTTACACTTTTGCAACCGGCAAGGAAGGCAAGGGTTGCTTTTGTTTATACCACGGAAACCTGGCCATTAATGAAAATGAGGAAGCAGCAATATGGTTATTGCAAAATGTATTTAATAATATTTCAATTCCTTTTGTAATTGCAGGAAAAAATCCTTCAAAAAGATTGCAGGACCTTGCACACAGGCACCAGCATACCTGTTTAGTTATTAATCCTTCCGATATAGAAATGCAGGACCTCGTTGCCAAGGCTCACATACATGTACTCCCCTCCCTAAACAATACAGGCATCAAGCTGAAGCTATTAAATGCCTTATTTAATGGGAGGCATTGCTTAGTAAACAATGCGGCAATAAATGGATCAGGATTAGAAGGATATTGTCACATAACTGAGGGTGCGGTCTCTTTTCAAAAGAAAATAAAGGAGCTTTATTTACAACCATTCACTGAGCAGGAAATACAGCAAAGGCAGGGGTTGCTGCAAACAACTTATAATAATGAAGCTAATGCACGACAGTTTATGACATTTCTATGGTAGCATGGTCCCAAACCTTACCCAACTCTGTTTTTATTGTCCTGGCAGGAAATTTTTTGATCACCATGTAATCATGCGTAGCCATAATGATAGTAGTATTGTAATCCCTGCAGATATGAAAGAGCAACTGCATGATCTCATCACTCGTTTCAGGGTCCAGGTTACCGGTTGGTTCATCAGCTAATATCAGTTTAGGTGAATTTAAAAGCGCCCGGGCAATATCCATGCGCTGTTGTTCTCCCCCACTTAATTCAAAAGGCATTTTAAAGCCCTTGGTCTTCAATCCTACTTTTTCAAGCACATCGGCAATCTTTTCATCCATCAATTTCTCATCTTTCCACCCGGTAGCCTTCAGAACGAATTTCATATTCTCGTTTACATTGCGGTCGGTAAGTAATTGAAAATCCTGGAAAACCACACCAAGGTTACGGCGCAGAAAAGGAACTGTTTTCCAGGTCAATTCTTTTAAGTTGCGGCCAACAACCCAGCCCTCGCCTTCAACCAATTGTAAGTCGCCATATAAAGTTTTCAGCAGGCTACTCTTACCAGTTCCGGTTTTGCCAACCAGGTAAACAAACTCTCCCTTATCCACAGAAATATTTACGTCACTTAAAATGAGACTGTTGCTCTGGTAAATATTTACATGCTTTAATTCAACAATTGACTGAGACATAGAAGGTTTTTTGCGTTTGATGGTTTAATATTCCCCTATTGTTAACAATTTTTGCAAATGTATACCTTAGACATTCCGTATCAATAATTAATTTCTTCACTATTTGTTAAAAAATGTGAATAACTAAAAAAATAGTTGCAAGACTAAAATATTAGTTTTAAATTTACGTCAGCAAAAAAAAGTTACTATAATGAAGACACTAACCAAGGCAGAAGAACAGATCATGCAGGTAATATGGAAGCTTGATAAAGCTTTCCTCCGCGAAATTATTGATGAGCTTCCTGCACCCAAGCCACATAATAATACAGTGGCAACAATTATAAAAATATTGGTTGACAAAGAATTTGTAGGTATTACGGTTTTTGGCCGTATGCACCAGTACCATCCGCTCATCAGCAAAGAAGCATACAGCAAGATCACGATGAAAACCTTTGTGAAAGGGTATTTTGAAGGATCGTTCAGCAATGCGGTTTCTTTTATGGTGAAAGAAAACAATTTAAGTGTGGACGACCTGGAGTTGTTATTGAAACAATTAAAGAAGAATAAATAAATTCTTAACTGTCAAAACTATTTTATGCTCCCCTATTTCTGGTATATACTTAAAGTAATCATCTGCTCAGGCATATTGTTTGGTTATTACTGGTTGTTCCTGCGCAATAAGATATTCCACCAGTACAACAGGTTTTACCTTTTATCAGCAATGATATTATCACTGCTGCTTCCATTGTTGAAGATAGACTTCTGGCTACAAACAGATACACCCCAAGCTTCTGTTATTAAAGTGCTACAGGCAGTTTCGGCTGGTGATGAATACATGAGCAATGTGATCATTACAGCCAATAAAACCGGCTGGAGTTTTCAGCAATTGTTTCCTTTATTATATTGGATGATATCCATTGTATTTTTTCTTATACTGGTAAAAACCCTTTTTGCAATCAGGTCATTACTAAAAAGATACCCGGTCCAGGAAATTGAAAAAGTTTCATTTGTAAACACCAATGATAAAAGCACGCCCTTCTCTTTCTTTAAATATATTTTCTGGAATGTGGGTATTGATATGGATACCTATACCGGCAAGCAGATATTCAAACATGAGGTGGCACATATACAGGAGAAACATACTCATGATAAACTCTCTGTAAACATCCTGCTTATCTTCTTCTGGTGCAACCCTTTCTTCTGGCTTTACCGTAAAGAGCTTAATATGATACATGAATTTATTGCCGATAAAAAAGCTGTAGAAGACAGTGACACAGCAAGTTTTGCTGCTATGATATTGCAGGCCGCTTACCCCGGGCATCGTTTTGAGCTCACCAATAATTTTTTCTACTCACCAATAAAGCGTAGACTCCTTATGTTAACTAAAAACAATAATCCCAAAGTGAACTACATTGGCCGCATTATGGTGCTGCCGCTTGCTGTATTGATCTTTGCGGCATTTACATTAAAATCAAAAAGCAATCACCACATATACTATGGGAAGAAAATAACAGTAGTTATTGATGCAGGCCATGGCGGAAGGGATGCAGGTGCAAAAAGCGCAGATGGAATTTTGGAAAAAGACCTTACACTGGCAATAGCCCGGCAAATAAGATCTGTCAATAACAACGATGCCATCGAGATATTACTTGTAAGGGATGAAGATATATACATAACCCCAGGTCAAAAATCGACATTCGCCAAAAGCAGAAACGTTGACCTTGTTATTTCGCTTCATGTAGGGGCAGAGGCAGTACCGAACCTGAAAAGCGGATTGAGCTTTTATATTCCCGCCAAGGAGGTTGCAAATTCTGAAAGCAGCAGGATACTGGCCTCTGCCCTCATCAATGAATTCAGCAACAACTTCAGCTTACCTGTATTGCAGTTTCCTCAACAGAGTAAAAAGCCTGTATGGATACTAAAGTC
>JBGANE010000074.1:0-9138 GCA_044222465.1 Ferruginibacter sp.
GTTTGAACTCCAGTCATCTGCCCCTGATAAGATAAATTTGCAACCTCACAAATAACCAGTACACATGCGACAAATAGCTTTTAGAGAGGCCCTGAGAGAAGCCATGCAGGAGGAAATGAGGAGAGATGAACGTGTTTTTTTAATGGGAGAAGAAGTTGCCGAATATAACGGGGCCTATAAAGTGAGCCAGGGCATGTTAGATGAGTTTGGCGACAAAAGGATCATTGATACCCCGATAGCTGAGCTGGGATTTGCCGCTATTGCTGTTGGTGCAGCCCAGAACGGTTTGCGCCCAATAGTAGAATTCATGACCTGGAATTTTGCGGTTTTACCTTTAGATCAAATATTAAATACAGCTTCTAAAATGCTGGCAATGAGTGGCGGGCAGGTTGGGTGTCCAATCGTTTTTCGTGGGCCCAATGGCAGTGCCGGACAATTAGGTGCACAACACTCTACAGCATTTGAGGCCTTGTATGCGAACATCCCCGGATTGAAAGTTATATCGGTTTCAAACCCCTACGATGCCAAAGGTTTACTTAAAAGCGCCATTCGTGATGATGACCCGGTTATTTTTATGGAAAGTGAAGTGATGTATGGCGACAAAGGAGAGGTGCCTGAAGGAGAATATGTTTTACCAATAGGTAAAGCCTTTGTAAAAAGAGAAGGGAAAGATGTTACTATCGTTTCTTTTAATAAAATGATGAAGATTGCTTTGGGCGCTGCGGAAGAACTGGCTAAAGAAGGTATTGATGCAGAAGTGATCGATTTGGCAACTATTCGCCCGCTGGATTGGTTCACCATTTTGGAAAGCGTGAAAAAGACCAACCGCCTGGTTATTGTGGAAGAGCAATGGCCTTTTGCTTCTGTATCTTCCGAAATTACTTACCGTATACAAAAAGAGGGATTCGATTATTTAGATGCACCCATACGCAGGATCACATCTGCCGATGCACCCATGCACTATGCACCAAACCTGGTTGCTGCTTATTTACCTGATGTATCAAGAACAGTGAGGTTGGTAAAAGAAGTGATGTATATGAAAAAATAACCCATCCGCAGGATCACATCTGCTGATGCTCCTATGCATTATGCACCAAACCTGGTTGCTGCTTACTTACCCGATGTATCAAGAACAGTGAAGCTGGTAAAAGAAGTGATGTATATAAAGAAATAGGTTATTAGTTAATGGTTGATATTTTTTTCATTCAGCGATTCAATTATTAACTCTTAATTCTTAATTTTTAATTCTTAATTCCCTCCATGGCCTATCACTCTTTGGAAGATTGTTTACTCGACCTGGAAAAGAACGGCCAGCTTATCCGGATTAAGGAAGAAGTGGATACTTACCTGGAAATGGCAGCCATTCATCTGCGAGTACATGAAGCAGGAGGCCCTGCTTTGTTATTCGAAAATGTGAAAGGAAGCAAATTCAGGGCAGCATCAAATATTTTTGGTTCACTGGAAAGAAGTGAATTTATTTTCAGGGATACATTACATACCGTTCAGCAACTGATCGATCTAAAAGATAACCCGGTTAAAGCGATTAAAAGCCCTTTTAAGAATTTAAGTACCGGGCTTGCTGCGTGGAAAGCATTGCCTAAAAAGAACCCGGTTCAAAAACCGGTATTATTTGAAGAGATAAAGATTAACAACCTGCCGCAAATATACCACTGGCCGATGGATGGCGGTGCATTTGTAACCCTGCCACAGGTATATACAGAAGATATTGACAAGCCCGGCATCATGAATGCTAACCTGGGTATGTACCGTATTCAATTATCAGGAAATGATTATTTGCAAAATGAAGAAGTTGGACTGCATTACCAGCTGCACCGGGGCATTGGTATTCATCAAAGCAAGGCCAATAAAAAAGGGCAGCCACTTAAAGTAAGTGTTTTTGTTGGCGGGCCACCATCACATAGTGTGGCTGCAGTAATGCCTTTGCCCGAAGGTATAAGTGAAATGACTTTTGCCGGGGTGTTGGGCGGAAGGAGGTTTCGGTATATGTACCAGGATGGTTTCTGTATCAGTGCCGATGCTGATTTTGTGATCACAGGCGAAGTATATCCAAATGAAAATAAACCCGAAGGACCTTTTGGCGATCATCTGGGGTATTATAGTTTGAAGCATGATTTCCCCGTGATGAGAGTACATAAAGTATTTGCCAGGAAAAATGCCATCTGGCCATTTACTGTTGTTGGCCGCCCACCACAAGAAGATACCAGTTTCGGAAAGCTTATTCATAAAATGACCGGCAAAGCATTGCAACAGGAAATTCCGGGCTTAAAAGAAGTACATGCTGTTGATGCTGCAGGGGTTCATCCTTTGTTGCTGGCTATCGGCAGTGAAAGATATACTCCCTATATGCCTGCTAAACAACCGGCTGAGATACTGACCATTGCCAATCATATCTTAGGGACGGGGCAATTAAGCCTTGCCAAGTTTTTATTCATTACTGCAGATGATGAGAATAAATTAAGCACAAATGATATTGAAGCTTATTTTAATTATGTGCTTCAGCGTATCGACCTCAAAAGAGATATACATTTTTATACCAACACAACCATTGATACTTTAGATTATTCAGGAACAGCACTGAACAGCGGAAGCAAAGTGGTAATGGCCGCCTACGGTGAAATACTGAGACAGTTGGCAACTGAAGTTCCGGATCGGTTAAATCATCTTCAAGGTTTTGAAAATGCAAAAATTGTACTGCCTGGTGTAGTAGCGATACAGGCAAAGAAGTTCACCGATTATGCGATGGCAGGCAAAGAGATAGAAACGCTCAATGAGCAGTTGCCAGGCAGTGACGAGTTATCATCAGTAGTAATGATGATCGTTTGCGATGACAGCGATTTTGTGGATAAGGCCCTGAATAATTTTTTGTGGGTGACATTTACCCGTTGTAACCCATCGCATGATATGTATGGTATTGGAAGTTTTACTGCCAATAAGCACTGGGGCTGCCATGGCCCGATGGTATTAGATGCCCGGGTAAAACCGCATCATGCACCGGCAGTAGAAAAAGATGCAGCTACTGAAAAAAGAATTGACCGATTATTTGAACCAGGAGGAAGTTTATATGGTACCATAAAAAAATAAAAGAGCGGAAAACCGCTCTTTTATTCATTGTTTTACTGGTTTTATTTTTATTGAATCAGCATTACACGGTTGGTGATGGTTTCTCCTTCAAAAACAAGTTTACAGAAATAAACTCCATTGCTCAGGTTTGCAGCATTAAACTCTTTTGAATAAAGCCCCGATTGATGGAAGCCGCTGGCCAGTGATCTTACTTCTTTTCCTGCTATATCAAATATCTTCAAGGTAACCATACCACTGGTGGGAAGATTATACTTTATGATCTGTATTCCGCTAAAAGGGTTGGGATGATTGGCTAACAGCAACTGGTCTTTTTGAAGGTCTTTAATTCTTACTACCACTTCATTGGAATAACTGAAATTACCGTCAAAATCAACCTGCCTTAAACGATAACTGTAAATTTTATTCAGCTGGATATTGTTATCGATCAAAGTATAATTCTTTTCAGCAGTACTGTATCCGGCGCCATTTACAAAACCAATACTTGCCCAACCAGATGGGTTGCCTGTTTCGGTACGCTCAACATAAAAACCTTTATTACCACTTTCTGTAGATGTTGTCCAGTAAAGCGAAACGGTAAGGTTGTTGTTTAATTTACCACGCAGTTCTTTAAGTGTTATTGGAACCACACCTGAAATAGTTAAAATTCCGGTACCAGTTAAAAACTGGCCATCAGGGTTAGTGATAGTAATATTCTTAGCCCCGGATGGTGCCCCAACAGTGTTTAAATTGAGTGTTACATGTGTAGGGTCTGTATATGTTATGCTATTAACGGTAACGCCGCCGGAAACTGATGCTGAAATATGGGTATATGGTAACGCAGGTGCAGAAAGCAAGCAACTTAGTAACATTACAGCCATAGGTATTTGCAGCGTTACAATACTGATTAACCATCCATAAGGTCATATCATCTAATGGATCAAGTGAAATATAAGAATAATCGCCCCATCTTCTTGGAGGTCCGGGATCACCAGGAGGGTTATAAGCAGTAGAACTTGTAGTGGTTGCAATTGGAGTCTGCATAGTTCCTGCAGCATCACCAGATAAACGTCCGGCTGTATAAGCATTTATAAAGAATGGTGTTCCGCCGGTACTCAAACTAAGCGCAGCATGATTCTGGCCCGAGACCATTATACTTGGTATAAAAATCTCTTGCCGATGCCTGTATAGCACCGTCAAAAACAGTTCCGCTCTGAGAAACTGTAGGTGATCCCGGTTAAATTGATAAGATCATACCATCGGGTACCATTTCTTATTAAAGAAGCATTGCTGGTGGCAACACCTGTCGTATTAACGCCAATATTATGTGCTGTCCATAAATGATTACCTCTGCCATTGCTGCAAAAAGCCTGTCATCTAATCCATCAAAATTACCGTTGGTTCCTCCTGTATTTCCAGAATGTGGTACTGTTCTGGGAAACTGGGTTGCATTAACCGTGATTGAGATATTCGCAGATAGCGTAGGGACACCTGCAGGCGTACTTACCCTCCGCATCATCAATGTGCCAAAAGTTGCATTATCAACGCCTATGAAATAACCTTCGGTGGCTGAATAATCATAATTGTCAACTCCTTGTGGTGTAAATGGGCCAACACTAGCTACCAGTAACCCGGTAAATGCATATACAGTATATGCACCGCCTGCCATGAGGTTTGCCCTGTTTATTACATACGCATTGGTGTTACTGAAAGCGCCAGCGAATGTAAACATATTTCCTCCGATGTATGCTGCATTAACATCAAGTCCTAATGTTTCATAGTCTAAAAACAAACCAGCTTGTCCAAGAAATTGGGAAAAAGTCCATGTAGTTCCGCCTGTTATAGTGGATGAATTGCTCACAGCAAGCAAAACACGGTTTGCAACTGTTCCACCACTGGGAACGTCAATAATCACCATGAGCCATCTGGCCGAAAGTTTGTCGTATCGTATCCGGGCATCTGATGTAAAATTACTGCCAACAGGCGGTGTCATTACAGAAGGAAAAAATACATCAGGGTCGTGCATCTAAAACTCCATCAGCCACTCCTGTGGTTTTATTAAAAGACCTGATCCTTCCATTTACAAATACAATGTACTGTGCTGGACCTATCGCTCCCATATTGTCAGGAGGAAATGCACCATTCTCAGTCGGCCCGGTAACACCGTTAAATGTTGTGCTCGGTGTTTGCGCCAGGTCATTTGTCGGCACGTCCGGAATGAGATTATTCACGGGGAAAGACGCAAATGGCATTGCTAGCGGGTTTTGAGTGGAAGATTCCTGCGATTAGGATATTTTTTTTCTTCACGCTCAATCATACGCACCGGGGTATTTCTTGCTCTTTCCATTATCTCAGCCGTGGTTTCGGTCTTTGTTGGATAAACAAGAGTAGGTATTCCAGCCATCTCACCATTTTGCTGGGCAAACAGGTTACTAAAAACAAGGCCATTGAATAATATTTAGGTAGTTGCGTACAGTGTAATATCCACGCAAATTTTGGGGTATTAAGGTACAGCTATTTTTCTGTATACTTACTAAAACAAAACCTATTTATTAACATAGGGTATATAAAAAAAGTGTATTTACCATTACTTAACTATGGCATTGCTTTCTTTTTAATAACTACCTGTTCATTTAATTTGTCGAATAATTTTTTGTAAAACTCCTTGAAGCCGGTATAACCAGCCACAGGGTAAAACGACCGCTTGAATTCTACGGTCATTCGCACATTCAGCAAATTTGCCTCAACCGTCATAGTGCGGCTGAAGATCACACTATTGTCGGGGGTGGTGATGGTTACATTTTCGGGTAAACCGTCAAAAACATAATCCGGTGGTATGGTATAATTGCCAAAAATGATATAGTCCTGCAGGAAACCAAAGTCCACATCAGAGACACGGTCTGTTGCAATAAAAGGGTTCTTTTCCAGGTCTGAAAAAAGATTGGTATTAAAATAGCGGTACTCACCCGAACTGTTCAATACCGAACTGAATTTTATCTTTTGTTCAAGTGGTAGTGAATCGGTCTCGGTATTATTTATGGTAAGGTCGTCTATCTTGCAAAAAGAATAGGGCTTGATGAAATAATCCTCCCTGAACTTATCCCTGTTATGTACAAGGCTTTCGCAACGCTGCACTCTTGCGTAATCATAACAATTCACCATGCAGTTGCCTTTAAGTATCCCGTCAGAAGATATTTCACCCTGAACAGCCGATATGACCTTGTATTTATTTTTGCCCGAAAGTATTTCAACCCATCTTCCGTTCTCACCTTCAACAATGAAACCATTTGTGTTTACAATTTTTGAAGGAGGTAATTTGTAATGAGTTACCCTGTCTGAGGCATCAAGCACAAAATATTTATTTGCACAGCTAATGTAGCTCATCACTATATTGAACTGGTTGATAAATGGGAAGGCTTTCTTTACCAGGCCATTATCTCTTGTGCTGAATAATATGGGTGATGCTTTTTACATCGGCCTTATTTGAGCAAACAAGGGCAGAAGATATCGCCGGTACCACCTGTTTTTTTTTCAAAAGCGGTATTTATTCATCGTATGAATAAATACTCTCATCATTATCCCAGGTCATATTTTTTCACATACTCGAAAAGAAATTTCATCCTGGTTTCCATGTCGTGTATCTGTTTAGCTTCGGCAATAACAGCACTTGTTCCTTTCGGTTCCCATTCCAACTGTTTCCCAAAATCGGTATCTTTCGCCAGGTTTTTCACTACATCGCCCCAGCCGGTTCGCAGGTCCAGGGTTCTCCCGGCGCCATAGTCAATTGTTGATAACTGAAATTCAATTCCCTGCAGGTAATCTTTTACCGCTCCCATAAAAGGCTCATACTTTATACCAGCAAGGTTACGCATGATGAAATTTTTCTGCAGTGTTTCGGTAGATAATGTACCGTCATTTGTAGCGATCAGGTCTTCGTATACTTTTTCTTTTACTTCAATTTCATCTACTATATTGGGGTTTACTGAAAAGTGATAGAACAAAGGGATGTTGATCTGGTATTCACTGTAGCGTACAGGTATCTTATCCTGGAAGGTCCAGTCTTTAAGATGCTGATCGGTCCTTCTTTCCACTTTATATTTATACTCGATAATACTGCCTACTTTCACTTCCGGGAAAGCAATGATCATTTCACTGTAAAACTTATTTATTCTTTTAGAATAGATAGAACTCTTGCTAACCTCGGTTGTCTTTATCTTACCCGATGCATCCAGGTTATAAGTAGATGCATCCACCTTAAGTATTTCTCCTCGTTACAGGTCGTAATAGGGGATGGTTACATTGGCATAACTAAGGCCCGACTCTTTAAGTATCTTCACCCGTACACGGTATTCATAGATGGTGTTTAAAAATGATACCCCGGGTATGCCACGGTCATAATACATTTTACCCCAATCAATAAGTGTAAGCGCTTCGGCACCTTTGTCAAATTCGCAATCTGTCATTTCCAGGTCGGCCTTATCTACTTTACCAAATGAAGGAACTTCTTTTTTGCAAACAAAAAATGATGGAAGAGATAAACCATGATTATAGACAAAAGGGCTGCTTTCATTTTTTTAGGTTTTAGCTAATATAATAAAATACATCTGGCATAGGAAGGATATTTGTACTTTTAATTACAAACGCTTAAAATGAAGTTTTTTTCTTTTTTATTGATATTGGGGATGCCGGTTTTTTGTAGCGCACAGTCTGCCCCGGCCAGTTTAAAGACAAATGCCAGCGATAATACGCTGCTATGGGAGGTGAGCGGAAAGGGACTTCCCAAACCCAGCTACCTGTTTGGCACTTTTCATTTACTCTGCAGGGATGATATCCGGTTCAGCAATTCCCTGAAACAAAGCGTGCAAAATGCTACAGAAGTTTACCTGGAGCTGGATATGGATGACCCTTCTATGATACTCAGCAGCCTTACGCTGATGACGATGAAAGGGAATAAAAAACTAAAAGACCTCTACACCGAGGCTGAATACAAAAGGGTAGTTGATTACTTTAAAGATTCCATGCAAACACCCATCTATCTCTTCCAAACCATGCAACCATTTTTTTTAGTGGCTCTGCTTTATCCTAAAATGATGCCCTGCCCAACGGTGAGTAGCGTGGAAGATGAGATCATGAAACTGGCAAAACAAAATGGAAAAGAAATAAAAGGGTTGGAGACGATGGCTTTCCAGGCTTCTGTGTTCGATAGCATACCTTATGAAGAGCAGGCTGCTGAATTATTAAAATCGATTGACAGCATGGCGTTGTCAAAAAAATATTTCGATTCCATGGTAATGGCCTATAAAGAACAACGTATAAATGAGCTGGGATCATTGATGAAGAATGAAGACTTCGGTATGGAAAGCAACCAGGATATTCTTTTAGATAAAAGAAATAAAAATTGGGTTGAACAATTGAAAACGATCATGAAAAAAGAACCTGTTTTTGTGGCTGTAGGTGCCGGGCATTTGCTTGGCGAAACAGGGCTGATAGCATTGCTGAGGAAAGAAGGGTATAAGGTAAGGCCTTTAGAGAACAGGTAAAATGCCAGGGGAATTGGGAATTTGGAATAATGTATACTTCAGTTTGTCCTCAACAACTAATTCCCAATTCCTATTTAATGATCACTTCTTTCACCACCTTTTCTCCCATTGCTTCATTAATCCGTGCAATGATCTGCTCTTTCTGGTAAAGTAATTCATTCTTCAACGGGGCAACTTGTGTACTGATGAATAAAGTGCCATTTATGATCTGTATCTTATCGGTGTATTTGGCGATGGTCTTTCCCATCAATTCCTCCCACACTTCTTCTATCCGCACTGCCTGTATACCGCTTTTAAGTTTGCTCTTTTGCAGAAACTGGTTGATGGCGTCCTGGATTGAAATTTCTCCCATGATGTAAAGATAAACGAAATCTGAAGTCTGAGGTCTGAAATCAGACTTCAGACTTCATACTCCTGACCTCATAGCTCGATCACCTGGTAGGCAGTATTTAATTTCTCAAATGTTTCTGTCAGCCTGTCCCTGTGAGTATCGGTAATAAAAACCTGCCCTTTGTTTTCA
>JBGANE010000075.1:0-9467 GCA_044222465.1 Ferruginibacter sp.
CTGATCAAAGAATGTTTCGACGGTAATAAACCATTTGGCATACCATCGGTAATGGACGAAAAAATAAATGAGATGGGAACATTGGTGCAGGTTAAAGAAATAACCAAAGAATATGAAGATGGTAAAATGGATATTAAAACAGAAGGCCTGAAGGTTTTCAGGATGCTGGAAATGATAAATGAGCTGCCTGATAAATTATACAGCGGGGCCATTGTAAATTATCCCGATAATAATGAAAAGGGTAACAGGGCCTTGATGCAGGGGATTGTAAAAGGAGTAAAAGAATTACATAAGTTACTCAGGATAGAAAAACAATTTTCAAAACCCGAAGAAGAATTATGGAGTTACGATATAGCGCATCATGCCGGCCTTTCTTTAAAGGAAGAATACGAATTGCTTGAACTATTACATGAGTTGCAAAGACAGGAATATTTAAAACGACACCTTACTAAAGTAATACCACTATTGGCAGAAATGGAAGCACTGAAAGAGAAAGTAAAATTAAACGGACATTTTAAAAACCTGAAAGGATTGAATTGAGTTTAGAGGTTTAGGAGTTTAGAAAGTTTAGATCAGCACGATGTCTAACCCCTAAACCCCTGGGCACCTAAACGCCTAAACAAGCATTATGATAAAAACAATCTGCTTCGATTTTGGAAACACCCGTTTAAAAGCGGCTGTTTTTGAAAATGAAATATTTGCTGAAGAGATCGTTTTGCCGGATGATCAAACCGGGACCATTGAAAAACTATTGTCAACATACAAACCTCAGAAAACAATTTTATCTTCTGTTATTGATCATAATACCGAAATAGAAAAACTGCTGACTGCACAAACGGTGTTTCATAAAGTTTCGCACCTTACAAAAGCAAACTTTACCACACCTGTTGGAAAACCGGAGACAATTGGTACAGACAGGTTGGCTTTGGCTGCTGCTGCTGTTCATTTTTATCCCGGAAGGAATAACCTGGTCATTGCATTGGGTAGTTGTATCACATATAACTTTATCAACCAGTATCACCAGTTCATTGGGGGCAGCATTTCGCCGGGAATGGAGATGCGTTTTAAAGCCATGCAGGTGTTTACGGCAAAGCTTCCCCCGGTGCAAAAAGACTGGAATTTTCCGCTGATAGGATATGATACAAAAACAAATATGCAGAGTGGTGTAATTGCCGGAATTACCTGTGAAATAGGCGGTTTCATTGATTTGTATGCTAATAAATATGGCAACTTTAACGTGGTTTTAACCGGGGGTGATACTACCTATTTTGCCGGGCAGCTTAAAAACAAGATATTTGCCGACGCTAATTTTTTATTTAAAGGTTTGTATGCGCTCAGTGAAACTAACAATGGCTAAATTTTTACCCTTATTTTTTGTGGCTTGTGGCTTCTTCCAGTTGAGCACCAACGCTCAGGAAAATTCTCCTTATTCCCGCTATGGATTGGGCGACCTTACCCCCAATCATAACATCTTTACCCGGGGTATGGGAGGAATTTCGGCAGGCGTGATAGATTATCAAAGCATAAACTTTACTAACCCGGCCACACTTGCTTCGATCACTAATACCATTTTTGATGTAGGGGTTGAAGCCGATTTCAGGACCCTGAGAAGCAGTAACCCTGCAAAAAAATTCAACTCTGCCAATTCATATTTTTCTTATCTGCAACTGGGATTTCCCCTTACTACACCTAAAATGCGTAAGAAAGATATGCTATGGGGGATGACTTTTGGAATAAAACCTGTTTCAAAAATTAATTATAAAATAGAAAAGAATGAACGTCTCCCTAATATAGACAGCCTGCATACACTTTATGAAGGTAGTGGAGGAGTTAACCAGGCATTTGTTGGAACAGGATTGAAAATTAAAAATTTCAGTATCGGATTCAACGCAGGATATATGTTTGGCAGTAAAGATCATAACACATCGTTGACCTTCATAAATGACAGTGTGTTTTACTATCCTTCCAGCTCAGCCACTAAAACAACATTTGGAGGTTTTTTCATCAACGGGGGTATGCAATATGACATAGCACTTAAAAAAGATGAAAAAGGGAACCCATTAAAAAACTTAAGGGTTGGATTGTATGGTAACCTTCAGCAGAATTTAAAGGCAAAAAGCGATATTGTAAGAGAAACCATTTTTTATGATGCCAATGGAGGATATTACCGTTTAGACAGTGTTTACCAGGAAAACGATGTGAAAGGAACGATCAAATTTCCTGCAATGGTTGGTTTTGGGTTCAGCTACCAGGATGAACACTGGATGTTTGGTGCAGACGTGGAATATGGTAACTGGAGTAGTTACAGGTATTACGGACAAAGGGATGAAGTAAAGAATAATACTACTATAAAAGCCGGGGTACAGTATTATCCTGCTAAGATAAACAAACCAACAAAAAAGTATTTCAACTTTGTTAAATACAGAACAGGGCTTTATTATGGCTCCGATTATATTGTTGTAAATAAAAGCAGGCCCGAATATGGATTTACACTTGGTGCAGGTTTGCCCTTAACATCACTTAAACGGATTAGTTACACCGGAGAATACGTTGTTTTAAATACAGCGCTGGAAGTAGGCAACAGGGGCAACAAACAAACAAACCTCCGGGAAAATATTGTACGATTCAGCATCGGGGTTTCTATGAACGCCCGCTGGTTTCAAAGGCCCAGGTACAATTAGTATCTATAATAACTGCAATTCTTTCTCATGGCAACTTTGCGTAACTTATCTCCAATACTTAGGGACGATAACCGCCTGAAAAGCTCCGGCAGAAATATGATCTTCATTTGTGTAGTCGCCTGGTCATTATCATTTGTACTCCTGTCTTCCTGCGAAAACACAGATAAGGAAATTCAGGAAATGAACAGCCGGGGACTGGGTGTGGAAGAAATAAAAAACGCCGATATTAATTATACCATAGGCGGCAAGGCTAAAGCAAAACTTTTATCTCCCTTAATGCTCCGGGTTCAGATGAATGTTCCTTACGTGGAATTTCCCAATACATTGCATGTGGATTTTTTTAATGATACCGCAGGTGTTGACAGCAGGCTGGATGCACGCTATGGTAAATATCTTGAATTAGAAAGTAAGGTTTTTTTAAAAGACAGCGTGGTCGTGATAAATGTATTGGGCGATACTTTATACTGCGATGAGTTATGGTGGGACAGGAGCAGGGTTGGCAGCGAATTTTATACCGATAAACCGGTACGTATCCGCCGGAAAATGGAAGTTATAAACGGTACCGGCATGCAGGCCGCACAGGATTTTAAGAATTGGGTCATCATCAATCCGTCACAGGGTGTTATGAAGATCCCCGCCTCAGAATTTCCTGATAATTGAGGTTGACAAAACAAAACCACTCCGCATTTGTTATCTTTACCGGAATCAAAAAAACAGTATGGAATATCGTCGTCTTGGAAGATCAGGATTGCAAGTAAGTGTTTTATCCTTTGGCAGTTGGGTAAGTTTCAGTAAACAAATAGATGATAAAGTTGCCGATGAATTGATGGGTATTGCCTATGATAAAGGCGTAAACTTTTTTGATAACGCCGAAGTATATGCATTGGGAGAAAGTGAAAAGATGATGGGACGGATTTTAAAAAAGAAAAAATGGGACCGCACCTCATACACCATTTCCTCCAAAGTATTCTGGGGCTGGCGTGGCAAGGCAAACAAGCCCAATCAAACCGGGCTTAGCCGTAAACATGTGATGGAAGCCTGCGATGAAGCTTTGCAAAGATTACAGGTTGATTACCTGGATATGTTCTTCTGTCACCGTCCCGATAAAAATACACCCGTAGAAGAAACCGTGTGGGTAATGAATCATCTTATTCAGCAGGGGAAAATATTATACTGGGGTACCAGCGAATGGAGTGGCGTTGAAATTATGGAAGCTCATAAGGTTGCCCAGCAATACCATTTGATTGGCCCTACCATGGAACAGCCTCAATACAACCTGTTTGAAAGAGACAAAATGGAAAATGAGTTTCTTCAACTGTTTAAAACAGTTGGTATGGGAACAACTATCTGGAGCCCGCTTGCTTCAGGCCTGTTAAGCGGTAAGTATAATGCAGGTATTCCGGAGGACAGCCGTTTTGCATTACATGGCTTTGACTGGCTTAAAGAAAAATGGGTAATGGATGACAAGATAAAGAAGGTAAAAAAACTAAGCGACCTGGCAACTAAACTGGGTGTAAGCACAGCTTCGTTAAGCATAGCATGGTGCATTAAAAACCCCAATGTAAGCACAGCAATTTTAGGGGCTACCAAAAAGGCTCAGCTGCTGGATAACTTAAGCGCACTGGATGCTGCTCTAAAACTTACTTCCGATGTAATGGAGAAGATCGAGAATATCATGAAAACAAAACCAACACTTCCGGAGTATTGATATGGCTGAAGTAACATTGTACGGAATACCTAATTGTGATATAACAAAGAAGGCAATAGCATGGTTGAATAAAAAGAAGATCGGTTTTTCTTTTTATGATTATAAACAACAGGGGATAAGTAAAGAAAAATTAAATGAATGGTGCGATAAAGTGGGTTTGGAAGTTATCTTTAACAAACGGAGCACTACATGGCGGGAATTGCCTGGTCCCGAACAGCAAAACGCCGCAAACCGGCAGCAGGCAATAAGGCTGATGATGGAGCATACCAGCATCATTAAAAGGCCGATAATTGAAAACGGCAACAACCTGTTGGTTGGATTTAATGAAGAACAATATAACAAACAACTAAAATAACAGACATGAAACACTTTGCAACTGCCGTTTGGAACGGCTCAGGAAAAGAAGGAAATGGTCAGTTGACCACACAGACAGGAACATTAAAAAATGTGGCTTACGACTGGAGATCAAGGTTTGCTGACGGAAACCTCACCAATCCAGAAGAACTGGCTGCAGCGGCACATGCAGGCTGTTTCAGCATGAAGCTGAGTTTTGTACTGGGAGCAGCAGGGTTCACCCCCGATGCGATCAACACTCGCTGTGACATAACCATTGCTGATGGCGCTATTACCGAATCGCACCTGACCGTTTCAGCAAAAATACCTGGTATCAGTAAGGAACAGTTTGATGCAGCAGTGGCCGACGCAAAGGCTAACTGTCCTATTTCAAAATTGTTTAACACCAATATCACACACGAAGCCACACTGGCATAATTTTTTAAAAGGCTGTCTCAAAAGTATGTCATGTTGAGCTTGTCGAAACATTATTGAACATAGTACAAATTTACACCGGCCTTCGACAAGCTCAGGCTGACATTAAAGTTGGGCTTTTAAGACAGCCTCTTCCTTTTCATAAAAACAGGCAATATGTCATTTCAAAACAAAACAGTGATCATCACAGGTGCATCACGTGGTATCGGTAAAGCCATTGGTTTGCGTTTGGCAAAAGAAGGCGCTAATATTGTTATCGCTTCAAAAAGTGTGGAAGAGAACCCAAAGCTTGGCGGTACTATTTTTTCGGCGGCAGCAGAAATGGAAGCAGCAGGAGGTAAAGCGCTGGCGGTGCAATGTGATATCCGTTTTGAGGACCAGGTTCAGAATGTAATTGATAAAACGGTTGAAAAATTTGGCGGTATTGATATTCTGGTCAACAATGCATCAGCCATTAACTTATCTCCAACCGAACAAACAGACCCCAAGCGTTTTGACCTGATGTATGATATTAATGTGAGAGGTACATTCATGATGAGCAAGGCTTGCATACCTCATCTGAAAAAAGGTACCAATGCACATATCTTAAATTTATCTCCGCCAATAAATATGGACCTTAAATGGTTTGCCAACCACCTGGCCTATACCATCAGTAAATATGATATGAGTATGATCGCACTCGGATTATCTGCAGAGCTGAAAAAATATAATGTCGCTGCCAATGCACTATGGCCACGTACCACCATAGCCACCGCAGCTGTAAATAATTTACTGGGTGGCGAAATGCTGATGAAGATGAGCAGGACAGCAGACATCATTGCAGACGCAGCCTACCTGATCTTATCAAAATCTTCCACTGAATGTACAGGCAATACTTTTATTGATGAAGATGTGCTGGCAGCAGCAGGTATCACCGACCTGGAAAAATATTCTCTAATACCCGGCGCACAATTGTATAAAGACCTCTTTGTATGATGCCTTGTTAATGAATTCCTAAAAGCCTTTTTGTTTGATGAGTGGTAACTTTTTTGCGAATGGTACGTTTAATTTCGTAGCAGCATCATTTAGCCATGAATGATGTATTCGCAAACCAATAAAGTATAGCCATGATTCACTTTAAACTGAAAGCATTATGCTTTTGCGTGCTCGTAACTACTGCAGCTTACAGCCAATCCGAAAAAAAGAAATTACCTGCCAAAAGAATTCATTCAGCCATTAAAATTGACGGGGTTTTAGATGAAGCAGCCTGGAAAGAGGCCCCGGTGGCCGACAAATTCATTGCATTAAGGCCAGCCCCTTTTATACCCGAAAATTCCGACAACGCTACCCAGGTTTATTTCCTGTACAATAACATGGGTATTTATGTTGGCGGATATTTACACGAAAAAAATAAAGACAGTATTGCTGCCGAACTGGTAGGCAGGGATGGTTTTGGAAATAATGATTTCCTGGGAGTGATCTTTGATACCTACTACGATAAGCTGAACGGCTTTGAATATTTTGTGACTCCACTTGGTGAACAGTTTGATGCAAAACAAGCGCCTAATACCAATGGCAACAGCGAAGACTTTAGCTGGAACGCCGTGTGGCAAAGTGCATCAAAAATAAACAGCGATGGCTGGAGTTTTGAAATGTTCATTCCTTATTCAGCCATCAGGTTTGGTAAGAAAAAGATACAGGACTGGGGATTGAATATTGTAAGGCGCCGGCAAAAAAGCGGGCAACAATTATTCTGGCAGTCTATTGACCCCAACGTAAATGGTTTTCTCACACAGGAAGGATTGTTTACCGGGCTTGAGGATATTAAACCGCCTGTGCGTTTGCAGCTCTCACCTTATTTTTCAGCCTATGTGAATCATGATGGTACAGCAACTGCAGGAGATAAAAAAAATTATTCTACCATAAACGGGGGAATGGACCTTAAATACGGACTTAACCAGGCATTTACTTTAGACATGACACTGATCCCGGATTTTGGCCAGGTGCAATCCGATAACCGGGTTTTAAATCTTTCGCCCTTTGAACAGAGATTCAATGAGAACCGGGCTTTCTTTACCGAAGGAACAGAATTGTTCAATAAAGGAAATCTTTTTTACAGCAGGCGCATCGGCATTGAATCGAGATACAGAAAATGGAATTCGGCAAAAGCCAATGAAACTGTGCTGGAAGATCCGGCTCAAGCCAAAGTTATTAATGCAACAAAAATAAGCGGCCGTACACAAAAAGGTCTTGGCATAGGAGTTTTAAATGCCATCACACAAAAACAGTTCACCACCTTTGAAGACAAGAATACAGAAACAACAAGAAAGGAAGAGAGTATGCCACTCACCAATTACAATGTGCTGGTACTTGATCAAACCTTAAAGAATAACAGCAGTATTTCACTGGTGAATACAAATGTATGGCGCAGCGGTAACGATTATGATGCCAATGTGACTTCTGCCTTGTTTGACCTGAACAATAAAAAGAATACCTGGAACGTAGGCGGAAATGTAAGCTTCAGCAATATCATCGGCAGGGATAATAAGAACACCACGGGCTATGCACACAACATATACTTTGGTAAAACCAGTGGCCGTTTTAATTTTAATGTTTGGCAGGAACTGTATAATGATAAGTATGATAAAAGTGATCTTGGTTATTTTACCAATAACAACAGCATGGACCAGGGCGTGTGGGCCGGGTATAACTGGACCAAGCCAAGAGGCGGATTCAACCAAATACGTTTAAATGGTAATTTCTGGTACAGCAGGCTGGTTACACCAATTGATATTTTGCGTCGTAAAGAAATGATGTACCAGAATGCGGGGCTCAATTTTAACTTCAACGCACAAACCAAAAAACTCTGGTGGATCGGCGCAAACATCAATGGAGGTCCTAACCGTAATGATTTTTATGAACCCAGGTCTTATGGGAGAGTGTTCAGGGATAAAGGAAGGATAAATGTAAATGCTTGGTGGGAAAGCAACTTTTCAAAAAAATTATCCTGGGGTGGAAACCTGTATGCCGGAACAGGAGGTGTGTTTCATAGAAAAAACTTCGAGTCAAACTTATTTGGCAAGATACGCTTCAGCAGTAAGTTCTCTGTTGACGGATCTACCTATATAAGCTTCAGCAGGAACCAGTCGGGCTATGCCGGCAGGATGGGCGCATTGGGTGATACGATCATTTTCTCCAGGAGAAATGTGAACAGTGTTGAAAATGTACTGAACATCAAATACAACTTCACCAACCGCATGGGCCTTACTTTAAGAGCAAGGCATTACTGGAGCAAAGTAAATCCGGTACAGTTCTATGAACTGGATAAATACGGCGACCTGCAAACACCAACCAATCCGTTTACACAAAATGTAAAGCAAAACTATAATTACTTAAGTGTGGATATGGTTTACAACTGGCAGTTTGCACAAGGAAGCTTCTTTAGTATTGTATGGAAAGACTTTGGAGAAAGCTTTAACCGCCAGTTTGAAAAGAATTATGTGAAGAACCTGGGCAATACCGTTGACGGGAAACAATTCAACAGCCTGTCTGTAAGGGTCATTTATTTCCTCGATTACCTTACCGTTAGAAACAAGCTGAAGCGAAAAGCATAAACAGCGACAAGAATATTAACAGAGATCCCCACCGGATATTCCGGCGGGGATCTTTTATTATAAGGGTTATTTATTTTTTTGAATTATTTCCTATGATGATGGCAGCCATGGCCAGGCCGGCATCTTTCAGTAACTGGTACATGTTACCATCCTTTATCACCTGCGGTACATGAAGGGTGAGTATAAATACCAACAGCATACCGGCGAGTAAATAACAGGCCAGGGTCTTGAATGTATTCAGGATAATAGCAATGGCGGCAAGCGCAAAACCAACACCTACAACATAGGCCCATATCTTAGGGTCGCCGGGCATATATTCGGGAACACCCTTCATGCCGGCTCCGTATTTTAAATGAAACGCACCAAAATATCCCATGATAAGGGCAAAGACAATTTCAGCTAACCTGGTAGGAATGAATTTTTTCATATTTATTGGTTTTGTTGAGGTAGAAAAATACACTTTAATTCCCGGTTTTGCAATAGCGGTAACCTTGTGTAGTGCTTTAGTTTGAAATGTTGTCAGCCTGAGCCTGTCGAAGGCGGGTTGCAAACTAATTCATACCGGTTTCGACAAGCCTGTCTGCCGACAGGCAGGCTCAACCTGACAGTCTTTTATATTAATGGGTTTTCAAACTGATGTACTACTTATTGGTTGATCCCATTCTATGCAATCGCCATTTGCCATTGATCTTCTTATACACAGCCAGCCAGGCATAT
>JBGANE010000076.1:0-9251 GCA_044222465.1 Ferruginibacter sp.
CCCTTCTTCGGAACAGCATAAAAAATTCCTGCAAACTAATCTGGAGAAAGTGAAAAACCTCCAGGGAAAATTCCCCTATATAAATTTTAACAAAGAAGAGGAGTACTTTGGTTCAAATGAAATCTAAAATCTTCAATCTGAAATCTACAATTCCTTAATGTATCCTGTCACCCCTTATTTCCATTTCCTTCATCAGTTCCTTTTCATATTTCAGCCATTCAGCCCAGCGTTTTCGCACCATTTTTTTATCAATATAATGCTCAGCAAGATTAATGAATAAAGTATAATGACCGGCTTCGCTTTCCATGAACTTCCTGTAAAAATTACGCATGTATTTATCATCGAGGCCTTCGCTTAGCCTTTTAAACCTTTCGCAACTGCGGGCTTCAATTAATGCCATGGTGAGCAATTGGTCTAAAAAACGTTCATCGGGGCTGCCGCCTTTTTTCTGAAATTCCAGCAGTTTGTTTACATAAATATCCTTTCGCTGTTTACCCAGCTTCAGGTCTCTTTTATGTAGTTCGGCCAATACCTGCCGGAAATGTCCCCATTCTTCGGTAACAATTGGGCTAAGTTCTTTGATGAGTCTTTCTTTGTCGGAATACCGTTGTATAAGTGTTATGCAGGTAGTGGCGGCTTTTTGTTCGCAGTATGCATGGTCGGTTAAAATTTCTTCCAATTGTAGCTCGGCCAGGTTAACCCAACGGGGATCTGAAGGAAGTTGTAAACCTAAAATGTTCTTAATGCTGGTTGATATATTTTCCATGATTGGCAAAAATAAAACAGCCTGGCAATAGTAGCCAAACTGTTTTTATTAAGGAAGCGGAAAAAGAGTTATTGCTGCCGGGTTACTGTAAAAACTCCAGTTGATGCGGTGTAGGGGCTTACTCCGAACGTTCCGGTCATTACGTTTGAGCTGGAGTTGTATTTAGCAGCAAATAAATAATTAACACCAATGCCAACCGTATATACAAATGAGCCTCTCACACTGTCTGTATCCAGATGATAGGTGCCATTGGCAATATCGGGTGTGCCGGCATCATTGGCCTGCACCAGTAGCACACCACTGCTTTGAAACGATAAAGAGAAATAATTGGGGGTGCCGCCATTATTGGTATATGTCCCTACCCATTTACCTTCCAGTTTGTAATCCGGAAGAGACGGGTTTGACTTTTTGCAGGAAGAAACTAAAAGCACTGCAGAAACAGCTATAAAAAGGGGAATTAAATTTTTCATTGTAGTTGATTTATTTGAATAAAACGATCCATCACAAACCAAACAAATATGATGCCACCGGTGCTGCTTCCTGGCTCGATTTTTAAAAATTAATTGTAAAAATATTGTCGGTAAAACAAGCTATGTGGACTTCCCAGTAACAACAATGATTTTATCTTATTACTTTTTAGTATTTTACAGCAAATAATATTCAGCTATGCGGATCATCCCTTTTATTGTTGCAGGTGCCATCACCACTGCACTGGTAATTACCTTAAATACAAGACTTACAATAGGGGGGAAAGAGGCTCCTGCCTTTGGTAGTTTTTTTAGCCCGCAGCACGGCTTTTGGCAAAATGCCGAAAGCAGCAATACCAATTTTTCAGTCAATCTGAAATTTCCGCAGCTTAATGGAAAAGTAGATGTGTACCTGGATGATCGCCTGGTGCCGCACATTTTTGCCGAGCAGGAAAACGATGCCTATTTTGTTCAGGGTTACCTGCATGCGAAATTCCGGTTATGGCAAATGGAATTGCAAACTTTTGCGGCAGGCGGAAGGGCAAGCGAAATAGTTGGAGAGAAAGCCTTGGATCATGACAGGGAGTTCAGGCGTTTAGGAATGGTATATGCTGCTGAAATTGCTTTACAGGAAGTAGAGAAAGACCCGGCCATTAAATCGCAGTGCGATGCATATACTGCAGGTGTTAATGCGTACATCGAAACACTCACTGAGAGTTCGTTGCCGTTGGAATATAAACTGATTGGCTATAAGCCCGAAAAATGGAGCAACTTTAAAACATCGCTCTTTCTAAAATACATGAGTTACGACCTGGCTGCTCATGACGATGACTTTGAAATGACAAATGCCAAAAGCTATTTCGGTACAGAAGATTTTGCCAAACTATTTCCACTGTTGCAGGATTCATTAGATCCAATTATTCCCAAAGGAACTATTTTTGAAAAACAAAAAGTATTTCCTGTTGCGCCTGCCCATGCAGATTCGCTTTATTTGAAGAGTAAAGAACTTGCTGTAATAGAAACCACGAAACCCGACAAGGATAATGGAAGTAATAACTGGGCAGTGAGTGCTGCAAAAACAAAGAACGGGGCACCCATTTTATGTAACGATCCGCATTTGGGATTAAACCTTCCGTCACTTTGGTATGAACTGCAGATATCAACTCCCGCATTCAATGCATATGGTGTTAGTTTTCCGGGTGCCCCCGGGGTTATCATTGGTTATAATGATGATTGCGCCTTTGGTTTTACAAATGGTGGCCGGGATGTGAGAGATTATTATGAAATTAAATTCAAAGACGATACCCGGCAGGAATATTCTTTTAACGGCCAATGGGAGAAAACAAAATTCAGGACCGATACCATTAAGATAAAAGGGAAACCCGATTTTATTGATTCAGTTGCTTATGTTATGTTAGGTAAAGACTGGTGCCCGGTAATGTATGATAAGTCTTTTTCCGGGGGAAGAAATACAAACAACAGGTACTATGCTGTACGATGGAAAGCACACGATGCCAGTAATGAGCTGAAGATCTTCAACATGCTGAACCATGCAAAAAATTATGCGGATTATGCTGCAGCAGTAACCAACCTGCATACACCCGGTCAAAATTGTGTATTTGCCAGTAAGAATGGAGATATAGCCATCAGGACACAGGGGGAGTGGCCTGCAAAATGGAAGGGGCAGGGCGACTTTGTAATGCCTGGCACAGATACCAGTTATTTATGGCAGGGTATGATTCCACAGGATGAAGTGCCATACCAGTATAATCCCGAACGTGGTTTTGTGAGCAGCGCTAATCAAAAACCTGTGGACGACAGCACTTATCATTATTATTTGGGGAGAGATTACCCATTATACAGGGGGCTTAACATTAACCGCAGGTTAAATGCTATGACCAATATTACGCCACAGGATATGATGGCATTGCAAACAGATAACCTGGATATGGGAGCAGCTATGATAAAGCCGCTGATAGTTGCCAATATGAAAGAACACGAACTGAGCGACGCAGAAAAGAAATATTTTGATATATTTAAAAACTGGGATTGCAGGAATGATGTTGGTTCAAAAGGTCCTACGGTCTTTGAACAGTTCTGGAAGAGTTTTGAACATGCCGTATTTGATGATGAATATGCTAATGCACCTAAAGTGGTGATGCGTCCATTTGTGAGCAACCTGGTAGAAGGGGTATTAAAAGATTCGGCATATAAATTCCTCGATGATATTTCCACTCCACAAAAAGAAACACTGGCCGATGATGTGACTGCAGCATTTAAAAAAGCCTCGCTGGAATTGCAGAAAATAGAAGTACAGGGAAAACTGGATTGGGAAAAAAATAAAGCTACCCGTATCAACCACCTGGCAAAGTTAGCCCCGTTCAGCAGGATGAACTTGCCCATTGGCGGTGGAACACAATGTATCAATGCAACAAAGGTTGATCATGGACCAAGCTGGAGGATGGTGGTAAGCCTTACAGCCAAAACCGAAGCTTATGGAGTTTATCCTGGCGGACAAAGTGGTAACCCCGGCAGCAAATACTATGATAGTTTTGTTGATCAATGGGCTGCAGGAAAATATTATTCATTGTGGATGATGACGAAAGAAGAAACCGGCGACAAACGGGTAAAAGCAAAAATTACATTCAATAAATAATTTGGAGATGTGCCGATTTGGAGATTTGACAATTAAATGCAGATAATTTCCTAATCATCAAATCACCAAATCATCAAATTTCCAAATCACCAAATCAATAAAATGAAATTCTTCGTCTCTCTTATTCTTACAGCCTTGCTGAGTTTTGGTTTCTGCCTCTTCCTGCCCTGGTGGAGTATTGCTATTGCTGCATTTATTGTGGCTGTATTGATTCCGCAAAAACCTGGCAGATCTTTTCTTACTGGTTTTATATCCCTATTCTTATTATGGGGTGGACTCAGTTTCTGGATCAGTAATAATAACGACCACATTTTAGCTCAAAAAATATCTCAACTTATCTTAAAAATGGATAATCCTTACATACTTATCCTGGCAACAGCTTTAATTGCAGCATTAGTAGCAGGCTTTGCAGCGCTGACCGGCAGCTATCTCCGCAAATCCGGGGCATAAGAAAATCCGTTGGTTAGTTTTAGACTTTTAGTAACAATATCAGCATTATTTTTGTTATTACTCAAAACTGAATATGCCCAGAGTTTTATTATTTCTTTCTTTGTTATTTTCTACCTCTGCCTCTGCTCAAAAAATTTATGGTACTGTTTTTACAAACAAAGGGGACCTGTTGCCTTATTCCTCGGTAACCATTAAAGGAACTTCTATAGGAGCAAGCGCTAATAACAGGGCAAAGTTTTCTTTTTCTGTCGGCCCCGGAACTTATACGGTCGTTTGTCAGCATATTGGGTTTAAAAAGATCGAAAGATCGGTAACGATAGATAAGCAGGATGAGGAAGTAAGTTTTGTAATGTCGGAGCAACAACTCGATATGACGGAAGTGGTTGTAAAAAGCGGGGAAGATCCGGCTTATGCCATCATCAGGGAAGCTATAAAAAAGAGATCTTATTATAATGAACAGTTAAAAGGATTTGAATGCGACCTCTATGCAAAAGATATGCTGAAACTGCGGAGGCTTCCCAAAAAAATACTGGGCCGAAAAATACCCGATGCCGACAGGAATGATATGGGACTTGATTCATCAGGCAAGGGGATTATTTATTTATCAGAATCTGTCTCACACATATATTCTCAATTGCCCGATAAATTAAGACTTGAAGTATTGAGTAGCAGGGTAAGCGGAAGTGATGGCTTTGGATTTACATTTCCAACCTTCATTAGTTTTTACCAGAACAATGTTACTATCTTCCTCAACCAATTAAATCCCAGGGGATTTGTTTCACCCATTGCCGATGCAGCGCTGAGCATGTACCGGTATAAATACCTGGGTAGTTTTTATGAAGATGGTAAAGAGATCAACAGCATTAAAGTGATACCCCGCCGTAACTACGAACCCGTCTTCTCAGGTATCATAAACATAACCGACGGAGACTGGCGTATCCATAGCCTCGACCTCACACTTACTAAAACATCTCAGCTTGAAATAGTGGACACACTTAAGATTACACAGATCCATGTTCCTGTTGGCAATGATGTGTGGCGCATCAAGAACCAGCTTATCCATTTCAACTTTAAACAGTTTGGAATAGATGCGATCGGTAATTTTCTTTCGGTGTATTCCAATTATGTCATCAACCCAACCTTTGCAAAGAACAGGTTCAATAATGTGATCATTAAATATGATACCGGGGTTAATAAAAAAAGCAAAGAATACTGGGATACCATCAGGCCCGTACCTCTTGAGCCCGAAGAAAGATTGGATTACCAGGTAAAGGACAGTGTTTTTGAGGCCAGGAAAGATTCAGTAATGAGCCAGTCATCCATTGACTCATTAAAAAAGCGGCAGGGAAAACTTAAACCGCTGAATATTTTCTGGAAAGGGATCAACCGTACACATTACAGCAAAACCAACCAGTTTACCTGGGGGATAGAATCTTTGGTGAAGGGACTGGAATATAATACCGTTGAAGGTGTGGTGGTTAACCTCAATATGTACTACGATAAACATATTCCTAAATGGAAGACCAATTTTTCTTTTGAACCCAACTTTCGGTATGGCTTCAGCAATACGCACCTGCAGGCATGGGCAACCATGATCTTCAGAACAAGGGATTGGGATGCCGACAGGAAGATAAAACGGCAAACCTGGGAGTTCAGCGGCGGAAAAAGGGTGAGCCAGTTCAACAAACAAAGCCAGATCACACCGTTGAAGAATACGATAAGTACATTGTTGTATGGAGATAATTTCATGAAGATATATGAGAACTATTTTGGCCAGGTAAGTTTTAGTAAGCGTTTTGAAAGCGGGTTCAGGGTAGCGGTATCTGCTTTGTACGAAGACCGGAGGCCCATAGAAAATACAACAGACTTTACCATTTTTAAAGTGGATTCAAACCGCATCACCCCCAATTATCCTGTGGAAAGGATACCGGCACAGTTCACTCCCAACAGGGCTTTTGCAATGAGCATTGATATAAGCATAAGGCCAGGGCAGCGGTATATTCAGTATCCAAACCGTAAAATGTCATTGGGTTCAAAATATCCTACCTTAACACTTAACTATACAAAAGGCATAAAAAATATTTTCGGAAGCGATGCCAACTTCGATAAATGGCGCTTCAGTGTGGCTGATGGTATTAATTTAAAACTTGCCGGAACATTCAGGTATAAGCTTGGTATCGGAGGTTTTCTTAACGATAAGTCTGTTTACATCCAGGACTTCCAGCATTTTAATGGAAACCGTTCCATTGCAGCCAGTGATTATGTGAACAGTTACCAGTTGGCTCCGTATTATCTCAACAGCACCACTGAACCATTCTACAGCTTTGGACATATAGAGCATCATTTCAACGGACTCATCACAAATAAGATCCCGTTCTTTAAAAAACTCAACTGGAACATGGTGGCCGGAAGCAATGCCTTTTATGTGAACCGTAAAAATTATTTTGCTGAGATATTTGTGGGCCTGGAGAATATACTCAAGATCTTCCGGGTTGATTATGTGATCGGCTATAGCAACAGTAATCACATCTCTGGAGAGGTTCGGATAGGTACCGGTGGCATTCTTGGTGGTTCGGTGAGGGCCCAGGCCAGCCGAAGGAATGGTAATTTGAGTATCTCACTCTGACGGGCTTTCATTATCTTTGCCTTACAATTTGGTTTGCCTGCAAGCATCCAATCCGCCACGGCGGATTTTCCATCAAACGGAATCAAATTACATCTTATGGCAGTATTACACAACCGGGTTTCCCAGGCGGAACTTAAAAAATTATTGTACGAGGAAAAGGAACATCGTACCACCATTTCTTTCTATCAATATTTTCGGATTGATGATCCAAAACAATTCAGGGATGAAATGTATAAGGCATTGTATGCACTAAAAGTGTTTGGGAGAATTTATGTGGCACATGAAGGCATCAATGCCCAGATCAGTGTGCCCGACAGTTATGTGGAAGCATTCAGGAATTGGCTCGATTCCATCCCGGCATTAAAAAATATAAGACTGAATATTGCTGTAGATGATGACGGGAAGTCTTTTTGGGTATTAAAAATAAAAGTGAGGGAAAAGATAGTGGCTGATGGGATCACCGATCCGGGGTTCAGCATGCAGAATAAAGGACATTATGTGAATGCCGCTCAAATGAATGAATTAATGGATGATGAAAATACCATTGTGATCGACATGCGTAACCATTACGAATATGAAGTGGGGCATTTTGAAAAGGCGATCGAGATACCAAGCGATACTTTCCGTGAGCAGTTGCCGCTGGCTGTAGAGATGATGAAAGATAAAAAAGACAAGAACATCATCATGTATTGTACCGGTGGTATCCGTTGCGAAAAAGCAAGCGCTTATATGCTGCACAATGGGTTCAATCATGTATTTCACCTGGAGGGAGGGGTGATCAATTATGCAAGGCAGGCGAAGGAAGCAGGTTTAGACAGTAAGTTCATTGGAAAGAATTTTGTTTTTGACGACAGGCTGGGGGAGCGGATCACAGAAGACATTATTGCCAAATGCCACCAATGCGGTAAACCGGCCGATACGCATACCAATTGTAAGAACGACGGCTGTCATTTATTATTTATCCAGTGTGAGGCATGTGCAGCGGAATATGATGGTTGTTGCAGTAAAGAATGTCAAAAGGTTTATAACTTACCCATTGAAAAACAAAAGGAGTTACGCAAAGGCATTGATAAGGGTATGATGGTATTTAATAAGAGTAAGAAAAGATTAAGACCAAGGCTGGATGAAATGAAATAGAAGTTTAGTTTAACAGTCTATTTAGTGCTGCAAGTGTTAGCTTCTCCGTTTGTTCATCGCTGTATTGTTCGGGTACAAATTTTTTACCTATAATTTTTTCGTACAACTCAATATATCTTTTCGATATGGTATCTACCCAGGCATCGCTCATTTCCGGTACGGTTTGACCTTCTTTACCCATGAAATTATTTTCAATAAGCCATTCCCTCACAAATTCTTTGCTTAATTGTTTTTGCCGTTCTCCCTTTTGCTGCCTTTCTTCAAAACCATCGGCATAAAAATAACGGGATGAATCAGGGGTATGTATCTCATCCATTAAAATGATCTCATTATCAATTTTACCAAATTCATATTTTGTATCTACCAGGATGAGTCCCCGCTTAGCCGCAATTTCTTTTCCACGGGCAAATAATTTAAGGGCATAGTCACATAGGCTGTTCCATTCTTTTTCCGTAGCCAGGTTCTTTGCAATAATTTCTTTGGCAGAAATGTCTTCATCATGCCCTTCTTCGGCCTTTGTACTTGGCGTAATAATGGGAGATGGGAAGTAATCATTTTCTTTCATTCCTTCGGGCAATTCAACACCGCATAATGTTCTTTTTCCCGAAGCATAAGTACGCCATGCATGGCCGGTTAAATTTCCCCTTACCACCATTTCAATTTTAAACGGCTGGCATTTTTTTCCAATGCTTACATTAGGCGCCGGTACCGATAGTAACCAATTAGGACAAATGTCTTTTGTTGCATTCAGCATATAAGCGGCGATCTGGTTTAAAACCTGTCCCTTAAAGGGTATGGGGCGTGGCAGTATTACATCAAAAGCCGAAATGCGGTTACTGGCAAACATTACCAGATATTTGTTGGAAATTGAATAAACATCTCTTACTTTGCCTTTATAAAAACCGGTTTGTTGAGGGAATTTCAAAACTGTCATGCCGCTAAATTACCATCAACAAATTTAAAACCCCGATATGCCCGATATAAGATTTCAACACATGGGTAAAAAATTAAATTTTCAGGTAAAAATAACAATGCTTAATTTGCTATATATTTAAAACCAAAAAACTAGATATGAGAAAAGTCACAAGCTATCTGGTTACTCTACTGCTTGCCAATATTTTAACGATTGCGGCTTTTGCACAAAATGTA
>JBGANE010000077.1:0-9487 GCA_044222465.1 Ferruginibacter sp.
CCACCCAGGGTCAATGCAGATTCAGATGTTATTTGTATAGCATTGCCTGATGTTCCATTCTCGAACTGGCCATGTAATGTTGAATTGCTTCCATCACCCAGCCAAAAACTTCCCTGAGGCACATATACCATTTCAATGGCTGAAACACTGATATCTACCAATGCATTGTCTGCTAATCCATCAACTCCATAATTCCAGCGAAGCTGTACATTGGTGAAATTGATATTACCGCTTCCATTGGCATTGCGGTAAATGAAAATACCTTTTCCGTCATTACTGGTATTGATGATGGAGCCCGGCGGGGCTATATGCCCGTCACTGCTTCCATTGATATAGTTTAAAGTAGCATGGCTCCAGGCACCGCCAAAACCAGCCAACCGGTATTTAATGAATATCCATGCTGCATCATAATTTTCAGCATCCCTCCAGCTGTTCTCCCAGCTTACGGTGAACTGCACCATAATATAATCATTAACCGTATTTACAGATTGTTTGGATAAGCTGCTGACCACAATATTATTCGACAGCATGAAAAGGGGAGAGCATAGAAAACAAAGGATAAGGAGCGCTTTCATGATACTGTTGATTTTTGGATAGAATTTGGTGTCTTAAAGATAATAGAATTCCCGGGAAATCCTATGCCTGATTTATTTCCGGTCATGTTATTAAACAGTCATTTATGTATCCATAAAAAAAAGCGCAGATAATTTTCATTAATTTGAGGGTCATTCATCATTAAAAAGAAGTTTTCATGCTTGGTATCATCGTTCAGTTGCTCATTTCCTGGTTCATTATCTGGCTCTTTGAAAAAAAAGGGCTAGGAGTGCTTGGATTTTATCCCACGAAAAAGCGCTTGTTACAATTTGCATTATTTTTCCTCATCACTGCACTGTGTTCCACTTCCGATTTTATTATGCGGATGGCCTTTGCCAAACAGCAGTGGTATGTAAATCCAAAACTTACTGCAAGCATTTTATGGGAAGGCATTTGGTGGAATATTAAATCGGTATTGTTTGAAGAATTTATTTTCCGTGGCGCACTGATGTATATTCTCATCAAAAAACTGGGGCCGGTAAAAGCAATTATCATTTCTTCCATCTCATTCGGCATCTATCATTGGTTTTCGCATGAAGTAATTGGTAACCCGGTTCAGATGATCATTACTTTTTTAACTACAGGCTTAATGGGTGTGGTATATGCTTATGGTTATGCTAAAACATTTTCATTGTATGTTCCCATTGCCATTCATTTGGGCTGGAACCTGGTACGCAGCGTGGTATTCTCCGAAACAGTGATAGGCGACCAGTTGCTGGTGCATGTAAAACCTGTGCCGCAGGTTACTGTAGGCTATTTTATTTATTTTTGTATCATATATGTTCCAACGCTAAGCGCCCTGCTCATTAATTTCTTTATTTTGAGAAAGATGAAACAGCAAGAAGCGCCTGAATAAAAGATGCCTTCTTTGTAAATAAGCAAGGTAGCTATGCAACAGGGGAGAAGTGTTGGGAATAAAACCTCGTTCTGCTTACTGCCTTAATATCTTCTCCATCTTCCTTCCTTTGGCCAGTTCATCAACCAGTTTATCCATGTAGCGGATCTTTTGCATGAGCTTGTCTTCAATATCTTCCACACGGTATCCGCAAATTACACCAGTGATCTTTGAAACATTGGGATTAAGTTGTGGCGCCTGCGCAAAAAAAGATTCCAGGTCGGTTTTCTTGTCTATCTGTTTTTGCAATGTTTGTTTGTTATAACCCGTTAACCAGAAAAGAACAGTGTCCAATTCCTCTTTTGTGCGTCCCTTTTTCTCCACTTTTTGAATATACATGGGATAGATACTGGCGAAGCTCATCCTGAATACTCTTGTATAATCCATAGTAGTTGTTATTATTTTTATTACCTGGTTATTTTATCTCACTCAGTGGGTTCCCAGAGTTGAATTTTGTTTCCCTCCATGTCCATAATATGAACGAACTTCCCATAATCATAGGTTTCTACTTTGTCAACAATGGTAACACCTTCTTTTTTTAACTCTTCAACTAGCCCCTCAAGGTTTTCAACCCGGTAATTGATCATAAAATCCTTTGTTGAAGGCTCATAGAGTTTTGCAGCTTCGGAATTAAGGTTCCATTGTGTAAGGCCTTTCTTTTTACCTTCTGCATCTTCATACCACTCAAAAGATGCACCGTAAGGGCCTGCATCCAGGCCTAAATGTTTGTTATACCACTCTTTCATTTTGTTAGGGTCTTTGCATTTGAAGAAAATACCCCCGATGCCTGTTACTTTTTTCATTGTTGTTGTTTTAGAATTACCCTGGTTAGCCATTATTGTCTTGAAAGCAAAACCAAAGCTGAATGAAGCGATGAGACCTAAAATTAATATTATTTTCATTTGGCAAGTAATTTAAGCCTTTTATACCTGGTTAGTGGGCCGCCGGCCAGGGAGGGGTGATCTATTGAAAAAGTAGTATCCTGTGTTGTTGATGATCACATGGCCACAAAGCTAACGGAACGAACACCAACAACGGAGAAAGTCTGTTTAATGACCTGCGCCAGAAGGTTGCTGTTAAAGGCTTTGCTTTCTGCTGGTAAAATCAGTAATTCCACAAAATGACCAAAAAATTGCCAGAGGCACTAACCATGCAGCAATGTCTGAATAAAGAAAGGCGTTATCTTCATTTTTTGTAACCCTGCTAAAGAATCCCATAGCAAACCTGTCAATAAGCCTCACAGTAACAAAATAGGAAGCACAAATGAAGCTACTTACCATGAACCGTTGGTGAAGTTTTATTTTTCTTTTCTTGACAAAGTAAAATGCGAGAGAGATGAAAACTAACCATAAAGTTGTGTCCAGGTATTGTGATACTCTGCAACTGGTACATAAATTCCCGGGTATTATGAAATACAAGGTCAATATGCAAAGCAATGAGGCTACAATAAATGCCTTTCCCAATTTCCGATGCGTTGATAAATGGCTCTTTCTAAAAGCAGGGAGAAATTGAAATAGTGCTGTTGTGTAAACTATAAAGCCTGCACAAATATGCAATGCGAACCACATGCGGTCAATAAAAGCATTCTTACCCATGTATTCAGGAATACCGTTACTTAAATACCTGAATTTAGGGATTAGAAAATAAAAGAAACAAGCAAAAAATAAGATCCAGAAGAGAAGTCTGATAATTTTCTTTGTCATTGTTCAGTCGGGTTAAAAATATGCGTTTGAATTTTTAATTTAAAAAAGCTGCCACTAAATTACAGCCAACGGCCAGATATTGCCGATGGTGTAGAATTGTATATTCGTTCGCCCGAACAGCTGCCTGGCTTTTTTGATAAAGTTATACCTTAAGAACTAAAACCGGGCTTTATTCATCAGGCCGTTAACCGCAGTAAGTAGAATTAAACCGGTTTCGCCCCGATAGCTATCGGGGCAACCTGGCAATTGTGTTTAAATGAAAAATCAATTTTCAACCTGACCCCCTCATTACCCGATTTGCATTAGTTTTGCTTCATGCTTTCTGACAAGGAAAAACAATTCATAATGTATTGGGAGAGGGAAAGAGAAAAGCGAAACAGTGTTTTGGGTAAACTGTTGAATGGGCTCCCGATGGCCATTTTATTCAGCCTGCCTGTTGTATTATTCCTTTTTGCGGTTTATATTTTTTTCCCGGACTGGTACACTAAGATATCTGATACCTCGCCGGGCAGTTTTATTGCCATTATCATGGCGGTATTTATCTGTATCCTGTTCTTTTCTTATTTCAGGATGCATTATAAATGGGAGATGAATGAACAGCATTACCAGGAGCTAAAAAACAAAGAGAATAAAAAGGTAGATTTGCAGAAATAAAATATAACTCACCATGAAGAGAATATTATTGTTCGTACCTGTTATGGCAGCGCTTGCTTTTGTATTCATTGGCTGTTCCAAATCCAAATCTGAAACACCAAACAATTGTGTAGCTAATACAACCGGCATACCCACTTCGGCGGAGATCGCTTCCCTGCAGAATTATCTTACATCGCATTCCATAACGGCTACCCAGCACCCGGGCGGCTTTTTTTATGTTGTGGTGGTGCAGGGAACAGGAACAACGCCTAACCAGAACTCGTTTGTTACATTTAAGTACACCGGTAAACTGGAAAACGGGAATATATTCGACCAGAACCAATCGGGATATACATCGCAATTATCGCAGTTGATATTAGGATTTCAGAAGGGGATACCATTAATTCAGAAGGGAGGGTTTATAAAGTTATTCCTGCCACCATCATTGGGATATGGGTGTTCGCAGGCAGGTTCAATACCCCCGGGTTCAAACCTGATCTTTGATGTTGAATTGACGAATGTTCAATAAACAAAAATACAGTGAGCCACGAAGCCATTTCGGTTTTTGATATGTTTAAGATTGGTGTGGGGCCCTCGAGCAGCCACACACTCGGCCCATGGCGTGCCGCACAACGTTTTACCGGGTCGCTTATCGAAAAAAATATATTGAATGATGTCAAAGACATCCGTGTCATCCTTTATGGCTCACTGGCCAAGACCGGTGTGGGGCATGGCACCGATATAGCTGTTCAATTGGGATTGAGTGGTGATGATCCCGTTAGTTTTGATGTACATAATATACATGCCAAGATAGCCGATATCCTGACCATGAAAAAGATACTGCTGGCAGGCAGGCATGAGATCGATTTTGACCCTGCTGAAGATATTGAATTCTTAATGGGCGAATCGTTGCCCTTTCACCCCAATGCTTTAAGTTTTTTAGTTTCATTCCATGATGGAAACAGTTTATCGGAAACCTATTATTCGGTTGGCGGCGGATTTGTGGTAAAAGAAGGCGAAGCAGAGAATGCCCGGTCAGAAGTTAACCTGCCTTTCCCTGTTAATACATCACATGACCTGCTGCACTGGTGTATGAAAACGGGTTTGAACATCAGCGATGTGGTGATGGAAAATGAAAGTGCATGGCGAAGCGAAAAGGAAACAAAGGATGGCGTGCTGAATATCTGGCGGGTGATGAAAGAATGTATTTACCGGGGCTGCCATGCCGAAGGTATTTTGCCCGGGGGCTTACAGGTAAAGCGGCGTGGCGCAGGCTTAAATAAAAGGTTGATCGCCGGAAGAACATATACCGGCTATGACAGTTGGCTGAAAATTGTTAAGGAGGGCGGAAATAGTTTTAACTACATACTTGACTGGGTTAGTTGCTTTGCCCTTGCTGTTAATGAAGAGAATGCCAGTTTTGGAAGAGTGGTTACTGCCCCAACCAATGGGGCGGCAGGGGTGATACCTGCCGTGTTACAATATTATATTGCTTTTTGTGGTGGCGATACTAATGATAAGATCATCCAGTTTTTATTGACCGCTGCTGAAGTGGGAAGCATCTTTAAGAAAGGCGCTACTATTTCTGCGGCAATGGGCGGCTGCCAGGCCGAGATAGGGGTGAGCAGTGCTATGGCAGCTGCTGCACTTACCGAGTGCATGGGTGGCACACAACGGCAGGCTCTTATGGCTGCAGAAATTGCTATGGAACATCACCTGGGTTTGACCTGTGACCCGATTGCCGGGCTGGTTCAGATTCCGTGTATTGAAAGAAATACAATGGGGGCGATAAAAGCAATAACAGCGAGCCAACTGGCTTTACAAAGTTCACCCGACTATGCCAAAGTAAGCCTGGATGGCGTGATAAAAACAATGTGGGATACAGCACTTGATATGAACAGCAAATACAAAGAAACAGCTGATGGGGGGTTGGCGGTGAATGTACCGCTGAGTTTGAGCGAATGCTAGTCTTGCACTGGTTATGAATTATGAATGATGAGTTAAGACTCATTTAATAGCAGATACCCCAACTCATAACTTATAATTCATAACTCATAACTTTTTAAACTCCATACTTCCGCTTAATATCCCTCTCCACATCTCTTCCTTTGATGGTCTCTCTTTTATCGTAATTCTTTTTGCCTTTGCCTAAACCTATTTCCATTTTAAAATAGCCCGATTCTGCAAGAAATACCCTGAGCGGTATGATGGAATAACCTTTTTCTTTTGTTTTGGCTTCCAGCTTTTGCAGTTCTTTTTTATTGAGCAGGAGTTTTCTTTCCTGCATGGGCTGGTGGTTTGTATACGTGCCGAAAGCATATTCGGAGATATGGAGGCTTTTTACAAATAGTTCGCCGCGGTGAAAAAAGCAATAGCTGTCGTTGAAACTGGCTTTGCCTGTTCTTAGTGATTTTATTTCGGTACCGCTGAGTACCATGCCGGCTACATAAGTGGCTTCAAAAAAATAATCGTGGCTGGCCTTGCGGTTTACTATCTCCAATGTGTTGTGTTTGTGCAAAGGTAATGCACTGTTGGCATGTGAGTGCTAATGGGAGGCTTTGTGCCGGGTCTCATGTTCATTTCTTTTTTCCCTGTTAGTCGGTCACGATAGCTATCGGGATAAAAACAACAGTTTGTATCAACCTAATTACTGTTTAGCAAAACCGTAAAAAAGTTGGATTTTTTTTGCCTGGTTTTTTACATAAAAGGTTCATGTTAGCGGTTGGTGTATTACATTTCATCATTTAACTAATATCAGTCAATCGAATTATTTTGTCACTCTCAAATTCGAAAATGGATTTGCCTAATAGACTCAATTCTTGTCCTTTCTTTAGTCCATTCGGAAAGTCCATTGCTAAAATTGCTCTATAACTAATTTCTATTTCACAACGATTGTCAAAGTGATTAAATGATTTTATTGATTGTGTTCTTTCAGTAAAATATGTTTTTGCTTGTTCAGCCTGCTCTTTTAATGCGATCAACCCACTTAAAGACATATTTGCCTCACCATTTTGTATGTTTTCAAATACAATCTTGTCATCGAAGTCAGCAAACATTTTGTCAATGTCAAACTGATTATAACCCTCAATGTAGTTTTTAATTATTTTTTCTCTGTCAACCATATGTTTTTATCTTTTCCGCCGTTGTTGCTGAAGCAGCGCCTAAGGATTTTCTTCGGTTGCATTTACCTGTGTTCATTGCCTGATAAATATACAGGTTTAAATCAACTTTTCAACGTCGTTGTATTCCCGTAAAAGAAACTATATCTTTAAAACCCGTCCCCAAAATTTATTTTCAAAAAAAACTAACTACATGGAACAAGCTTCCTTTGCAGCCCCGGTTGCACAAAGTGAACGTATCACCATCCTCGACAGCCTGCGAGGCTTTGCCATACTCGGCATATTGCTAATGAACATCGGCGGCTTTGGTATGCCCGGCGATACATTTGCTTTGGGAGAAACAGGCATCAATTACAAGACCTGGTATATCATCAACTGGATACCCGATGGCACACAGCGGGCTTTATTTTCTATGCTCTTTGGAGCAGGCATTCTTTTGTTTGTACGCAACGTGGAAAAAAGAACGGAGGGGATCCGCACCGCCGATTATTTTTTTCGCCGCCAGCTTTGGTTACTGGTATTTGCATTGGTCGACATTTTTATCCTGCTATGGAACGGTGATATCCTGCTCGACTATGCCTTATATGGTATGTTGCTTTTTACCTTCCGCAATCTTTCTCCAAAGAAATTACTCATTGCAGCGGGCGTCTGCCTGCTGTTGATGCTTGCCCGGGAGAACAGGGACCTGTATAAGGATAAACAAATGATCGCAAGAGGAGAAGCCGTGGCAGCAATGGATACCACAAAAGTAAAGCTTACGCCAAAACAGGAGGCCCGGCTGGGGGCTATGGAAGATTTTAAAAATAACAGCAGCCCCGAAAAAAGATTAAAAAGAATAGAAAAGAATAAACTCGTTTTAAACAGCGGTACCTACGAAGAGGTTTATGAGTTACGCACCGAGCGTTATATCAGCCACATGGTACAATACCTTTTCTTTGAAGCATGGGATGTGCTGCTCTTTATGTTCATGGGCATGGCATTTTTTAAGATGGGCATACTCACCGGGGAAGCGCCCACAAAAGTTTATTGGTTGATGCTCATCATCGGTCTGGGCCTTGGCCTCCTGGTCTCTTACCTGCAGATGCAGCAGGAAGTTGCATACCGCTACAACCGTTTTGAATTCATAAAGAACGTATCATTTAGTTTACCAGTTCCACAGGGCGCTGCGTTCATTGGGATTATTTGCCATACTCATGCTGCTGTACAAGTCGGGCGTATTCAAATGGCTCTTTGCTCTTATGCGACCCGTGGGGCAAATGGCTTTTACCAATTACCTCATGCAATCCATCATCTGCGGACTCATCTTCAACAGTTATGGCCTAGGCATGTATGGCAAAATGCAGCGCATTGAAGTTTATTATGTGGTTGGGGCCGTATGGTTATTCCAGATCATCTTCTGCCATATCTGGTTGCGCCTGTACCGCTTTGGGCCTTTTGAATGGGCATGGCGGAGTTTGACGTACTGGAAGAAGATGCCATTGAGGAAGGGGTGATTTTGCCATGCTGAATATTGCTGTCATCCCGAGGCACAGCTTGTCCCGATTATTTCGGGAAGGGATCTGTTTGGATTATGTTGTGAAGTTTATCTTACGAGCATTTGTACTGAGCGTAGCCGAAGTATCATATCATCATCGTGGAGTTTACCCTGAGTGTAACGAAGGGTCACTCACTTGTACGACATATCTTTATGCATCTTTTACCGAAGCATAGATGGTTCCTGAAGACACGAACCAGGGCGAACGAAACTATCTTTAAGCCACATAGATTTTATGATAAGCGGTTATGATAAAATTCCTTTTTACATGACCTTCGCTAATTCAGCTGAACCAAATCAGCAACTTTGCCTACATTTAGATATACTATAGTTATTGATCAACATTTGAACGACTTCATTATGAAAAAAAATATTTTAACACTTGCATTGATCATCACTGCAATTTTTACTGCAACAGCACAACCCGATAAAAAAATAGTAACCGCCGCCGATTACGACCAGGCTACAAAAGCATTAGGCTTCAACACCAGTAAATTAGTGTACAGATACAATGTAAACCCAACCTGGCTGCCTGATGGAAGGTTCTGGTATTCCGTAAACGTGGAAGGAGGTAAAGAATTCGTTTTAATAAACCCCGCCGATGGCAGCCGCAAAACAGGCCCCGATAAAAAAAGCATTCTGCCCGATGAGCCCACTGCTGCAACAGGCACCGGTGGAGGACGACGCAGGGGTGGTGCATTGGAATTAGTTTCTCCCGATGGGAAAAAAGCGGCTTACATTAAAGACTGGAATTTGTGGGTACGTGACCTGGATACTAAAAAAGAAACCCAGCTCACTTTTGATGGGGTAAAAGATTTTGGCTATGCCACCGACAATGCCGGCTGGACACATAGCGACAGGCCTATCCTGCTCTGGAGCAACGACTCAAAAAAGATAGCCACCTTTCAGCAGGACCAGCGTATGGCACATGATATGTACCTCGTTAAAACCAAAGTTGGTGCCCCGGAACTTGAAGCCTGGAAATACCCGCTGCCGGAAGATAAAGAGA
>JBGANE010000078.1:0-8753 GCA_044222465.1 Ferruginibacter sp.
GTTTCCATTTTTTGTGAACGGCCGGGGCATACTTGTAAATAAAGGCGATAGAATAAAATATAAGGGTTATAATGAAGATCCAGCGGGTGTAGAAAATGAAGCCTTTCCAGAAAGCGCTCTTTACACCGATCCAGTTTAAAACAGCCCCCTGTGTGATGAGCAGTATCAGGCAACCCAGTACCAATCCAAAGATGAGTGAGGTAAGGCGTATGGCAACCCAGCGGTCGTGCAGGCCCTTTCTTTTAGTGAAACCTATATAATTTTTATTGAAGGAACGCATAAGGCCCATCATAGCATTTGAGGCAAAGAACAGGGCAAGCAATAAGCCAAAAGACAACAGTCCAAAAACTGGGTTTTTGAAAAAAGTATCATTGATAAAGCCAATAATATTTTCGTTGATCTTATTATCCTGAATGATGTCTTTTAAGATAAGCCTGATCTGGTTCAGTATCTCTTTCTTTTTAATAAAGGGTAAATGGGGGATCAGCGTAAACAAGAATAAAAAAGAAGGGGGTATGGCCATGATGAAATTATAGGCAATGGCCGAAGCCCTTTCGGTTAAACCTACGGTTTTTATTTGGCCATAAAAAAATCGGGCAACATCATACAAGGGCACGCCTTCAAAACCAGGTAAATACCAGTGTTTGCTTTTGCGTAAAATAAAAGCAAGGGGTGTTTTGGTTATTAATATGCGTTCTAATCTGGTCACTTATTCTTTGCCTTTATCAAACTGTCCAGTGCCTGCTGGTATGCTTTTGCATATACCAAATGCTCGGCATAAGTGGAAGCAAAATTGGATAATCCATTAAAATCGGGTTTGGCCACAAAGTAAATATAATTGGTTTGCGGTGCATTTAAAACAGCATCAATGGTTTTAATGGAAGGTGTGCAAATAGGCCCGGGCGGCAGTCCCGGGTTCTGGTAAGTATTAAAAGGTGAATTGTAGAAAAGGTGTTTTTCCATTATCCGCTTCAGGCCAAAATCCTTCATGGCAAATTTTACGGTAGGATCGGCTTGTAGTTTCATTCCTGTTTCCAGCCGGTTGATATACACGCTGGCGATCTTTCCTTTGTCTGCTGCTGCATTGGTTTCTTCTTCCACAATGCTGGCCATGGTATATACCTGGTCGGGACTAAGATTCAATGCCCTTGCTTTGGCAAGCCTGTCTTCATTCCAGAATTTTTCTTTTTCATCAAATAATTTCTTCAGTATTTTTTCCGGCGCTGTATTCCATAAAATACTGTACGTGTTTGGTATCACAGTGGTCATGATAGTATTACTGTCTGCATGATACTTACGGAATGTTCCGGGGTTATTGAGCAATTGAAAAAAAGTAGCGGAATCACATTCAAAATTGGCAGCAACCTTTTGCGACAGGTCTTCTTTTGTTCTTAGTTTGGTAATAACAAAATTTACAGGCGACTGGTTGCCCGACCGTAGCATCCTCAATAAGCGATATAGACTCATCCCATCGCTGACCTGGTAGCGCCCTGCTTTTATTTTACCCGGGTATTTGATCTGCTTGGCGATAAGATCAAAGAAAAAAGTTCCGCTGATGATCTTCTGGTCAACAAGAGATGATTTTACAGTTGCATAATCAGCGCCGGTTCTTATATAAAAATATTTTCCTTCGGGAGAAGATACGGTTGGACCGAATACCTGCCAGGCTAAAAAACCGGCAGTTACAAGTAAGGCCAGCAGGGTACCAAGAATAATTTTCTTTTTCATAGCCAAAGTATTGAACAAAGTAAATTATACCGATTTACTTTGTTTAAAGTGTAAATTTAAACAATCGGTATGTGTCAAATGCCAACCCACAACTCTTTGCAGGAATTTCAGCACTACACATTACCTGGAATGAAATTCCATTTGATATCAAAAAACCCCGTCGGTTGCCGGCGGGGTTCAAAATATTTTGTAAAATGTTATTTAGGTTTATTGGTGTCGGATGCCGTGTTAGGCATGGTAGTGGTTGTTTTGGCAGGGGTTTGTGGTTTGTTCGACATACCTTCAAGCAATTCCTTATTAGGAGAAGCTTTCTCACCATCTTTTGGCATAAAAGCAGGAGAAATGAGGCAAAGCACACCTACTATAGCAGCAAATAACCAGGTTCCCTTTTCCAGTACATCGGTGGTTTGTTTTACACCCATTATCTGGTTGCCAAATCCGCCAAAACTGGAGGACAGACCGCCGCCTTTTGGGTTCTGTATCAATACGATCATCCCTAATATCACAGAAGCTATTATCACTAAAATTCCAAATACAATTAACATATTATAATCCTTTTAAGTGGTCTATTTTGGCTGCAAAGTAAGCGCTTTTGGCAGGATTGAGCAAACTTAATTTTTGCAGTACTTCAATGGCTTTATCAACCTTTCCCTGCCTGGCAAGTACATCGGCCATAGAAACGGTTAATACCTCATTTTCCTTATTGCTTTTTTCAGCCAGGTTTTGAATATTGTTATCTGCCTGCCCTGATGATTCTTCTGTACGGTCCACATGAACTTTTTTCATGGTCTTGAGCCATTCAGTAAAACTCCTGAGTTGTTTGCCCAGTTTATCTGCGGTTTGTGCTTCTTCACTTAATTTAATACCCTGCGATGCAAAGTAATCGACCATGTGCATGGGTTCAAAAAGGGGCATTTCATTCATTACATTCTTTTCGGCAGGAATGTTTAATTCTATCTTCATCGGTTCAATTTCTTTTTCATCTGCATGTTCAACATGTATCAATACAGGTGCTGGTTCCATAACCGGGTTTTCTTTTGCTGTTATGATCTCACTTGTTTCAGCCTGGTTATTATTAACTGTTCGTTGCAATTGAAAATTTAACCAGTACGGATTATTGAACAGGATATTTGTTTTAGCTGCCTGCTTGTCGAATGCTGAAGTGCCTGGAACGGTTTGTTGTAACAGGAAAAACTGTGCAGGGGAAAAATAAGGATGGGCTGCAGTGAGGTGGTTCAGGAAATGATCATTGCCTTCATCCGAAAAATTCCTTTTAAATAAAGATTCAAATATGGCCTGGTTATTTTGCATATCAGCAAATCTACAATACCTGGTTTACCAATTAGAGAATATCTTATTAAAAATTGCGTCGGTCAGGTTCTTAATGATCTCTTCACCTTTCGAGTTCTCTACCTGTGAAAGGCTCAGGTTGGCATCAAAGTCAACACTATAGGTTACATCGCCTTCAAAATTCTTTTTATCATCCAGCGTATTTTTAAAAATGACATGAAACTCGGCCGTTAAACGGTTGAGGCTGGCGCCGCTGCCGCTGATACCCGTTGTGCTGGTATAATACCGGGATACATAGCCGCTGATATCATAATGCGCATCTTCATCGTTGGTTTGCCTGAGCCTGGTAGTGCTGATAATCTTTTGTTTCAGCTTTTCGGTAATGCCGGGGCTTAATTGCGGATTTTTATAGTCGGCCTTATTCTCAAAATAATTTACCCGGAAGGTCTTTACTTCAAGTGGGATGGGAGAGGTGTCCTTAAAACCGTACTTGCAGGTAGCAAAGTTGAAAAGCGTAATGATTACAATGCTGATTATCCACAGTCTGCTGTTGATTGATGTCTGAAGTCTGAGGTCTGACTTCCGTCTTCCCGCTTCAGTTTTATTCTTCAATATCATACTCTTTTAATTTACGGTACAAAGTACGTTCGCTGATGCCCAGGTCGAGTGATGCATCTTTGCGTTTGCCTTTATGTTTCTTTAATGCTTTTTGAATAAGTTCTTTTTCCTTATCAACTATGCTCAGTGATTCTTCTACGTCTTCATGATGGTCTATCCTTTCCCCGGTATGCTGCGGCAGGAACACCGGCTTGCCAGGCGACAAATTAGGAGCAGTATTACCCAGTTCGGTAAAAGGCTGTTCAGTAAACACCGGTGCATGTTGTGCAATGTTGGGGTTCTGCAACAGGTCGAAGAACATTTTCTTCAGTTCGTTCACATCTTTCTTCATGTCGAAGAATAATTTGTACAGGATATCCCTTTCATTGGCAAATTCACTATGGCTTACCGAACCGTTACCACCTGCCAGTACAGGTAAACGGGAATAATTATGTTCGGGCAGGAAACCTTTTATTGTATTTGCGTTAATGACCTTTTCCTGACTCAGCACTGAGATTTGTTCTGCAATATTCTTCAGTTCCCTCACATTACCGGGCCAGGGATAATTGAGGAGTATTTCTTTTGCGCCTTCATCCAGTTGAACAGGAACCGCTTTATACTTATCAGAAAAATCATTTACAAATTTCCTGAACAATAAATAGATATCTTCTTTCCTGTCCCTTAATGCCGGAACCCTGATGGGCACCGTGTTTAAACGGTAATACAGGTCTTCCCTGAACCGGTTGGTGTAGGTATATTCTATGAGCTCTTTATTGGTAGCTGCTATTACCCGTACATCTGTTTTCTGCACTTTGCTGCTACCCACACGTATGTATTCTCCTGCTTCCAGCACACGTAACAAACGTGCCTGTGTACCCAACGGTAATTCACCGATCTCATCTAAGAAAATGGTACCGCCATTTACAGTTTCAAAATATCCCTTACGGCTGTCAACCGCCCCGGTGAATGATCCCTTCTCATGGCCGAATAATTCCGAATCGATAGTACCTTCGGGAATTGCGCCGCAGTTAACTGCGATGAAAGGATTGTGTTTTCTTGCACTCAGCGAGTGGATGATCTGCGAAAAAACTTCTTTACCCACACCGCTCTCACCATTGATGAGCACACTCAGGTCGGTATTGGCTACCTGTGCTGCTACATTCAATGCATGATTCAATGATGGCGAGTTGCCAATGATACCAAAACGATTTTTTATTGATTGTAATTCCATATTTTACCACAAAGACACAAAGGCACGAAGAGGCACTAAGTGTAGATTTATTAAATTAGTTAAATAACCGTGCCGATCAATGTACCGGCCGTGCATGAATTTATTTTTACTTTTATGTAGTCTCCCTTTTTCAAATTCCCTTTCGGAAATACCACTACTTTATTCTGATCATTTCTTCCAAAGAGTTCTTCATTACTTTTTTTAGATACTCCTTCTACCAATACCCTGAATGTTTTTCCCACATCCCTTTGCATGCTTTGTAAAGAATGGGTGCGGTGCAGTTCAACCATTTCCTGCAATCTTCTTTTCTTAACAGTTTCCGGCACATCATCGGTAAACCTCCGTTCAGCAAGGGTTCCGGGGCGTTCACTATAAAAATACATATAGGCCAGGTCGTATTTACAATATTCCATCAGGCTTAATGACTGTTGATGGTCTTCTTCCGTTTCTGTACAAAAGCCTGTGATCATGTCGGTAGATAATCCGCAATCGGGGATGAGTTCTTTTATCCTGTCAACCTTGGCTATATACCATTCACGGCTGTAAGTACGGTTCATCATCTGCAGCACACGGCTGCTCCCGCTTTGTACCGGCAGGTGAATGTAGTTGCAGATGTTTTCGTATTTAACAATGGTATGCAACACCTCATCAGTAATGTCTTTTGGATGCGAAGTTGAAAAACGTACACGGAGCAGCGGAGATATCAGTGCTACTTTTTCTAAAAGCTTTGCGAATGTTACTGCCTCCCCAAACCCCTCCGAAGGAGGGGCTTCAGTGCTCATCGAGATTAAAGAGCCATTTATTCTATTTGGCTCTTTCAAAGTCCCCCCAAAGGGGGGATTCAGGGGGGCTTGGTAATAACTGTCCACATTTTGCCCGAGTAATGTTACTTCCCTGTACCCATCCTCAAACAATGCTTTACATTCTGCGATGATGGATTCAGCATCACGGCTCCTTTCTCTTCCCCGGGTAAAAGGCACCACACAAAAAGAACACATATTGTTGCATCCCCTCATGATACTTACAAATGCAGTAACGCCATTACTGTTTAAACGGATGGGAGCGATATCGGCATAGGTTTCATCACGGCTTAATAAAACATTCACTGCTTTTTGTCCCGTTTCTGCTTCTTCAATAAGGCCGGGTAATGTGCGGTAAGCATCAGGGCCAACAACTATATCCACCAGTTTTTCTTCTTCCAGAAATTTCGATTTCAACCTTTCTGCCATGCAACCCAGTACACCTACCAGCATCCCCGGCTTTCTTTTCTTCAGTTTCCTGAATTCTGTCAATCTCTTTCTTACTGTAGCTTCTGCCTTCTCCCGGATGGAACAGGTATTAATAAAGATGAGGTCGGCTTCTTCGTAATTTGTTGTTGCGCCAAAACCACTGTCAAGTAAAATGGAAGCAACCACTTCACTGTCGGCAAAGTTCATGGCACAGCCATAGCTTTCTATATAAAAATGCTTTTTAAACGAGTTTACTTCCCTGGCAAAGGGGGCAAATGCCTCACCCTGCCTGGCTTCATCATGTTCCTTATTTGTCAGCAGATCCAACATCAAATACCCTATTTTGGGAGGACAAATATAACTTAAACCAGTGAATTGGTGACAGGATGGCAGGAGTTTATGAAGGTTTTATGAACTCCGGATACGGGCTGGTTCATTTTTGTTCATTCTCAGCTAAAAAAACCTTTATGGCTGCTATGTTTGCTTCCAGGTTATCATGCATGGTGCCATGCCCGGCGCCGGGGATAACAACAAATTTTGAATGGGGTACCAGGCTTTGAAAATACCTGACCGTAGCCGGCCGGGCCTCGTCAAATTCACCGGTAATGAACAGGACAGGAACGCTTATGGTTTTTAAACTCTGCACCCGGTCGTAATGCAGCAGCGTGCCTGTTGCAGTAAACTCGGTAGGTCCCCACATATAGTTATAAATGAATTCACTTCCTTTTGGAGGTGCAGTATCCAGCTCACTTGTGCGTCTTGTTGTTCGTACACCAAAATTTTTGTCAAACACTTCATTGGCTTTTATGTACGATGGCGATTTAAAATCTTTACTTTTTTCTCCGTTCCTGATAGCAACCTGTATCGAATCAGGCAAAGTACTGATAAGTGTATCTGCATCGGCTTTCCACATTGCCGTACTGAAGTAGGGGCTGTTGAATATGATGGCTTTGATCCCTTTTGGATATTTCAGGTAATATTCCAAAGCAAGGGCAGTGCCCCAGGAGTGGCCGTGTAAATAAAACTCTTCCAGGTTCAGTTCTTTTCTCACTGCTTCTACCTGCTCTACAAAATTTTCAACTTTTAATAATGTTGTGTCGGTCATGTGACCGGAGCGGCCGCTTCCCAACTGGTCAAAAATAATAATGGGCCTGTCTTCACCAATTGAAGCAAACTGGTAAAAGGATTTGCTGGTTCCACCGGGGCCACCGTGCAACATGAGGATGGGCGCCTGTTTGCCTTCGCCTATGATACGGTACCAAACTTTACCGCCTTTCACCTGCACATAACCTTCGCCCGGTTTTAAAACAGGGGTTGACCTGCAGCTTATTAATAAAACAATGATGAAGAATGAAAATAACCGGTTGAGCATTTTGGTATTGAGCATATATTTTGTTGGGTTACTGTTGAAACAGGTATTGAAGGTAAAACAAAACAGGATGGAAAGTGCAGGTGTTTATTGCAGATAGCATCTCAGTTTAAAAAACCAGAAAATAAACCACGAGCCACAAAGAAAGCTTAGTGAAGCCTCGGTGCCTTCGTGTTTTTGTGGTTATTTTTTTATTCCAGTATTTCGCAGTGATAATTAAAAGAAGATACAATGTCAATTATTTTTTCTTCTGCAATATCATTTCCCTGCACCCGCAATATGCGGTCACAGTCCGAGAGGTCGAAATTAATTGCATGCGCCGGGAAATGTTCAGCCAGCTTTTCAACGAGCATTTTTGCTTCATCACTTTGCTGAACATTTGTTTTAAATACTTCTACCATCGCTGTATTATTTATCAACTAATTTTATCCATTCCTTTACCAGGGCTTTCAATGCTTTCTCTTTTGATTTGGCATCACTCATGCTGTGGATCATCAAAAGCCTCCTGCCGTCTTTGTAATCTCCTTCCAGTATGCCGGTATTGTCTTTAAGTTTTGCGCCGGTGAGAAATATCAGGCGGATACAGTCAGGCTTAAAAAAATTGAAGCCCACAATATATCTTTTGTATTCCTTCGGGCCAAAGGGTTTCATTTTTCCTGTGAAGTAAAAGGTAGGCCCGTTCCAGTAAATACCTTCGCCCACTTTCTTATCGGCACCCAGTATGAGTGAGCGCAGATATTGCGCCACATCAGCCATAGGATGTTTGAGTTTTTTCATGAACTCATCAACCTTTCCCGGTTCCGAAATTCCTGCATTGAGGTTTGTTTCCTTTTTCATGTTGTTAACCATTTTGCATTTTACTCATACCTGCCTGCCGGCCGGCAGGTCCATGTACAGCACATTCCATTTGTGCCCGTCCAGGTCGGTAAATACACAACCATACATCCAGCCCTTCATTTCAGAAGGTTTGTGGTTGCTTGAGCCGCCTGCATCAATCGCTTTTTTCACCATCTCATCCACTTCTTCTTTGCTTTGAGCATCTATTGAAAGTAATACTTCTGTTGACTTACTCAACTCCATGGCAGCGCCGCCGATACATTGCTTAAAGGTAGGCTCATCAAATAGCATTACCACCACATCTTTTTCGCCCATCATCATGCAGGCGGAGTTGGGGCCATTGCCCTGTTGGGTATTAAATTTAAAACCAAGTTTTGTAAAAAAGGCTTTTGATCTTTCGATATTCTTTACCGGCAGGTTCAACCAAAATTGCTTGGGCATAATTGTACTTTTTAATTGATGATATGATCTT
>JBGANE010000079.1:0-8544 GCA_044222465.1 Ferruginibacter sp.
AAAAACCGGTTTGCTGGGGGAATTTTAAAACTTTCATGCTGCTAAATTACCATCAACAGATTTAAAAGCCCGATAAGCCCTGTATAAGATTTCAACAGATGGGTAAAAAATTAATTTTCCCTGAAAAAATAACAATGCGTAATTTGCTATATATTTAAAACCAAAAAACGAGATATGAGAAAAGTCACAAGCTATTTGGTTACTCTACTGCTTGCCAATATTTTAACGATTGCGGCTTTTGCACAAAATGTAACCATCAACGGTAATGTCAGGAACAGTAATACCAGGGAAGGTTCGGGTGCTGTTTCTGTTATGGTGAAGGGGGGAGAGACAGGGACATTTACTGACGATAAAGGTAATTTCAGGATAACGGTTAAAAGTTTACCCGTAACCCTTTTAATATCTTCGGTAGGGTACGAACTGCAGGAAGTAACTGTTTCCAGCGCCTCGGGCTTAACCCAGGTTGACCTTAAACCAAGCAGCGCCTTAGGACAGGAAGTTGTTGTAGCGGCTAACAGGGTTCCCCAGAAAATAATGGAATCGCCTGTTTCCATTGAAAGAATAAGTGCTGCCAACATTCGTAACTCTCCCGTATCTAACTACTACGATGTGGTAACTACACTGAAAGGGGTAGATATAACCACTTCTTCTCTTACTTTTAAAACGCCAACTACCCGTGGTTTTAACTCCAGTGGTAATACCCGTTTCAATCAACTGGTGGATGGAATGGATAACCAGGCACCGGGTCTTAACTTCTCCGTTGCCTCAATCATTGGTTTGAGCGAACTGGATGTTGATAATATAGAGCTTTTGTCGGGAGCTTCTTCTGCTTTATATGGACCCGGTGGTATGAATGGTACCTTACTTATGACCAGTAAGAACCCTTTCAAATACCAGGGTTTGTCTTTCCTGGTAAAAGAAGGGCTGATGCATGTGGGAGTTAACAGGCAAAGAGACCCGGGCGCTTATCATAACTGGAACTTGCGCTGGGGTAAAAAAGTATCTGAAAAATTTGCCTTCAAGATAAACGCAGAACTGATACAAGCCAGGGACTGGCTGGCTGTTGACAACAGGAATTACAGCAGGTCGGGAACAACCGGAGCGGTAATAGCCGGCGACAGGAAAACTGATCCCAACTATGATGGTATAAATGTGTATGGCGACGAAACCACTGTTGATATGCGTTTGTTCTTCTCACAAATTGCTGCCAGCCTTCCGGGCGCTGCAAATTTTATTATTGCAAACGGGTTATTGACCAATCCGCAAAATGTATCCCGTACAGGATATACAGAAAAGGAACTCATCAATCCTAATACGGTTAATTTCAAACTGGCTGGTTCAGTACACTATAAGATAACTCCAAACACCGAAGCTATTTTAGCCGCTTACTGGGGTACAGGTAATACGATCTATACAGGTAGCGACAGGTATTCTTTGAAGGATTTTAAAATGGGACAATATAAACTTGAGATCAATAATAAGAACTGGTCGGTGAGGGGTTATACCACCCAGGAAAATGCCGGTGAATCTTATAACCTTACGGCAACAACAAGGTTATTCAATGAATCGTGGAAAAGATCTGTTACTACAGATGCTGCCGGTAACCCAACTCCCCAGTCAACAGACTGGTATATTCAATATACGTACAATTACCTGAGCAACCGTATGAATGGCATGACTGCTTACGATGCCCACCAGGCAGCAAGAGCTATTGCCGATGTAGGCAGGCCGGCAGCAGGCTCTAATACTATCAAGGCAGGTTATGATGCCATCCGTAAGAAACCAATCTCCCAAAACGGGGGCTTACTGCAGGATGCATCTGACCTGTATGCAGTGGAAGCAAATTATAACCTTACGCATATTACAAAAAGTTTTGCCGATATATTGGTGGGAGCAAATTATAAAAGATATGTACTGAATTCTCAAGGCACTTTATTTGCCGATTCCACAGGACCTAAAGGCCTTGCACAATATGGCGCTTATATCCAGGCCAGTCGCCAGATAATGGACCGTTTGAACCTGACCCTTTCAGGAAGGTATGATAAAGCCGACGACTTTAAAGGCCGTTTCACACCAAGGGTTACCGTGCTTTTCAAATTAATGAAGGATAACAATATACGCTTGTCGTTCCAGACGGCTTATCGTTTCCCGAGCAACCAGCAGCAATACATTAACCTGCAGGTGGGAAGTACCCGTCTCATCGGAAGTAACCCTGCTTTTGCAGCTTTGTACGGGTTCCCGGGTAATCCTTTATATACCTTTACTTCCACACCTGGTTCAACTACCATAACCAATTTCAAAACATTTAATCCACCGGCAGTAAAACCTGAGTCAGTAAATTCTTTTGAATTTGGTTACAAAGGTTTGTTGATGGAGAGCAAATTGTTGGTTGATGTATATGGATATTATGGACAGTACAAAGATTTCCTGGGCAGGACAAATACTATACAAACTACCACTGGACTTGCTTCAGATACTTCAAACCCAAATAAGAGAAGGAATATTTCAGTAGTGGTTAACTCTGCTGATAAAGTAAAAACCTATGGTTTCGGTCTTGGTTTGGATTACAGGCTGCCATTTAACTTTATCGTAGGAGCCAACTTGTCTTCTGATGTATTGAAAGATGTGCCTACAAACTTTGTCGCTTATTTCAACGCACCAAAGTATAAATCAAACTTAAGTATTGGTAATACCGGCTTTGGTCCGGGTAAAAGGCTTGGCTTCAGTATGGCATGGCGCTGGCAGCAAGGCTTTTACTACCAGGGTGATTTTGCCAATGGTAACCTGCCCGATGTTCATAATTTAGATGCACAGATCAGTTTAAAACTGCCAAAAGCAAATAAATCTATTATTAAGCTTGGTGCAACTAACCTGTTAAACGAGAATTATTATAATGCGATAGGGAACTCACAGATCGGAGGATTGTACTATGTAAGTTTCGGGTATAACATTTATTAATACAGAAGCTGAGACAAAAATTTAAAATTAAAAATGACTATAATGAAAACAATAATTTATAAACTTAAGGCTTATTACCTGGTAATTTTGGCCGCACTGTTTTTAATTACTTCATGTAATAAAGACCTGGAACAGTTTGCTGCTATACCCACACCGGTCTATCCTACGGGTAACGGTGTTGCCGCCACCATTGCCGCCAACCCCAACGACAGCTTGTTCAGCAGAATGATTGTACGATCAGGGTTAACCAATACTCTGAATGACCTTACAAAAAGCTTTACCATATTTGCTGTAGATAATGCTGGCATGAAGATTTTTGTAAATGCAGCATCCGGTGGCGCCATTCCATTAGGTGCACCCGATGCAACCTTCTCTGCCTTTATCGCTAACACTTTACCAGTTGCCAATGCAGCCGGTATCATACAGTATAATACCATCGGTCAAAAATTTTCGGCAAGTGCATTAGGGGCTTCTTTTCCGAATTATCCGCTCACCAGCCAGATTATTCTTGACCCTAATCAGCCGTTTGTACGTATGCCGATATTCCCGGTAAGAGGGACTCCTTATTCTTATTTGAATAACCTGCCTATAACCGGTGTTGACCAGGCTGCGGCCAATGGTATCATCCATCATTCATACACTGTTGCAGCGCCGCCTACTGCTACATTAAAAGGGATGATGGCCGGTGAAGCAACTTTATCTTATTTCCGTGCGGCAGTTGCCCGTGCTGACAGCGGTGCAGTTGGTTTAAGTAAATTCGATTCATTATTGAACTATGGTGTTACCAATATGACCGTACTGGCGCCAAACGATGCTGCTTTTCAAACGCTGATCTTCGGATTGGTTTATTCACAGGTTTTAGCTGCAACCGGTAGCATACCTATTGCTACAGCACAAGCCAATGCAGCTGTGGCGCTGGGGCCATCAATCTTTTCAAACCCATTTTTCTATGGCTCAATCCCTGCATCCACTGTAAAAGGGATAGTAGCTTATCATTTACTGGCTTCTCAAACTACCAGCACTACAACGCCATACCAGCCTAATATCCGGGTATTTTCTAATAATGTACCCGCTGCCGGAACTTTTGTAAAAACGCTGGTCAATAACAGTTTTTCAACACATCCCGGCGTACAGGCAACAGCCACTTATCTTGGACCTGCGGTGACAAGTTTGAAATTTGGCGGTGTAGGTTCAATACCTCCTGCGCCACCTTTCACTGTTCCTGCCAATGCAGTAACAATGGATAAACATGCAGTGAATGGTGTGTATCATATTATCGACAAAGTATTGTTACCTCAATAAAAACTTCTTTAATATAAAAAAAGACTCCCACAAGGGAGTCTTTTTTTATTCAGTTAATCATGCCAGTATTAAAACAATCAGCACTAATTATCTTTTAAAACTTACACGTTGAACCGGAAGTGCATCACATCGCCATCCTGCACCAGGTATTCTTTCCTTCAATTCTTAACCTTCCGTTTTCACGGCAGGCGGCTTCGAGCCATATTTGATGAAGTCATCGTAGCCAATCACTTCGGCCTTGATAAAACCTTTTTCAAAATCGGTATGTATCACACTGGCAGCCTGCGGCGCCTTCCATCCTTTATGTATCGTCCAGGCTCTTACTTCCTGCACGCCGGCAGTAAAGTGGGTTGACAAGTTTAAAAGTTTATAAGTTGAATGAATAAGACGATCAAGGGCAGGCTCTGTCATTTTGTATTCCTCCATGAACATGGCTTTATCATCCGCATCTTCAAATTCAGCAATTTGCGCTTCAATGGCATTGGTCATTACAATTACTTCATTGCCCTCATTTTTCACTGCATCTATCAATGCATCAGAAAATTTATTGCCGGTATGCATACTTGCTTCATCTACGTTCGCCACGTATAAAATTGATTTGCCGGTAAGCAGGAAAAGATCAGCAATGGCAGTTTTTTCTTCTTTGGCCAGTCCCAGCGATAAAATATTTTTTCCTTTGTCCAGGTGTTCTTTACAGCGCAGTAAAATGTCAAGCTCTGCTTTCATCTTAGTATCTGTCTTCGCCATTTTTTCTGTACGCTGTATTTTCTTCTCCACACTCTCCAGGTCTTTCAACTGCAATTCTGTTTCAATGATCTCTTTATCACTTACCGGGTTTATCGGGCCCTCATCTCTTAAAATATTATCATCTTCAAAGCAACGTATCACGTGAATGATGGCATCCACTTCACGGATATTGGCTAAAAATTTATTGCCCAGTCCTTCGCCTTTGCTGGCGCCACGTACCAGCCCGGCAATATCAACGATCTCGATTTGTGTGGGCACGATCCTGTCTGGTTTAACCAGTGCTGCCAGTTTATCAAGCCGTGGGTCCGGCACATTCACCAGGCCTGTATTGGGCTCAATGGTACAGAACCTGTAATTGCTTGCCTGTGCCTTGGCGCTGTTACTTACCGCATTGAACAAAGTTGATTTTCCTACATTGGGTAACCCCACTATTCCTGCTTTTAAAGCCATTTCTTCAATTAAAAATTAAGAATGAAAAATTAAAAATTGGCTGCAAAGGTAAGGCATAGCAGGTTATTTTGAATGTTGAATTTTGAATGTTGAATGGAGCGAAATAAGTACCTTTCACATTCAACATTTATCATTTATAATAATAAGACATGGCATTAAGCAGGATATGGAGTGCTTTCATTATCATCGCTTTTATCGTGGCGGGTATCAGGATGGTGAACGGGGATGAAAAGATCTTTACAAGGATGGTGGTGGGTAAGTCATCCGATAAATACGACAGCATATATTATTATGGTATCGGTTCGCCGCTCAATCAACAACTTTCTCCCAGGTACAGCGATTTTTTAAAAGAATATGGTTATTACAGAACAGACTCTGCCAGGCAGGCAACTATACTTCTTACTGACAATGCCGCACATGATTCTGTCAACCTGCTCAAATCACTTAATCCAGGAATCAATACTTATACCTATACCGGCATTCAGAAAAAACTGGTGAGAAAGGTTGATGGAGTCATTGAAACAGCCAAGAACGCCGTGCTTGATATCATCTTTCCATTGATTGGTATACTTGCATTGTTCATGGGTTTCCTGAACATTGCTGAAAAAGCAGGAGGAGTGAGGGTATTATCAAAGATAATTGGCCCATTCTTTTCAAAGATTTTTCCCGAGATACCCAAAGGACACCCGGCAACCGGGCATATGATGATGAACTTCTCTGCCAACCTGCTCAACCTGGATAATGCTGCAACGCCATTCGGTTTAAAAGCGATGCAGAGTTTGCAGGAGTTGAACCCGAATAAAGCAGTAGCCAGCAACTCACAGATCATGTTCATGGCACTGCATGCATCGGGGCTCACACTGATACCGGTGACCATTATCGCTTTCAGATCAGGCCTGGGCGCACAGAATCCCACTGATATATTTATTCCCTGCATGATAGCAACTTTTGTTGCTACGATGGCGGCCATGTTCATTGTATCTTTCAAACAGAGAATAAATCTTTTTCAGCCGGTAGTACTTGCCTGGATCGGTGGCATATCATTACTCATCGCATTGCTGGTAATGTATGTAACAAGGCTTGACTCATCTACAGCTCAATTATTCTCGGGCAAACTAAGTAATGGACTCATCCTTGGCATCTTCTTTATCATCGTTCTTGGCGGCCTTTACAAAAAGATCGATGTATTTGATGCATTTGTAGAAGGAGCGAAAGGCGGATTTGAAACCGCCATCCGCATTCTACCATATATCGTTGGAATGCTTGTAGCGATCAGCATGCTGAGAACAAGCGGCACTTTTGATGTGATCATTAACGGTATAAAGGATCTTTTCGCCGCCATGGGTGCCGATACACGATTCGTGGATGGCCTGCCTACCGCACTGATCAAACCCATGACCGGAAGCGGAGCAAGAGGAATGATGCTGGATACAATGAAGACATTCGGCCCTGATTCATTTGCAGGAAGGTTATCATGTATACTGCAGGGTTCATCAGATACCACTTTTTATGTGATCGCTGTTTACTTCGGATCTATCAGCGTTCGCAATACGAGGTATGCCGTTGGTGCGATGTTGCTTGCTGACCTTGTTGGTATCATTACTTCGATAGGGCTTGCATACCTGTTCTTTGGCTAAACTTATTCGATCTCTTTTTCTGCATGTAATAGTTTTCCATTGGCATCCATGCCTTCTATTACTACTTTGAATTTTTTGCAAACATCATCATTGTAGAATATGATAGTGGCTTTGCCATCTTTTATTTTGATGTTGGGGTTCCAATAGATAGTTGTTCTTATATCCGGTAGCTCAGTATCTGGTTTTATTTTTGAATAATCCATTTCATAGAACTCCCTGCCGGCTGAATAACCTGCTCTTTTATAAAAATCGAAACCTTTTTGCCGCCAGTCACGTCCCGATTTACCCTTGGCAGTATAAACAGCAATAGCGCCCCTGTCGGCGCCCAGGGCAATGCCGGTAACACCTTTGAAGATTTTTACCATAGCAACATCGGAAGGATCAAGTGCATCAATAAGGCCTATGTGTACCGGCACTTCATTGAGGAAGAACTGCACCCCGCTGTTTGTAGCATTCTCCGAGAACATGTCAACTCCCTGGTACCGGGTGAAGTTTACCTGTATGCCGGTATCTGTCTGGTTTATGGCAATGCCGGGTACAGCCATGCGAAGAAATTGCCAGATATCGAAGTAATTGATATTTGTATTCATTGCCAGGGTCTGATCGCTGCCATAAAAAATATCAGTGGCAAAAGTAGCATTCAGTGAATCAACTTCAGAACGCTTCCTTGACTTTACGACAACTTCACTTAGCGTTTTTCCAAAGCTTGTGTCTTTTTTCTGTTTTTCATTCAGTAACTCCACCAGGTATGGTGCAGGTGAAGCAGATGCGGTAATGGGGTTTGTATTCAGGCTTGATAATTTCAATGTATCAAAATAAGTTGAATCGATCTTTACAGATACAATGGCTTCGGGGCTGTTAATATTAGTACCCTGGAAAAAAACTGTAGCAGCTTTTTTGAATTCGATATTATTTGCAACAAAAACAGAATTCTCATTTGTTCTTGCTTCCGACATGATATTGGTTGAATCTTCACCCTTTATCATAAGGTTGATCTTGCCAGCTTTCAGCACGGATTTACCGTTGCTCTGTAAGACTTTCCCGGTAATACTAAGGCTGGTCTCGAAAGGATATTGTAAAGGAGGGAATTTATTGGCCATGATCTCTTCAAGATTGTACCTGCGCCATCCATGAACCATCATTAAAAGGTCCAGGTGCTGAAGTGTAACCGGGTCCTTATCCTTAAAATAGTAACCCGGTTCATTTATATTACCCCGGATATCGCCTGATAATAATAGAGAAGATAGAATACCGTCACGATAACCGGGTGCTTCACTGTTTGCATTAGTAATTGCTACTGCTGCCTGCAGGTTCAAAAATTCCTGCGCATCGAAAGATATACTGTTCCTTTTTCTTTTCTCAAGACTTATTGCCTGTGGCATAAGTAATGAATTACTAATACTGTGGTTGGCTATAAATACGATCCTCTCGGCCAATGGCTGTCCGGCTT
>JBGANE010000012.1:0-62790 GCA_044222465.1 Ferruginibacter sp.
TTATGTCTATCATGTTTCCCACTATTTTCGCAATGGGTATTTCAGGACTGGGTGAAGAGACAAAGATCGCTTCTTCATTTATTGTGATGGCCATTGTTGGCGGAGCTATATTTCCATTGCTGATGGGACAGATATCAGATGCAACAGGAGGCAATATTCAACTGGCTTACCTGATACCTGTTGTTTGTTTTATGGTGATCGCCTTTTATGCCTATAAATTCAGGGGTGTGTTTACAAAAACAGAAACAACAGGATAATGATGAAAAGATATTGCCTGGCTCTTGACCTGAAGAATGACGAAGCACTTATTGCTGAATATGAAGCTTACCACCGGGATGTTTGGCCGGAGATACTGGAAAGCATCAGGGCCGCAGGTATTGAACAAATGGAAATTCACCGGGTAAACAACAGGCTTTTCATGATCATGGAAGTGAATGATGATTTTAGTTTTGAAAAGAAAGCAGCCGCAGATGCATCGAATGATAAAGTGCAGCAGTGGGAAGAACTGATGTGGAAATACCAGCAGGCACTTCCATTGTCGAAGCCGGGCGAAAAATGGGTATTGATGCAGAAAATATTTTCATTAAATGATCAATAAAGAATAACGATGTTCAACCTTACAAATAAAACAGCAGTAATAACAGGGGGCGCCAGTGGTATTGGTAAAGCAATTGCTTTGTTGTTTGCCAGGCAGGGCGCAACAGTTCATATACTTGACCTCAATAAGGAAAACACCGAAGCTGCCTTGCATGAGATTACGGCAAACGGCGGGAAAGCTGTGGCACATACATGCGATGTGTCTATTCAAAAAGAAGTGGTAGACATGTTTAACTCGATCGGCAAGACGGATATACTGGTCAATTGTGCTGGTGTATCACATATCGGTAAAGCAGAGAATACAACAGAAGCAGATTTTGACCGGATATATTCAGTCAACATAAAAGGCATGTACAATTGTTTGTTTGCTGCCATTCCACAAATGAAAAAAAATGGAGGCGGTGTGATATTGAATATGTGTTCCATTGTAGCGCATGTAGGAATTCCCGACAGGTTTGCTTACAGTATGAGTAAGGGTGCTGTACAGGGAATGACCCTTTCGGTAGCCAAAGATTATCTGCATGACGGCATCCGTTGTAATTCGGTCTCGCCGGCAAGGGTGCATACACCTTTCGTTGATGATTTCCTTGCAAAGAATTATCCGGGTAAGGAAAAAGAAATGTTTGACAAATTATCAAAAACACAACCCATTGGCCGTATGGCGCAGCCCGAAGAGATTGCACATCTTGTTTTATATCTCTGCTCCGATGAAGCTGCTTTCGTCACCGGCTGTGATTATCCTGTAGATGGAGGGTTCATTAAACTCAATAATTAAAAACATGAAACTGATCCGCTTTGGAGAACCAGGTAAAGAAAAGCCCGGCGTATGCATCAATGATGTGAATTACGATGTGTCGGGTTTTATTTATGACTATGATGAAAAATTTTTTGCCAACGGCGGGCTTCCGCACCTGGCATGGATGCTTGAACAACATAAAACCATGTTGCCGGAAATTCCTGCAGGGGCAAGAATAGGTTGTCCTGTTGCAAGGCCTTCAAAGATCATATGCATTGGATTGAACTATAGCGACCATGCCCGGGAAACCGGGATGGCTATACCGGCCGAACCGATAATCTTTATGAAATCAACAACGGCTTTATCAGGCCCCGATGACAATATCATCATTCCTAAAGATTCTGTAAAGACTGATTGGGAAGTGGAACTGGCAGTGGTGATGGAAAAGAAAGCAAGTTATGTTGATGAAAGCGAAGCGATGAATTATGTAGCAGGTTTTGCGTTGCACAACGATGTGAGTGAACGAGAATTTCAACTGGAGAAAGGCGGCACATGGGATAAGGGAAAAGGTTGCGATAGTTTTGCACCCATTGGCCCCTGGCTGGTCACAAAAGATGAAATAAAGAATATTAATGACATGCGGCTCTGGCTGAAAGTAAACGATACCATGATGCAGGACGGAACAACGGCCAATTTCATTTTTAATATTTCTCACCTGGTTTCTTATACAAGCCGGTTCATGACACTGTTGCCGGGTGATATCATATCCACCGGAACACCGGCGGGAGTAGGCCTGGGAATGAAGCCGCCGGTCTATTTGAAAGAGGGTGATATCATTGAATCGGGCATTGATGGATTGGGAAAAGCAAAACAAAAACTGGTGGCTTATGCAAAAAATTGATGCACACCAGCATTTCTGGAAATTTGATCCTGTTCGTGACAGTTGGATAACGGATGATATGCCGGCTATTCAAAAAGATTTTATGCCGCAGGATATTTTGCCCCTCTTGCAGGAACATGGCTTTACCGGAACAATAGTTGTGCAAAGCAATCAATCGGAAGAGGAAAATGTTTTCCAGTTAAAGAATGCAGCGGAACATGATTTTATTAAAGGGGTAGTAGGATGGGTTGACCTGCAGGCGGAAAATGTGGAAGACAGGTTAGCTCATTATGCACAGTTCAGCAAGATGAAAGGCTTTCGGCATGTATTGCAGGGAGAGACGGACAGGGCACTTATGCTGAAGCCTTCATTCAAAAAAGGTATCAGCCTTTTAAGTAAATATAATTTCACGTATGATATCCTCATCTTTCCTGATCAACTGGAATATGCAGCTGAATTAGTAAAGGAATTTCCTGACCAGATGTTTGTGATCGATCATATTGCCAAACCGGGTATTAAAAACAAAAAAATTGCCGGCTGGAAAGAAGATATACAAAACATAGCTGAAGCTGAAAATGTATATTGCAAGATCAGCGGCATGGTCACCGAAGCCGACCTGGAAAACTGGAAAAAGGAAGATATCAAACCGTATATAGACATTGTAGCGGAAGCTTTTGGAACAAATCGCATCATGTATGGAAGCGACTGGCCGGTATGCCTGCTGGCAGCATCTTATGATTCAGTGCTTGACATAGTCAAAGAATATTTTGCTTCTTTTTCTAAAAATGAACAGGACAATTTTTTTGGAAAGAATGCTTTTACATTTTATAACCTAAACTGATCAATATGGACCTGGGTTTAAAAGACAAAATAATCATCGTTACCGGTGGAGCGAAAGGTATTGGCGAAGGCATTGTAAAACTATTGGCCAGCGAAGGGGCTATTGCCGTGATCGTAGGGAGAAATGAAGCTGATAACAATAAAACAGTAAATGCTGTTGAAAGTTCCGGTGGCAGGGCGTTTGCTGTCACTGCTGAATTATCAGAACCTGGAGAATGTGAACAGGCAATAAAAACCATTGTTCAGAAATTCAATGCCATTGATGGCCTGGTAAATAATGCAGGTGTTAACGATGGTGTGGGCCTCGAACATGGTAATTATGAAAAATTCATGCAGAGCCTTCATAAGAATGTGGTGCATTATTACCTGATGGCGCATTATGCACTTCCATACCTGGTAAAGTCAAAGGGGGCTATTGTTAATATCAGTTCTAAGACTGCAGAAACAGGCCAGGGCAATACCTCTGCGTATGCAGCTGCCAATGGTGGACGCAATGCACTTACAAGGGAGTGGGCAGTTGAATTATTGAAATATGGCATCAGGGTAAATGCTGTTGTTGTGGCAGAATGTTATACTCCTTTATATGAGAGCTGGATAAAAACTTTTGCCGACCCGGAGAAAAAATTAAAAGAGATCAACTCAAATATACCGTTGGAAAAAAGAATGACCACTGCAGAAGAGATCGCCAATATGGTGGCTTTTTTACTATCGCCAAGATCGAGTCATACCACCGGGCAATTGATACATGTTGATGGCGGTTATGTTCATCTCGACAGGGCGTTGGCTAATGCATGATGCAGAATTTAAAACCTTATGGAAAAAGCTTTTCTTTTTGATTTGAACGGAACTATTATTGACGACATGTCTTTTCATGTGAAAGCATGGCATCGCATTGTGAATGAATTGGGCGCCAACCTCAGCGTGGAGCAGGTAAAGACTGAATGTTATGGAAAGAATCATGACCTGCTGGACAGGATATTTCCCGGCCGCTTTACTATGGAAGAAAAAGACAGAATGAGTTTTGAAAAAGAGAAGCAATACCAGCGGGAGTTCAGGCCGCATTTAAAACTGATCAACGGCCTGGATGAGTTCTTAAAAAAAGCAAAAGAACATCACATTAAAATGGCCATTGGCTCGGCAGCCATCATGTTCAATATTGATTTTATACTGGATGGTTTACATATCCGCCACTACTTTGATGCCATTGTCAGCGCAGATGATGTAGAGTTCAGTAAACCTCATCCCGAAACATTTATTAAGTGTGCCGATAAATTAAATATCTCATATCAAGACTGCATAGTTTTTGAAGACGCACCAAAGGGTGTGGAAGCTGCAGCCAATGCAGGAATGCGATCTATGGTGCTGACAATCATGCATACTGCTGATGAATTTCAGCAGTATGATAATATCATCGCATTTGCAGAAGATTTTACTTCTCCCGTATTCTCAAACCTGTTTACCAGAAACGTACATAGATCAAAGTAAGGATCAGTAATGTTGCAACGATAAGTGCAATAGTAGTTGGCCTTAACTTAAACATAGAACTGTCTATCTCAAATGCCTTTGGATTTATTTTTGGTCCTGCCAGGCTGATACCAACCATCGTAACAACCGTGATGAAAAACGACCAGCCCATATTGATGAGGAAAGGTATCTCCACCATTGTTTTAACAACACCCTTTTCCATTTTCTGGTATTCGAATGCTGTGTACATCCATGTCTCTTTGCCAAATATGCTTACTGCATAATTATTAAAGAATATGGCCAGTGCAAAACCGAGTATCAGTCCAACCAAGGCAGCAGTACCCGTGGTTCGTTTCCAAAACATACCGAGAATGAACATGGCAAAAACGCCGGGGCTGATGAAGCCTGTATATTTCTGAATAAAAGTGAAGCCACCTTCACCGCCAATGCCCAACAGATCTTTCCAGGTGAAAAGAATGGCGATCACCATAGAAATAATAACCGTCATCCTTCCCATCCACACCATTTTCTTTTCGTCTGAGCCTTTATCAATATATTTTTTGTAGATGTCGAATGTAAATATGGTTGAAATGCTGTTAGCCTTTCCGGCAAGTGATGCTACAATCGCTGCGGTAAGTGCAGCAATAGCAAGACCTTTAAGACCGGCAGGCAAAAAAGCAAGTATGGCAGAGTATGCGCCGTCTTTACCACCTTCGAAGCCGGGTAACTGGTTATTTTTATATAACACATACGCTGCAATACCCGGAAGCATTACAATTACCGGCATCAGTAATTTTAAAAACCCGGCGAATAATATCCCGGTACGGGCAGTTTCCAGGTTAGCCCCCAATGCACGCTGCGTAATATATTGATTGCATCCCCAGTAATTAAGATTAACGATCCATTGCCCTGCAAAATACATCGCGATGCCGGGGAGCACAACATATTTTTGTATGTCGAGGTTCTGTGGCATATCAATGGTAGCAGTGGTAACAGTTGGTTTATCGAGTATCATGTGAAAATGGTCGGGCGCCTGGCCAAGTAATGTTTTAAAACCGTCAATTACATTTCCGGCAGCAACGCCATTTATCCTTTCGTCAACAATTTGTAATGCCAGGTAAATCGTTGCCAATCCGCCAATGATGAGTACAGCAACCTGTATAACATCTGTATATCCGATCACTTTCATTCCACCCAGGGTGATGATCAGAGCCATGGTCATTAAAATGATCATTATTATATGTAAATACCCGCCTCCAAGCAATTCATTGATGGCAACAGAGCCTAAGTAAAGTATGGAAGTGAAGTTTACAAATATGTAGAGGAATAACCAGAATATGGCCATGATGAGTGCAACGGTTTCATTATACCTTGTCTTTAGAAACTGCGGCATGGTATAGATCTTATTCTTCAGGTAGATAGGAATGAACCAGATGGCAATGATGATAAGTGCAATGGCTGCGATCCATTCATAAGCCGCTACAGATATACCCACAAAGAAGCCTTCGCCACTCATGCCGATGAATTGTTCGGCGCTGATATTGGATGCAATGAGCGAAGCGCCGATTGCCCACCAGGTAAGCGAACCTTCCGCAAGAAAAAAGTCATGGCTGTCCATGGATGCTTTCTTTTTGCGGTTGTATATCCAGTAGCCATAACCCGCTACTATGATAAAGTAAATAAGGAATACGATAAAGTCAATTGTCTGAAGTCCTTTCATGTTTGCAGTTTTGTCGTTGAGTAGTTAGGTTTATTTATGTAAGCGATATGCAATATCATTCCACCGCAATTCATTTTTCAAATTATGCATCGTTGTGGTTTTGTTGATCAGTATCATTTCTATTCCTGCCATAGCAGCAAAGTCCTGTAAATTTTCTGCACAAAGGTTTTGACTGAATACGGTATGATGTGCGCCACCGGCCAGTATCCATGTGGCACAACCGGTTTGCATATCGGGCAGGGGCTTCCATAAGACCCTTGCTACTGGTAGTTTTGGCAGATCGTGTTTTGGTTTCACGGCTTCCACTTCATTAACCAGTAAGCGGAAACGGTTTCCCATGTCGATCATAGAAGCATTTAGTGCAGCGCCGCCGGCCACATTAAATACCAGGCGAACAGGATCGGCCTTGCCACCAATGCCCAGGGGGTGTATTTCGCAGGAAGGTTTTCCTGCTGCGATGCTTGTGCATATCTCAAGCATATGAGAACCCAACACCATGTTATTACCCGGTTCAAAATGATATGTGTAATCTTCCATAAATGAATTACCTCCGGGCAAACCAGCCGCCATCACTTTCATGGCTCTCACCAATGCGGCAGTTTTCCAGTCACCCTCTGCTGCAAAACCATATCCATCAGCCATCAGTCTTTGTGCAGCAATGCCGGGCAATTGTGTCATGCCATGCAGGTCTTCGAATGTGTCGGTAAATCCTTTAAAATTATTTACATTTAAAAACCTGCGCAAGCCGATCTCAATTTTTGCAGCATCTCTTAGCGATTGATACTGATTTCCATTTTTCTTTAATGAAGGAACAAGTCTGTATGCTTTATTATACTCATCAATCACCCCATCAATTTCTTTTTCTCTTACTTTATTGATCATCGCTACCAGATCGCCAATGCCATGTGTGTTTACTGAATAACCAAATTTCATTTGAGCTTCAACTTTATCACCATCGGTTACTGCCACCTGCCGCATGTTATCACCAAAGCGTACGAATTTTGCATTTTGCATATCATTCCATCCGGCAGCGGCACGGCACCAGCCATTTATTTTTTCATGAACAGCATTATCCTGCCAGTGGCCCACTACTATTTTTCTCTCCAGGTTCATCCTTGTCATCATGAATCCAAATTCACGGTCGCCATGGGCGCTTTGGTTTAAATTCATGAAGTCCATATCAATGCCGCTCCAGGGTATGTCACGGTTAAATTGCGTATGCAAATGCAGTAAAGGCTTTTGTAAAATTTTCAGCCCATTGATCCACATTTTGGCCGGAGAGAAGGTATGCATCCAGGCAATGATACCGATACAGCCCTTTGCTGAATTAGCTTCCATGCAGAGGTTATAAATTTCTTCGGGAGTTGTTACTACCGGTTTGAATTTTATCCGTACCGGGATATTTTTCGATTGATCAAATGCTTTGGCAATTTTCTGCGAATGATCAGCCACTTGCTGTAAAGTTTCGGGGCCATACAAATGTTGACTGCCGGTTACAAACCAGACTTCAAGTTTTTTAAGATCAGGTAAACTCATAGTGATTACTTTTTATGATGAGCATTTCATTTTTTATTGTCCGTAATAACTATCCGGCCCGTGTTTTCTTTCAAAATGTTTTTTTATCAATGCATCTTTTAATTTTACTGCATTGGGGTTTATTTGTTCGGTAAGCCATGCCATCTTTGCTACTTGTTCCAGCACTGCTGCATTATGTACTGCTTTATCGCCGGTCTTTCCCCAGGTGAATGGCGCATGGCTGCCAACCAGGATCATTTCCACTTCTTCGTAAGAAAGCTTTCTTTCTTTAAAACAATTGATGATCTGAAAACCGGTCTCCAGTTCATAATCACCTTTGATCATTTCATCACTCATGGGAGGGGTGCAGGGAATATCAACTGTATTATAGTCTGCATGTGTTGTTCCAAAAATGGGAATATCTCTTTGCGCCTGTGCCCATGCCGTAGCGTAAGTGCTGTGCGTATGTACTATGGCTCCTATCTTTTCCCAGTGTTTATATAGGAGGGCATGTGTTTTTGTATCACTCGACGGACGCATCGTTCCTTCGATGGTTTTACCATCAAAGTCAACGATCACTATATCATCAGCTTTCAATACTTCATAAGGAACACCACTTGGTTTTATGGCAAATACTTTTTCATTCCTGTCGGCCATACTTACATTACCAAACGTAAATAACACAAGACCGAGTTTTGGCAACTGCATATTGGCCTCGTAACACTCCTTTTTTATTTTAGTATACCGGCTCATGATGTTAATTATTTATCGGTTATGATTGCTTTTCAATAAATGCACCGAGCTTCTTATATTTCCTGAACCTCTTTTTAAAATATGCTGCTCTTTTTTTGTTTGGATAATAAGTAGTTTCAAAACCGCTACCCATCGCCTTCATGGCATTTTCTACATTATTATATATGCCTGCGGCCGTGGCTGCAAACATGGCTGCACCAAGGGCACAGGTTTGTTCACTTTTATGAATGCGTATAGGAATATTGATGGTATCGGCCATCATCTGCATGATGAAGGGAGATTTTTTTGCAACGCCACCCAGGCCAATCACTCCATTCACCGGTATGCCTTCATCAATAAATCGATCAACAATTGCTTTAGCGCCGAAGCAGGTTGCTTCCACTAATGCATAAAAAATTTGTGGAGCATTGGTACCTAAACTCAAGTTGCTTAATGCGCCTTTTAATAATTGGTTGGCATCAGGTGTGCGACGGCCATTCATCCAGTCGATGGCTAACGGTGCATTTATGTCCGGGATTATTTTAGCAGCCTGTGTAGATAATTCAGCAATCAGCTTATTACTGATCTCTTCCTGTAATTTTTCAGCTGTTACAGCGTCAATCACCGAAGAGTTTTGTAAAAGATTTTTCGCCGGCCATTCCAGTACCGACCTGAACCATGCATAAATATCTCCGAATGCTGATTGGCCTGCTTCCAGACCAATCATACCCGGGATGACAGAGCCATCCACCTGGCCGCAAATACCTTTTACTAATTTATTTTCCAGGTCGGCAACCGGTGCAACAAGTATATCACAGGTAGAAGTGCCCATTACTTTACTGAGGTGATAAGGCTCTATTTGTCCGCCTACTGCTCCCATATGTGCATCAAAGGCGCCAACTCCAATGATAACATCTGTGCCAAGTCCTAAACGGGCTGCCCATTCAGGCGATAAGGTTCCTGCAGCTGTATCGGCAGTAAATGTTTCTGTAAATAGTTTAGTGGTGAAGCCATCGAGCAACGGATCCAATGTTTTAAAAAAATCATTGGGAGGAAACCCGTTAAATTCTTTTGCCCATAATGCTTTGTGCCCGGCGCTGCAAACGCCTCTTTTCATTTGCCTGATATCATTTCCGCCTGATAATAAAAAAGGTATCCAGTCGCAATGCTCCACCCATGAAGCTATATTATTTCTAACAATTTCATCTTCTCTCAGTACATGGAGCAGCTTTGCCCAAAACCATTCCGAAGAATAAATGCCACCAACATATTGCAAGTAGCTGGTAGAAAATTTTGCAGCATGTTCATTAATCTGCCCGGCTTCTGCAACAGCAGTATGATCTTTCCACAGCACAAACATGGCATTGGGATTGTTTTCAAAACCCGGCAACAATGCAAGCGGTGTTCCTGTATCATCAACTGCAACAGGAGAGGAGCCGGTGGTATCAACCGAAATAGCCTTTACATTTTTTGCTGCTTCGTTTCCTGCTTTTTGCAAACATTCTTTGATGGTTTGTTCTAATCCCTCCATATAATCCAACGGATGCTGGCGGAACTGGTTGGTTGCTGCATTGCAGTACAGGCCTTGTTTCCAGCGTGGGTAATAGAAAACTGATGAGGCCAGTTCTTTTCCATTACCGGCATTCACCAAAACAGAGCGGACAGAATCCGTTCCAAAATCAACGCCTATCACATATTGGGTCATAATCATTTTAAGAATGAATCGGGGTTAGGAATGATGTTCAATACAGCATGAAAATTATCGTTGTAATGCTTCCTGTCCAGTGTATAATAAAAAGCGCCTTTCCTTGAATTGGCTTTATCTTTTTCGGCCTGTCTTACCAGTAATCTTGTTGATAATATCTTCCTGTTAAAATTTCCTTTGTCCATCACCACATCGTACACCTGTTCATACAGGTTTTGTAATTGCGGAATTGAAAATTTTCCCGGCAGTAATTCAAACAGTATCGGGTGAAAGGCTGCTTTGTACCGCAACCTTCTTTTGGCAGCAGTCACCATTTTGTTGTGGTCGAAGATCAATTTAGGGATCTTTTTCAACGGGAACCATTCTGCATGATATTCATCGCTGATCTGTCTTTCGTATTTGTGAATATCTATTAGCGCAAAATAGGGAAGCGATATGGTCCTTTCCACGGGGTCCCTGCCCGGATCACTGAAGGAATGCAATTCCTCGAGGTACACATTTTCGAGGCCGGTCAGTTTTTTCAATATCCGGGCTGTTGCTTTTGCCAGGTTCTCATCGTTCTGAACAAAACCACCCATGAGACTCCATTTGCCAGCCTCGGGTTCTAATCCTCGTTTTATCAATAAAATCTTCAGGTCTTTTCCATCGAAGCCAAAGATGATACAATCTACGGCTACCAACATCCGGGCCTGGTGAGCGTACTGGTTCATTATTTAACTCATGCAATCGTTTAGGAAATGAACGGGCCCCTCCCGTTACGCTATGAAGATAAAAATATAATTGTTAATCTGACAATTATTTAAAAAAAAATTATATTAGCAGTATAAATGGTTTATCATTAAAAATGCTATATGAAAAAAGTGCTCTTTTCAACTGCTGTTTTGTTATTATCTTTCTTTTACTTCGGCTGCAATAACCAGGGCAGCGACAAACAACCCGAAAAAAATATGAATGACAGTTTAACCACTACATTACCGGCAGCAGCTGCATTTCAGCAAACCATTGATGGCAAAACAGTCAGCCTTTATACCCTTAAAAACACGAAGGGTATGCAGGCGGCTATCACTAATTTCGGCGGCCGGCTGGTAAGCCTGTTTGTTCGGGATAAGAATGGAAAACCCGCCGATGTGATCGTTGGGTTTGATAATTTGAATGACTTTTTGAAAATAAGTACCGATCCGTATTACGGCGCTACCATTGGACGCTACGGCAACCGCATTGCCAAAGCCAAATTCAGTATTGATGGCGTGGAATATAAACTGGCAGCCAATAACGGAGTCAATGCATTGCACGGTGGGCCAAAAGGTTTTCACAATGTGGTGTGGGATGCAAAACCTATTGGCGAAAATGCGCTGGAACTTACTTATATATCTGCTGATGGCGAAGAAGGGTATCCGGGCAAACTGAATGTAAAAGTGATGTACACACTTACCGATAATAATGAACTGAAGTTAGATTACGAAGCCACTACCGATAAAAAAACCGTTTGTAACCTTACTCACCATTCTTACTTTAATTTAAATGGTATAGGAAGTGGAAATATCGCCAACCATGAACTGATGATCAATGCAGATGGTTATACACCCGTGGATGAAACCCTGATACCAACGGGTAAAATTGAGAAAGTAGAAGGCACACCTTTTGATTTCAGGAAAGCAACTGCTATTGGTGCAAGGGTTAATGACACCACCAATGACCAGCTTAAAAAAGGAGCAGGCTACGATCATAATTTTGTGCTGAATAAAAGTAAGAGCACAGGATTGACCCTGGCAGCAACTGTTTGGGGTGATAAAAGCGGTATTTTCATGGAAGTATATACTGATGAGCCCGGACTACAGTTTTATGGTGGCAACTTCATGAATGGGAAGAACAAATTGAAAGGCACTACTGATGATCATCGTACTGCATTTTGCCTGGAGACACAACACTTCCCCGACTCACCCAATCAACCCTCATTCCCATCTACTTTACTGGAGCCGGGAAAAATATATAAGACAAGTTCGGTGTATAAGTTTACGCTGAAGTAACAGTTTCAACAACAGGCGTACGGTGGTTTATTTATTATATTTGAACCATGACTCCCGAACGATATGAACGTCTGCATGCTGTGCTGAACAAACGACAGCCTGATCTTACCGTGTTGCTGGAAAATGTTTTTGATCCCCACAATATTTCAGCTGTGATGAGAACCTGTGATGCGGTAGGCATACAGGATATCTATATACTCAACACAAAGATCCCGCCGCATAAAAAATGGGGGGCAAAAAGTTCTTCCAGTGCAGCCCAATGGTTAACGATACACCAGTTTACAGATGCAGGAGCTTGTTTTACTGAGTTGAGAAAAAATTTCAAAAAAATTTACACTACCCATTTGAGTACAGATGCGGTTGGTTTACATGAACTGAATTTAACGGAACCTGTAGCATTGGTTTTTGGTAACGAACACAGTGGTGTCAGCGATGATATTATTGCTATGGCAGACGGGAACTTCATCATACCGCAGGTAGGAATTATCAAATCACTCAATATCTCCGTGGCCTGTGCGGTCACCTTATATGAGGCTTTCCGGCAGAAAACCAATGCAGGGCACTATGACCATACAAAACTGGAAGGCCACAAACTGCAATCACTCAGGGCAGAGTGGGGTTTTTTAAGAGAAGATTAATTTTTAGCCACGAAGACACAAAGTCACAAAGTTTTAGTTCCTGAATCTATTTTATTCGTGTCTTTGTGCCTTTGTGGCAATATTTATTAAGGGTAGTTTTTTTGCTTCATTTCCAATAACTTTAACGCACCAAAATAATCTATATGAAGAAGGTATTTCTCCCTGTATTCCTGCTTTTCAGCATTAATCTTATTGCACAAACTAAAAAACCACTCGACCATTCGGTTTATGATGGCTGGAAGAGCGTGGGCGAACGCATGATAAGTAATGATGGAAAATATATTGTGTATGCTGTTAATCCGCAGGAAGGCGATGGTGAACTGATCATTCAAAACGCTTCTGCACAATATAAGAAAGTGATTGCCCGTGGCTATGGTGCGGTAATTACTGACGATAGCCGTTACCTGGTCTTCAAAATAAAACCCGTCTTCCAGGAAACCCGGCAGGCCAAAATAAAAAAGAAAAAAGCCGATGATATGACCAAGGATTCTATCGGCATCATTGAACTGGGTAAAGATGAGGTGGTGAAAATCCCAAGAATAAAAGGATTCAAGACTGCGGAGAAAGGAGCTGGCTGGGTTGCATACCAGTTGGAGAAACCTTTGCCGGATACCACGAAAAAAACAAAACCGGCTGCCGCTGTTGATTCCGCCAAACTGAATATGGATAAACTGGTGAAGCTGGCCGATTCGGTGATAAAAAAATCAATTGATTCCATCAAGGGTAATGTAACTAAGGAAGAAGTGATCGCAGCGGCGCAAAAAGCGGCTAAGGAAATAATTAAAAAAGGAAAAGATGAGCTGTTGCTTGCTGAAGCCAGTTTAAAGGATGCAGAGGGAGATGATGCACCGGGTGGTTCAGCTTCCGACGGAACAGACCTTGTGGTAAGGCGGATGAGTGATGCCAAAGAAAAGACTTTTAAACTGGTAAGTGAATATTATTTTGACAAGAAAGGAACAAAGCTGCTGATTGAAACAACAAAGAACAGCAAGGACAGTAACAGCAAAGCCCTGGTAGTCATTTATAACCTGGAAACGGAAAAACTGGATACTGTAATGAAGGCTTTCAACGATGCAAAGAATTTCGGTTTTGATGAAGAAGGTACCCAACTGGCATTTGTTGCTGAAAGAGACAGCAGTACAAAGGCCCTTCAAAAATTTTATAAGCTCTGGTATTATACTGCCGGGCAGGACAGCGCAACACTGGCTGCAGAAAAAAATACGGTAGGTATGCAGATAGGTTTTACCATCAGTGAAAACAATCCGCCACGGTTCAGTAAAGACGGGAAGAAATTATTCTTTGGCGCAGCGCCTGTTAAAGCGCCAAAAGATACCACCCTTGTTGATTTTGAACTGGCCAGGCTGGATGTATGGCATTACAACGACGATTATCTTCAGCCGCTGCAATTAAAACAATTAGATGCTGAATTGAGACGGAGTTACCTGGCGGTAATGAAACCGGGGGATAATAGAGTTGTTCAACTGGGCGCAGATGATGCAGAAAATATAACACTGGTTGATGAAGGTAATGCCGACTGGGTGCTGGCACGAAGTAACAAAGGCAACCGTGTTGAATCACAGTGGAGGGGGCGTACTAAAACAACGGCTTTTGCAATCAGTACGGCTGACGGAAAAAGAAGATTGATACAAGCCAATTCACTCGGCAATTTCTCACCATCGCCAAAAGGAAAATATGTGTATTGGTACGACCCTGTACAGAAAAATTATTTTGCCTGGGATATAGCCACCGGTTCAACAAAAAATATCAGCGATAAAATAAAAGAGCCTTTGTATGATGTGGAAAACGATGTTCCTGATTATCCAAGGGAGCAGGGAATAATCGGCTGGATAGAAGATGACCGCTATATCCTCATCAGGGATGTATATGATATATGGCAGGCCGATCCTAACGGTATGGAGCAGCCCAAAAATATAAGTAATGGTTTCGGCAAAAAGAATAAAACAGACTTCAATTATGTGCGCCTCGACCCGGAGAAGAGATCTATCAAAGCAGATGAGACCATCCTATTGCGTACGCAGGACAAAACAACAAAATTCGGTGGCTTCTATACCAAGAAAGTAAATGAGGTTGCAGACCCTGCATTACTTACCGCAGGGCCTTATACTTTCGGTAACCCGGTAAAAGCAAAGAATGCCGGGCAATATTTGATCCAGCGCAGCAATATCAGCGGCAGCGAAATTTTTTCAACTGCCGACATGAAGAATCTTACCCAATTAAGTGATGTGGCTGCACAGCAGAAAGATTATAACTGGCTTACGGTGGAACTGACAAAATGGAAAATGCTTGATGGAAAGATGAGTGAAGGCCTTTTATTCAAGCCTGAGAATTTTGACCCAAAGAAAAAATACCCTGTCATCTTTTATTTTTATGAACGTGATGCCGATGGTTTATTTGCTTATCGTGGGCCAGCACCAAGTGCATCAACTGTTAATATCGCTTATTTTGTAAGTAACGGTTATCTCGTTTTCGATCCCAATATTTATTATAAAGAAGGCGAACCGGGCAACAGCGCTTACAATAGCGTAGTAAGTGCGGCCAGGTATTTATCAAAGATGCCCTGGGTTGACAGTACACGTATGGCTATACAGGGACAAAGCTGGGGAGGTTACCAGGTGGCCTATCTCATCACCAAAACAAATATGTTCAGGGCTGCGTGGGCAGGGGCGCCTGTTGCCAACATGACCAGCGCTTATGGTGGCATACGCTGGGGAACCGGGTTGAACCGCCAGTTCCAGTATGAACATACACAAAGCCGTATTGGCGCAACCCTTTGGCAACGCCAGGACCTTTACCTGAAAAATTCTCCTTTATTCTCTGCCGATAAAGTAAATACGCCATTAGTGATCATGCATAACGATGCAGATGGCGCTGTACCATGGTACCAGGGCATTGAATATTTCACCGCACTGCGCCGCCTCGGAAAAAAAGTATGGATGCTGGAGTATAATGGCGAAGACCATAACCTGGTTGAAAGAAAGAACCGCAAAGACCTGTCTGTAAGATTGGGCCAGTTCTTTGATTATTATTTAAAAGATGGCAAACCGGCAAAATGGATAACAGAAGGATTGCCTGCAACAGAGAAAGGAAAGGATTGGGGACTGGGGCTGGAGTAGGAATTGGGAGTCAGGGGTTATGAATCAGGAGCTAAAATTTATCAGGATGAAACTGGTTGTTCATATAGCATTGTTTATATTATTTTTTGCCGGGTGCAGCAAATCATCGGAGCCATTGCACCTCGTTAACTGCGATGGGCTGATAACCGATACCCTGGGTACGGGTGACAATGGCCGGATCTATATGCCCAATGCATTCAGCCCTAACACCGATGGGTTGAATGAATTCTGCAAACCTTTCTTTCAAAACATAGCTTCTTTTGTCTTTACCATTTATGATGAGAATAATATTGTACTGTTTACCACCAGCGTTCCGGGTTTTGGCTGGCAGCCTTCGCAGGGTATTGGTACAGCAAAAAAATATTATTATAAGATACAGGCCACAACCATAAATAATAAAAAGATAGGCAAGTGCGGCGAAGTATACAGCCTGTATTGCTTTCCGCCCAACCTGCCTAAAAGTTACTTCTATTTTGAAGACATGCTTACTGTAAATGGTTTCACCGGAATGACCGCCGAGATATTACCCACTTGTCCATAAAGACTTCCAGCAATATCATGAACATACAGGTAAGCGACAAGATCAGCCTCGAAGTTTTGGAAGAGCCACATGCCCCAACTCTCTTTTACCTGGTAAATGAAAACCGGGAGTATTTAAAAAAATGGCTGCCCTGGGTGGATAACATGCAGGCAGTTGAAAATGCAAGGAATTATATTATTAATTGTATAAAGCAGGCTGAAGAAAGAACAGATTTTGCCTATGCCATCATGTACGAAAGGAAAATGGTGGGCAGGATAGGGATACACCATATTAACCAGCAAAATAAAATAGGGGAGATAGGTTATTGGCTCGCCGATGGTTTACAGGGCAATGGTATTGTGACTAAAAGCTGCAAAGCGCTGATCTTTTATGGATTTAATGAACTTGGCCTCAACCGGATAGAAATTAAATGCGCTATAGGCAACGATAAGAGCAGAGCCATTGCAGAAAAATTAAGATTTAAGCAGGAGGGCATTTTGCGGCAGGCGGAATTGCTGAATGGGAATTTTATTGATCTTTATTTATACTCCATGCTTAAAGAAGAATGGAACAATCATTAGTTTACCGTACTGCTTTATGTTTAAGCCTTTGTACTTGCGTATTAATATAGGTCAGCTCGGTTATTACAGCAAACACACTTGTATTCCGGAAATAATACTCTTCCCAGTTTACTGGTTTATTGCTAGTCTTTATGTCGGCAATATTTATAAAATCCTGCGGACGAATGCCGGGCTTGTTTGAAAAATGTTTTTGAATAAAGAGATTGTAGCCCTGTAAATTATTTTTTAAGGCCAGTAATTTGGCCGTATCAGGATATGAAAAGGAAGCAGTGGTGTTTTTATTTGCCAGAACAACGAGGTCGTGTTTAATGCTGTCAATACAACGGGTGATGGCGCCGGCCCTGATGGCCAGTTCCACCTCGGGAAAATGAAATGAATATTTTAGGGCAGCATTTTGTAAGCTGTCATTTGATCGTTGCAACGATCTGTTTGTCTTCCTGAATTCTGTCAGCAGGTTATCAGCCCTGGTACGGGAAACCCTAACCGTCCAGATGGCATAGATGGCAATACATGCACATAACAAAACGAAGAGGGATATTAAAGCATATTTTGTCATAAACTGTTTTCAGCAAAGTCCCGGTTGGTTTTATCAGTCGAAAACCTTGTGTAAAGTAGTTAAATTTGTTGACGCAATGCTTCTTGCCGGAGGGGTAGCTGAGAAGAAGATTTTATTTAGTTTCTTACAAGGTCCAAGTTAGATGCAGTACTTATTCATTTAATAAATCCTGAATGGCCGATTTTAGACCCGGAAGATACTCTGTGACAATTGACCATAAAATCTCATCAGATACAGAGTCATAACCATGAATTATTCTGTTTCGGGTATCAATGATTTGGCGAATATTGGGTAAGGAACTGTCAGGCCTGAGTTTATAAACCCTGTTGGCAGCTTCTCCAATAATTTCAAGTTCTCTTTCAACAGCTCTTTTTGTTCTCAGGTCGTTAGTGAAAAAGGTAAAATCTTTAATAGTGCCATAAAAGAAGGATTCTATTTCTTCAATTGCTTTTAAAATGTCGAATAAATAAGTTTTGATCTCAGGCGGCATATAAGAGCTGCTTCTTGCTGTCAATTTCTGATTTAAGGTAGGGATTTCTTAAACTCTTTTGCTCGAGAAGGTCAATATCTTTTCCAAATATCTTTTCCAAAGAAAACTTGAGGTCAAAGTAGTTTTTGGTGTATTCTGACGGAGAAAGGCTCTTAAAATCAACAAGCAGATCGACATCACTATCACCTGAATATTTGGTTGATAAAGACGATCCGAATAGATAGAGCTCCCTGACGTTTAGTGAACTGCATAACGTTGCAATTTCAGTCTTATGTTTTGAAATGTCGAGCATATAACAAAGATACAAACTTTCTAATACCATTGCGCTCAACAAGCAAGGCCTGGCGTAGTTTACGGATTTATTAATTCACCTGCCAGTTTTTATTTGAAATATAATATCTAATTGAACAGAAGCACCGAAAGGTATTTGAGCCACGCCGGTAGCTGTTCGGGCATGACGCCCATTTTCTTTAAATAATTCAATTAAAAGATCAGATGCGCCATCAATGACTTTTGGCTGTTCTGTAAAATTATTAGAAGAACGTACAAACCCGGTTACTTTCAAAACTCCTGCGATCAGATCCAGGTCTTTAATGTCTTGCCTGGTTATTGCTAAGATCATTAAGACGGTATCACGGGCAGCTTCTTTTGCTTTTTCCAATGAAACTTCTGAACCTACTTCTCCAATACAATCACTAACCCTGCCTGAGGCAAAAAGTAATTCTCCGATCCTTTTACTCCCTAAATAATTACCGACCGGGGGTTTGGGATCCGGCAATGATAGCCCAAGTTCTTCCAGCCTTTTTTCTATGACGCTCATTTATTAATGAGTTGGTGTTTTAATTCTGACCAACGTTAAGGGTTTGGCATAGTTGAGGGCTCCCCAGCAGGCGGAGTCTTATTTTATATACTCCTGCTGCCATCAAAATTCTCCAGCTCTTTGCTTACTGCATTTAAGAAAGTAGAACCTAATGCGCCGTCAATGATACGGTGATCATAGCTTAACGAGATATACATCATGTGGCGGATGGCAATGCTGTCGCCCTGTGGCGATTCTATGACCATGGGCCTTTTTTTGATGGCGCCAACAGCCATAATGGCTACCTGCGGCTGGTTGATGATAGGTGTACCCATGATACTTCCGAATGTTCCCACATTGGTGAGTGTAAATGTTCCGCCGGTTGTATCATCGGGTTTTAACTTGCCGGTACGGGCTGCATTGGCAAGATTATTCACCTGTTTGGTAAGGCCAACCAGGTTCAGCTGATCGGCATTTTTAATTACCGGCACAATCAGATTACCGCTTGGTAAGGCTGTTGCCATACCAATGTTCAGGTCTTTCTTTACAATTATCTTATCTCCGTCAACACTGCTGCTGAGCCATGGATATTTTTTAATGCATTTCACTATCGCTTCAATGAAGAGGGGAGTGAAGGTGATCTTTTCGCCTTCTCTTTTTTCAAAATCTTTTTTTATCCTGTCTCTCCACAAAACCAGGTTGGTAACATCGCATTCGGCAAAACTGGTAACATGCGGTGAAGTGTGTTTACTGTCAACCATGTGTTTGGCTATCAGTTTACGCATGCGGTCCATTTCAATTACTTCAACATTACCGGTATAAACGGTGGGGGGCTGGTAATCTGTTTGTGGTTTGTTGCCTGCCTGTCCGGTAGGCAGGTTTGTGGTTTGTGGTTCGGAAGCAGGAGTAAAAGTTGTTACTGTTTGCTGGCCTATCCCTTGCGGCTTGCCACTTGTAGCTTTATTTGCTACATAAGCTAAAATATCTTTCTTGCTAACTCTTCCTTCCTGCCCGGTGCCCGGAATATTTTCCAGGTCGGCCATACTGATACCTTCCTGTTGTGCAATATTTAAAACGAGGGGAGAATAGAACCTGATCACAGATTTATTGGATTGCTCTGATTTCACAGATGTAACAGCAGGCTGATATGGGATCTCCTCAACAACTTTTGCATCTTCGTATTGTGGTTTTTCAGGAGTTGGTGCCGGTTGATTGTTGGAAACGGCTGCATTGGCACCCACCCTTATTTTTGCGATGACCGTACCAATGGGTACCACATCATTCTCTTTAAATAAAACTTCTTCAATAACTCCTTCGGCGGTTGAAGGCACTTCGCTGTCCACTTTATCGGTGGCAATATCCAAAACTGTCTCGTCCTGCTTAATGGTATCGCCTGGTTTTTTATGCCATTTTAAAATGGTGGCTTCCATGATACTTTCTCCCAGTTTCGGCATTACTAGATCAACTAAACTCATCTTGATTGAATATTTTAGATTGAATATTTAATATTTTTTTGCCAGCTTATGTTTTTCATGGCATCATCGTTGTGTCACTCACTTGTACGTCATAGCTTTATGCGGCGGTGTACTTGTACAGCAACAAAAAAGGCAGCAAAGAAGCAGGCAACGTTTGAATAGGCCAAAGGTAATTATTTCCACTTTAATCGGGTAAATCCTGTTTCTTACTAGTGAGATGTCAGGCTGAGCTTGTCGAAGCCGGTATATTCAGCTACTTAATCCGCCTTCGACAAGCTCAGGCTGACAATCATTTTAGATTTTAATATTGCGTTTACTATTCGGCCAGGATGAATTTCCTGAGCAAGTTCAATGCATTGACAGCAGTGAGTTGTATGTTCCTTGTCCGGTCAAAACGAAAATATAATTTCCGGGCCTCTATCTTCTCTTTATTGCCCACGGCAACCCAAACCGTACCCGCTGGTTTATCAGGTGTTCCTCCGTCGGGCCCCATGATGCCCGACACGGCAATCGTATAATCGGACTTAATATTTTTTAAAGCACCCTTTGCCATTTGAATAACGATCTCTTCGCTTACTGCACCCAAAGATTCCAGGGTATTTTTATCTACCTGTAAAAGATCTTCTTTTGCCTGGTAAGAATAACTTACCACACTGCCATCATAAAACCTGGATGAACCGGGTATGGAGGTCATCAAATGAGCGATATAACCACCCGAACAACTTTCGGCTGTACACATCGTCCTGCCTTTTGAGAGCAGGAGTTTACCTACTACTTTTTCCAGTGGTTCATCTTCATTGGTTACCATATACTCTTTTACCAGCGATTGCAGTGTTTCAAATAATTGCTGTACTTCTTTTTCTGTTTTTTCTTTTTCTGTGCCTGTTGAAGTTAAGCGCAACCTCACCATGCCATAGTTGGGCAGGTAAGCCAGTTTTACATGCGATGGAAGGGTTTCTTCAAAGTCTTTGATCAGTTCGGCTAAAAAACTTTCACCTACTGCTGCAGTCAACAAGGTTTTATGAATGATAACAGGAAATTTAAATGCTTTCAGCAGCATGGGTATCACATCATGCTCTACCATTCCTTTCATTTCATGTGGCACGCCGGGCATGCTTATAAAAATCTTCCCGTTCTTGTTGAACCACATTCCGGGCGCCGTACCTCTTTTGTTTTGTATCACGGTGCAGGTATCAGGTACTTCCCCCTGTTTTAAATTACGTTCAATGATGGGGCGGTTAAGTTTTGTAAAGATGTCAATTACATTTTGCCGGGCTTCTTCATTGACGATCATCTTTCCGTTAAAATATTTGCAAAGCAATGGTTTGGTTATATCATCAGCTGTGGGGCCAAGACCGCCGGTTATTAAAATAATGCCGGCATGTTTTTGTTCTTCATCTAATGCAGCCCATATCTCTTCCCAAACATCACCTACAGCCACCCGGCGCATCACCCGTATGCCCCATTTGTTGAGTTCCTGCGCCATCCAGGCGCTGTTGGTGTCAATAACCTGTCCAATTAATAATTCATCGCCGATGGTAATAATAGATGCCTGTGTCATGTGTAGCTTTAAAAGTTAATTATTTTAAGGTCTTTATTATAAGTCGCTTTTTGTCTTGCTTGCCATACTTCGACAAGCTCAGTATGACAATCAAGACAAAAAGCTGTCAGCCTGAGCTTGTCGAAGGCGGTAAATTTAAAGTTGCGTTATAATAAAACAATTTAATTTTAATGCAAGATAAGCCAAGATGAAAACAGTTTATTTGTTTATTAGTTTATTGGTGAGTACATTTTCCTATGCACAGGAAATCTCAAAGCGGTTGGATATTGCCATAAAAAAATTACAGGCAGATGACCAGTTCAAACACGCCATCATGAGCATGTACGTGGTTGACAGTAAAACAGGGAAGCCTGTCTATGATGTAAATTCTCAAATTGGTTTGGCGCCTGCCAGTTGTCAGAAAGTGGTAACCAGTGTAACTGCGTATGAAATGCTGGGGAAGGATTATACCTATAAAACGCAAATGGGTTACGATGGATCGATCAGTGATACTATATTAAAAGGCAATCTTTATTTCACAGTTTCTGGCGACCCAACTCTGGGCAGCTGGCGATGGGATATGGCCAAAGAAGAAAACATAAAGCAAAAGATACTGGATGGGTTGAAGGCAAAAAATATCAGGGTGATCAATGGGGATATCATCATCGATGATTCAAAATGGGAAACCCAGGCAACCCCGGGAGGATGGGTATGGGAAGATGTAGGAAACTATTATGGAGCAGGAGCAAGAGGATTGAACTGGCATGAGAACCAATACGACCTTATTTTAAAACCTGGGAAAAAGCTAGGTGATCCGGTTGAGATTGTTGCAACAAAACCTGAGTTGCAGGTTTCAGTATTGATCAATGAATTGAAAACAGGAAAAGAAGGGAGTGGAGATAATTCAATCATTTATTTACCCGAAGATGGACTAATAGGATATGTGAGAGGAACAGTACCTGCAGGGAAAGAGACCTTTACCGTTTCGGGTTCAATGCCTAATCCGGCCATCTTATTTACCAAAACGATTGAAGATGAGTTTAGCGTAAATAACATAAAACTAAACGGCCATTCTAAAGCAAGTGTGCTATTTTTTTTGGATAAAGAAAAAATGCCATCACCATCCCAAACATTGATGACCATATCTTCTCCTTCACTCGACAGCATCAACTACTGGTTCCTCAAAAAGAGTGTGAACCTTTATGGTGAATCATTGGTTAAAACTATTTCATACGAAAAAACAAAATTTGGTTCTACGGATACGGGCATCAATATCATCCGGAATTTTTGGAAGGACAGGGGCATTGAAAGATCAGCGCTGAAGATCATTGACGGCAGCGGGCTTTCACCGTCCAACCGGGTAACCACGCAGGCATTGGTCAGCATCATGCAATATGCCCTGCAGCAGGATTGGTTCCCTTCTTTTTATTATGCCCTGCCCGAAACGAATGGTATTAAAATGAAGGATGGTTATATCAGCGGTGTGAGAAGTTATACAGGGTATATAAAAACAAAAAAAGGCGAGGGGTACACTTTCTCTTTCATCGTAAATAATTTTGACGGCAGTGCAGGCACGGTAAGGGAGAAAATGTGGAAGCTGCTGGATGTTTTGAAATAAATCAAAAATAAAAAACCAAAAATATGGCAGAACAAAGTTTTAAAAACCACAGCAGGTATATAACCTTCTATCATTTTGTTGCACCCACCCTTATACTGGCTTTAATAGTTGGTTCGGGCATTGGTTTATTTCATGCCTGCAGAGATTGTAGTAACCATGCATCGCTGCATAATGCCATGTTGTTTTTTGTAACGAGCATTGTGCTGCTTTTGCTCTGGTGGTATTGTCGTGCATTTGCATTAAGGGCACAGGACAGGGCCATACGTGCCGAAGAAAATTTCCGGTATTTTATTGCTACTGGTAAACCATTGGACAGCCGCCTGCGTATGGCACAGATCGTTGCCCTGCGTTTTGCAGGTGATGACGAATTTGTAACCCTCGCCAAAAAAGCAGTTGATGAAAACTTAAAGTCAAAAGAAATTAAAATGGCGATCAGGAACTGGAAGGCGGATCATAATCGGGTCTGAGGAATGGAAAATGATGTAATGGTTAACGGATAATTTTTTTGAGGCCTCGTCTTTACTATTTCAGCAGTAAGTTTCGGATTTTTAGAATTATTAATTTTCAATTATCCATTCACAAAATACCCGGAAAGTTTTTGCTTTAAAGCCTCTGGCATCGAACAACGCTTCATGGTCGTTGCATCTACAAAAAACAAAGTAACCACGCCTGTATTCAGTAATTCATCCTGCTCATTGAATATCTCTGCATGAAAAACTATCTTATGGTGTACAGGCATTTCTTTCAGCGTTGTCTTTATCGTGATGAGGTCATCATATTTTGCGGGCCTTAAAAAACGGCTGTGTATTTCCACCACCGGCATGATGATGCCCATGGCTTCTATTTCCTTATAGGTATATCCTATCTGCCTGATGGCTTCCGTTCTGCCAATTTCATAGAACTGGGCATAGTGACCATAATAAACGATACCCATCTGGTCGGTTAGGGCGTAATGAATCCTTATTTGTGTTTCGGTGACGAACATTTTATTAATTGATAGCTGATAATGAGGTAATGGATAATTTCTTTGAAGCAAAGGGCAATCAAGCTCAATAATACTCCGGTGAATTAAACATTTTCAATTATCCATTACATAATTATCCGTTAACTGTTATAGAATTCCAAAAGAAAATTTATTTATCATTTCATTAACAGGGTTGTAAAAATACATTCGTTTTGTTTACATCAGTTATCCACTTATTCACAACAGCTTTGGAATGATGTTTGTAAAGGATACTTAATGAAGTAATTTTGCAACCAGTAAAAATGACCGTCCTACATACCATGATAAAACAAAAAATTGTGTTCCTGCTGCTGTTTGCAGCGTCCTCTCTTCCCTCCATTTCTCAACCGACCCATGTAATTACCGACCCCGAAAAAAAATTCAAGGAAGCAAAGGCATTTTTTGTCCAGGAACAATACGCATTGGCTTATCCATTATTTGCCGAACTGAAGGCTCAATATCCCGAAAATACAGTAAGCGACCATACCTCTATCAATGACGATGTAAATTATTACTATATCGCCTGCGAATTAAAATTACAGCAGCCAATCGCCGAGCAGGAAGCACGCCATTATATAAGTGTGGTGAATAACGAGCCCCGCCGGCAACTCCTGAGCTACCACCTGGCTAAGTTTTATTTTATCAAGGAAGACTTCAGCAATGCCATCAACTATTATGAAAGGGCGGGACTTGACAACTTAAGTAATACTGAAATAGCCGATGCCAAATTTGAAAAAGCATATTGTTATTTTAACCTCAAGCAATTCGCCGAGGCAAAACCCCTGTTCGATGAAATACACCAGTTACCCGACAATAAATATTATATACCTGCCAACTATTATTATGGGTTCATCAGTTATTATGACCGCAATTTTAATGAAGCGCTTAAAGCTTTTAAACTGGTAGAAACGCATGAAGAATATAAAGGTGTGGTACCTTATTATATTGCCGAGATATATTACTTCCAGGGAAAGAAAGATGAAGCGCTACGTTATGGCGAAAGTGTTTTAGGAAGACCGGGTGTATTATATTATCAAAAGGAAATGAACCTGCTCATTGGTCAATTGTATTTTGAAAAGAAAAATTACCAGAAGGCATTACCCCTGATAGAAGCCTATGTAAAAAGCAGTGATAAAGTGAGCAAGGAAATTATGTATGAACTGAGTTACTGTTATTATGACGCCAACAAACTGGATAAAGCTATTGAAGGGTTCAGGCAGCTGAGCAATGAAAAAGATTCCATGGGGCAAAACAGTATGTACTTGCTGGGCGATTGTTATCTGCGTACCAATCAAAAGGCAAATGCCCGTACCGCATTTCAGTATTGTGCATACAATAACTCCAATAAACTGCAGCAGCAAATTTCCAGGTTTAATTATGCCAAGCTCTCTTATGAGTTGGGCTACCAGGACATTGCCCTGAATGAAATGAAGAAATACCTTCATGACTATCCCAATAGTGAGTATGATACTGAAGCCAAAGAAATTTTAGTGAACCTGCTCACCAACACCAACAATTTTGCCGATGCACTGGCTTTGTATGAATCGTTTAATAAGCCAACCCCATCTATGCAGGCTGCCTATCCACGTATCCTGTATGGCAGGGCAGTAGAGCTGATCAATGACCAGCAGATAAAAAAGGCCGATGAGTTATTGACCAAAGTGTTGCAGTTACCGAATTCTTCCGTTACGCCTTATGCAAATTTCTGGAAGGGAGAAATAGCTTATCGTAATGCGGAATACGACAATGCTATTAAATATTTAAGTTTTTACCAGCAGGCCAATGTGGCGTCACAGGGAGAAGCTAATAATACTACTGCCAAATATGACCTGGGTTATAGCTGGCTACAGAAAGAAAACTATACAAAAGCACTTGGGTATTTTGAACAGGTAACAAAAACGGTTTCTGTAACATCACCTGCCATGGAACAGGATGCTTATGTCCGTAGCGCTGATTGTTATTTTATGAATAAGGAATTTGTGAAGGCAAACGGTATGTATGATAACGTGGTGAATAATGCATTGCCCCAAAGTGATTATGCTATGTTTCAAAAAGCATTGATAGCAGGGGTGAAGAGCTCAACCGAAAAGATAAGTACACTGAATAAGCTGTTGAAGCAATATCCCAAAAGCAGCCTTGTTCAGGATGTGAATATGGAGATAGCCCTCACTTATATTGCCGATGAAAAATTCATGGCAGCCGTGCCTTACCTCAATACGCTGATCAACGATCCCCTGGCAGGCGGGCTAAAACCCAGCGCTTATTTAAAACTGGGCTTATGCTATTATAACAGCGATAAGTATGATGATGCGCTGGCAAATTATCAAACCCTTATTCAAAAATACCCGCAATCAACTGAAGCTGATGAAGCGACTGGTATCATGAAGAATATTTATGTAGAGATAGGCAAACCCAATGAATACATAGAAATGATGAGGCGTAATGGTAAAGCCATTTCGGTAACTGAGGCTGATTCACTCACCTACACATCAGCAGCATTGAAATATAATGCCAATGATTGTGCTGCTGCCATTGAAGGGTTTAAAAATTATTTATCAAGATTTTCAACCGGCGCTTATGTATTGGAAGCAAATTATTTCAGTAGTGAATGTTATAATGCAGCCAAGGACTGGCAAAATGCTTTAACAGGTTACGATTATGTGAATAGCAAAGGTATTAGCCGCTTTTTTGAAAAAGCGACACTGGAGGCGGCAAGGATCAGCTATTTTGAACTGAAAGATTACACCAAAGCAAAAAAATATTTTGAATCACTCACCAGCGGGGCAGTTAACCAGGATAATCAGCTTGAGGCATTGAGGGGGCTGGTTCGCTGCTATTACCAGTTGAAAGACTATGCACAAGCCAATGATGCCGCAAAGAACCTGGTTGCTAAAAAGGGTATTAGTACAGATGACAGGTCGATAGCGCTGTTAGTATTAGGTAAATCGCAACAGGTAAATAATGATTGTGCAGGCGCCATTACTTCATTTAAGTCCTGTGCAGCAATTAATAAGGCGGCATGGGGCGCCGAAGCCAGGTATGAGATTGCCCATTGCCAGTTCAGTATGGGTAGTTATAACCTTGCTGAAAAATCGGCGCTGGCAGTGATTAAAGAAACAGGTTCTTATGACTATTGGGTAACCAGGAGTTATATTTTACTCGGAGATATTTTCATGCAGCAAAAAGATTATTTCAATGCCAAAGCAACGTATGAGAGCGTAGCTAAGAATTCAGTGATCCCTGAATTGAAAAATGAGGCTCAGCAGAAATTGGACAAAGCCATTGAAGAAGAGAAAACAGTGAGTAAGGTGGCAGGCAATTAATAATCTCTGATAAACACCTAAAAAAACGACAGTGAAAAAAAGAAATTATAAATATCCGATGATCAGTATACAATTATCAATATTCGCCTTTAGAAGAAGCCGGCTCCTTACTTATTGCTTATTGCTTATTGCCAGTTGCTTATTGTCAATTGCAGGCTTTGCCCAAAAAGACACGGTTAAGAAAAAAGCGACCATTGATATCACTTCAACATATAAACCGGTATTGCGAAATGCGATAAAGATCAATTTTTCTGCCACGCATTTAAATGCCGATACATCGCATCCTGATTTAACGTACAATATCCCGCCGCAGAATTTATTTTATGCATACCAGCCTGTTCCTTTAAAACCACTGGCTTTGCAGCAGGATACCAACCTATATCTTGGATCGAGAAATTATGTAAAAGTAGGGTATGGTAATTTCTCCACACCCTATGTAAATGCTGGCTTTAGTTTTGGCGATGGAAAAAAATTCCTGGCCAATGTATATGCCGGGTATATTTCCTCAAAAGGAAAGATGCTGTACCAGGATTATTCAAGATTGAATGTAAAAGCAACGGGCAGTTATTTCATGCCTAAAAATGAAGTGTATGCAGGGGTCAATGTAAAAATGAATGAAAATTTCCTGTATGGTTATGATACCAGTGTATATAAGTACAGCAAAAAAGATGTTCGCCAGCAGTTCCAGGATATTTCATTTAAAGGAGGTATTCGTAACACGGTGACAGGCGAGTATGGTATAAACTATAACCCAAGTATTGAAGTAAGCAATTTTACCAATGTAAATAAACTTACAGAAACTTCAATAGTGGTAAATGCTCCCGTTGAAAAACAATTTGGAGAAGCCTTTGCATTTAAGGTGGAAGCGAAAGCAGATGTTACAGCTTATGCAACAAAGAATCTTACTCCTGATGTAAAGCTTAACAATAATATTTTCCAGGTAGCGCCATCATTGATTATTTCCACGCCAAGGTTTAGTGTAAATGCGGGAATTCTGCCAACCTGGGACAACGGCAATTTTGTTTGGATGCCCAATGTATATGCAGAAGCACAGATAGCGGAAAATATAGTTGCTTTCCAGGCAGGATGGATAGGCAAGTACACAAAAAATACTTACCGTAATTTGTCTGAAATAAATCCATACCTGAAAACATTATCAAGTCAACTGAATACAAAAGAAATAGAATATTATGGTGGAATAAAAGCTACCCTGGGCAAGCACTTCAACTTTAATGCAAAAGCGGGGCTGGTTACTTATACCAATCTTCCATTCTTTATCAATGATACAGCTACAGATAACAAAGCGTTTGTAATCAGTAATGAAACAGGAGTACGGAATCTGCGAGTTCATGGAGATATCAGTTATATAAACCAGGATAAATTCACTGTTACTGCGGGGCTCACCTTTAATGGTTATGCCGGTATGAAGCGTAATGCGAAAGCGTGGAGTACCATTCCCATGGAATTTACCAGTGCTTTGCGCTGGCAGGCATTTAAACAGGTTCTGTTAAAAGCAGATTTCTATGCATTCGGTGGCGGACATTACCTGGTAAAAGGAAATTCCAGCAAGATATTCAGCCCCGGTTCTGATCTCAGTGCCGGCATCGAATTTAAAATAAGCAAAATGTTCAGCGCCTGGATGGATGTAAATAATATTTTCAATACTAAATACGAACGCTGGCATAATTACCCGGTATATGGTTTGAATTTGATGGGAGGGGTGAGAGTAAATTTTTAAACCAGGCACGTGCAGGTCCCCGGCTGATAGAATTATTAACCGGGTTTTTTATGACCAACAGTAAAAAGAATGAAGAATAACTTTTGTACAGCATATCTTTGCCTCCCAGTAAACCGGCACAAGGCCTTAAACTGAATGCACCAATTAATCGCTTCATATCTTTTTCAAAATAAAAGTTGCCCGCTACCCGGGCTTGGCACGTTGACCGTTCATGTTTCTGGAGCGAAAGCAGATTTTGCAACCCAACAAATTGCCCCACCCGAGCCATTTATCCAGTTTAGCGACAGGGAGACCAATGCATCTGGCTTGTTGGGCTTTATTGCCGCAACAACAAACATTAATACCTACGAAGTAACTGAAGCACTCGGCCGCTTTTGTAATGACCTGAAAAAAGGAATTGCTGAACATGCTAAAGCAGCCCTGAATGGTATAGGGAATTTTGTTGTAGACAATAATGGCAATATCATTTTCGAACAGTCGGCGTTGCCTCTTGCATTTTTACAACCTGTTTTTGCCGAAAGGGTGATACATCCCCAGGCCGAACATCATATCCTGGTAGGCGATAAGGAAACCACCAATACACTGATGACAGAATTGCTCAGCGAAAAACCCGGGGAAAAAGACCGCTGGTGGGTATGGGCCATTGTGCTGGGTACAGTAGGTTTGCTGTTACTACTGTTATATTTCTCACAGTTAAACGGAACTTCCCCGTTTGGAAATGCGCTAAAAATCTAAAACATTCATGATCCATTATACCAGCTGCCCGGTTTGTAAAAGCGAATTGATACAGGCGCAACTTTCTGCAAAAGATCATACGGTTTCTCAAAAAGAATTTTCTATCTGGCATTGCAATTCCTGCACGGCAAGGTTTACTCAGGATATTCCTGAACAGGATGGCATTGGGGCTTTTTATGCATCTGATAACTATATTTCGCACAGCGATACAAAAAAAGGCATCATCAACAACCTGTATCATTTGGTTAGAAAAAGAACACTTGCTTCTAAAAGAAGTATGGTGATGAATGAAGTGGGGATGAGAAAAGGAGAGATACTGGACATTGGCTGTGGTACCGGCGCTTTTTTACAAAGCATGGAAGGGGCCGGCTGGGCTATTACCGGGCTGGAGCCGGATGCAACGGCGAGAAACAAAGCTGCAGAGTTATATAGTATTCATCCACAAGTCCCCGAAAAATTATTTGAATTGAAACCCGGCGCTTACCATATCATTAGCATGTGGCATGTGCTGGAGCATGTTCATGAATTGCATGCTTACATAAAACAGATAAGCGAATTACTTACACCCAACGGAAAATTATTTATAGCCGTGCCGAATTATACCTCAGCCGATGCAGTCATGTATAAAGAAAACTGGGCTGCCTGGGATGTGCCTCGCCACTTGTATCATTTTTCTCCATTGAGTATGGAAAAATTATTGAGCATGCATGGACTAAAGCCGGTCAAGGTTAAGCCCATGTGGTTTGATAGTTTTTATGTGAGTATGCTGAGTGAGAAATATAAAAATGGTAAAGGGAATATCCTCAAAGCATTCTTCAATGGCTTTGTATCGAACCTGAAAGCATGGAGCGATGTAAGGAAATGCAGTTCGCTTATTTATGTAATCAGCAAATAAAATAAGCAATAACTGTTTCCTAAAATAAAAGTAAGTTAAACCGCAGGGAGCAAAGCCCTCTCCTTTTTGGGGGTGGGTGAGGTCACTTCAACTGTATCTCTATCATCTTCGGCCAGCGTTTGCCCGTAACGAGTAACTTCTTTGAAGTGCTGTCATAAGCAATTCCATTCAGCACTTCATCCATTGGCTCAGGTATATAGCCCGGTGCAACTTTCTGGACAAGGCCTGTAAGATCGATCATAGCAACTACATGACCACTTGAAGGATCTATCTTTAGTATTTGTTCTTTTTCATAAACGTTGGCATAAATAAAACCATCGATGTATTCCAGTTCATTCAGGTATCCGATTGGGCCGCCATTATCATTAACACCGATGGTCGTCTTTACTCTGAGGTCTTCCGGGTTCACAAAATACAGGTTGGCAGTTCCATCACTGATGATCAGATCGGTGCCGTTATTGGTCATTCCCCATCCCTGGTAGGGCCACTTCATTGTTTTAACGGGCTTTGTAATATCTTTCGGATCGTAAACGTATACGATATTACTCACCCAGGTGAGTTGGTATAATTTGTCCTTAAGGATAGTAATACCTTCACCAAATATCGAGTCTGTCCCCATCATATATTTCTTCTCAACACGGCCTGTCTTATAATCAGTAATGCGGAGCGATGAATTTTTGAAATCGCCTGTACCTTCATAAAGCTTGCCTTTATAGAATTCCAGCCCCTGTGTATAGGCGCTGCTGTCGTGGGGGTAAGTGGTTACAATATTGTAATTGATAAGTGGTGTGGGCTGCACTTTAAGACTGTTATCTTCATATTTCTTATCATCGCCACCATTACAAGCTGCAAACAGAACTAAGAGTGCCAGGGCTGGGTATCTTTTCATCGTGTGTTTTTAAAGATTGACAAATGTAACAAACAGTTTCCTTGCATGTTTATATACCCGGCAAAAGATTGCAAATATTTAGTTAAGTATGCGCTACAATTCGGTTTTGATATAGTGTATATTCCTTTCCTTCAGATAATCCAGCATGAAATTAAAGCAGGCTTCATCTTTGCCAACCAGCTCAGGTGGAAAGACTCCTTTTGCGGTGAACAGTTTTTGAAGCAGCATATTTACAGCAGCGGTACAGGTATATCCCGTAGTTCGGCTCATGGATGAAGTTTGTGATGCTTCATCATATTCATCATACAGGTCGTAACAGATCATTTTTTCTTCATTGCTGATCTTTATCCGCATCAAGGTAAATTCTTCTTCCGTTTCTCCCAGTTTCCATTGGTCAAACAAAAGCGATGAAGTAAATTCCAGTGGTGAGATTTGCTGTCCTTTAAAAGAAACAGGCGTGTTGTTTAAAAAACCTGCTTTTATTAATCCCTTCATCAGATCAATATGCCCGGGATAACGCAAAGTTTTTTCTTTCATGTTTGGAATATGGCTCATAGTAAATAAGATGGAACGCAACCCGTCCGTATTAAATGATTCCAGAGTTCCCACATTGGCAAAGTCAATTAACTCGGCATCGCTGAGTGCAGGTTTGGTCACGATATGACTATTCTCTACATACCTTGCCGGCCTGGTATATTCTTCCAGTACATCAATGGGGGAGAAGGGCGCCTTGTATTCAAATGGGTAAACCCTTTTCTTTGGCAGGCCTCCAACCAGGCATTCAAAACCGGTGATTGTCATCCGTTCATTATAGTAACCTAAGATCAGGTTGCTCATGCCTGGCGCCACACCACAATCAACAATGGCGGTAACATTATTTTCTTTTGCAAGTTTATCCAGCTCCAGCGCATTTTCAGGAAAGAAGGAAATGTCCGCTATATTCTTTTTTGCTTTGATGACCGCTTCGAGGGTTTTATATCCCATAAAACCCGGTACAGCCGAAATGACAAAGTCAAAATCCCTTAAGAGAGAATTATAATTGCTGTAATCACTCAGGTCTGTTTTGATTGTCTGGATAGAATTATTTTTTTGCGAAAGCAGTTGCAAAGACTTTTCGCTTACATCAAAAGAGACAACACTGAATTTTGCTGCCAGGTCAATGGCCATTGCACGGCCCACCATACCGGCACCTAAGATTGCTATTCGCATAAGTTTATATTTGATACTCCTCCCTCATATTGTTGAAGAAGAAAGGAGCGAAAATTAAGAATGAAATGCTTTTTATAAATGGGTCTGTCATCGTGAGCGTCAGCGAAGGATCTCATTCAATATAGAAGCGTGGCTCAAATAGTATGGGATGCTTCGTTCCTCAGCATGACAACAGAGGGGCTACGGGTTACCGACGTTCCATTCATCCAGATGGAAATGCAGGCAGAGAGCCTGTAAAAGTGAATATTTCTAACTGAATGTTGATGCATATAAATGCTGCAGCACAAATTTACAAAATCCTTTCCCTAAATGAAATAAAAAGGCCTCCTTTACTAAAGGAGGCCATATCTTATTCAGTTCATTTTAATTATTGGGAACACCACCACTTCTTGAGCCATAGCTATCATACACGGTAATATTGCCATCCTTATTATCCTGCGCTCCGGAAAAAATGATACGCTTTTCATTTCCATTATATATACCCACTCTTCCGCCTGCATCTGGTGTTGATAATTTGATCTGCTCTTTATTATTTCTTCCCATCAGCGAAAAATAACCACCACCACCTTCTGTAAATGTAAGCCAGGCCAGTTTTTCGCCATACCTGTCATTCACCCTGAAATAACCCGAACTGGATACAGTGGTACCTACTTCAAATACTTCTTTCCGATCGGCATTAAACAAAGCCATATAACCTCCTCCATCTGTGGTACGTGTTACTTTAAAATTCACCTGGCCACCCTTGTCAAAAGTATTTATTCCGCCTCCGCCGCCATCAGAAGTAAACGCCTGGAAAAGTTTATTGCCTGTGGATGTGTAGGTGGTAATAAGACCATTACCTTTTTCAATACTCATTTCGGCCAGCACATCATTATTGCTGTTAACGACCTGGAAAGCCTTTGCCTTCAACACATCTGGTGGTGCATCTTTGTCTTTAAAACCCATAAAAAGCGCTGCGGAAATGCCCACCACTAAAAAAACAGTTACAAGGCGGTAGGTGCGAACTTGCTTTTCGAGCCGGTTCATGCGTAATTCAATGTTATTCATAAAAATCAGTTTAAAAGTTAAGAATGAGAATAAATGATAGTATATATCACAACAAATGAAACGAATATTCGGCAGTTTTCATATACCCTGTGCAAGGTATTTTTAAACAGCAGCAAATAACCCGGGTAGGTTTAATTCTTTGTCTTTACAATTTTCATTTCGGTGATAAGATTTTTTGCACCGGCAAACTTATCAACAATGAAAAGAACATACCTGATATCAACCATGATGTTGCGGCAAATAGAAGGGTCGTAGTTAATGTCACTCATGGTGCCTTCCCACACCCGGTCAAAGTTCAGGCCGATGAGGTTACCATTGGCATCCAGCGCCGGGCTGCCCGAATTACCTCCCGTGGTATGATTGGCAGCAATGAAACAAACCGGCTGGCGTCCGTTAACACCATAAGGCCCAAAATCTTTTTTGTTGTAGAGGTCTATCATTTTTTGGGGCAGGTCAAATTCATAATCTCCTGGCTTGTATTTTTCCATCACACCTTCCATATAAGAGTAGAAATCATATTTCACCCCATCTCTTGGTTGATACGGCTTCACATTGCCATAGGTAACCCGGAGCGTACTATTGGCATCGGGGTAAAATGTTTTTTGAGTAAACACATCCATCTGGGCCTGCATATACGTACGTTGTAACTGGTTTATGTTTGCCTGAATCTCGTTCAGTTTACCGGCTACATTGCTGCTGTAAGTCTTTTGCATATCCATCGACATCTGAAAAACTGTATCATTTTTAATGGCATCACAAACATCTTTTGCATTTCCACTCAATAATGTTTTTACCGAGGCGAGGGAATTTAATCTGGTTTTTGAAAACAGGCTGGTTGCAGTCTTACTGTAACTATTCCCGCTTTGGCTTAACAAACTTTTAAACACAGGAGAAACATACATGTCCTTTTGATCGGCCACATACATTTCCATCAGCACTTCAAAAAGCTTCTGGTCAACAGTAGCATTGTATTCACCAAATAACCCCTCCAGGCTGGTAAGCACTTTCTCTTTTGTAGTTGCATAACCGGCCTCCCCATTTTTTTCAAAAGCATTTACAATGCTGTTCAGTTGTGTGGCAAAACCAAGTATCTCTATCTTCTGGGTTATCTCATTATAATAATCCCTTGCATAGGCATACGGTTCAATGTCGGTATAAGCTTGCTTTAGGTTTTTCAGCAGGTCTAAGTAAGCCATGTTCAGTTCCGGTTTGCTGAGAACGATCTTTTCAAAACTGGCTTCCAGTTCTTTTCTTTTGGCAACGGCATTGGTTTTGGTAAGTCCTAATACTTCGCCCTGCCATTTCTTCCAGGCATTGGAGATGGAAGCGTATTTGGCTGCATACTGGATCTTTATTTCTTCGTCCCTGCGCATAAAACCATCGATCACATTCAGCGCCTTGGTACGGATGCCGATCTTAGCCGGGTCGCTTACCTTCATGATTTGCTCTATGGCGCTGCTGTGCAGGTATTCATTGGTGCGGCCCGGAAAGCCGAATACCATGGTAAAATCTCCTTCCTTCACACCATCTAATGAAATATTCAACGAACGTTTCGGTTTGTAAGGAACATTATCGGGTGAGTAAGCAGCGGGTTTATTGTCTTTGCCGGCATAAATGCGGAACATGCTGAAATCACCGGTATGCCTTGGCCACATCCAGTTGTCGGTATCTTTACCGTAATTACCCACCGAAGAAGGCGGGGCGCCAACCAGGCGAACATCCCGGTATGTTTCAGTAACAAAGAGGTAGTATTTATTGCCTTCAAAAAAAGCACGCACAAAAAGATCCTGGTAACTTTCTTTTTTTACCGTTGATCTTAGGGCAACCATATTCTTGTCAATGGCACTCTGTCTTTCCCGCTCACTCATGGCGGCTGTTACATCTTTAAGTATCGAAGCGGTCACATCCTCAATGCGGATGATAAAGGTGGCAAACAATCCTTCGTTGCGTAACTCCTGGTCTTTGTTGTATGCCCAAAAGCCATCCCGTATATAATTGTTCTGAATGGAAGAATGATTTTGTATGGCATCAAAACCGCAGTGGTGATTGGTAAGCAGTAAACCCTGGTCTGAAATGACCTCGGCAGTACAAAAGCCCCCAAAGCTGACAATGGCATCTTTTAAACTTCCTTTGCTGATACTATAAATGTCGGATGCATATATTTTTCGCTGCCCATCTTCTTCATTTGCTTTTCATTTAGCGCCTGTAATAACTGTGGCAGCCATACCTTCAGCAGCTGCAATGAAATGGAAGTGAGCAGGAGAAGTTTTTTCATATACATCGTTTGTAACAAAGCATGTAGGGAATTAATGACTTATATGCTCCTGGATTTTGTCATGCTGCTGAGGTACGAAGCATCTCTTTAAATGCGATTATGTCATGCTGGGATGCATCGACCTCAGCATGACAGGGTACTCAATAAGTAACCCTTTATTAGCAAGCATGGCGTTATTTTTGTGTAGTATTACAAAATTTAACTATGAAAAGATTTTACTCTATCTCTCACTGGCTTTTCTAAGCGTTCAAACTACTGAGGCACAATTGATCAAATGTTTTAAATAAGGTTAAAAAATACTTCAGGCAGCAGCCTCAGCAACGAAGATATCATCAGCGGTTTAAAAGCCCTACGGGTAGGTACCGACAGCAGCACAAAAAAATTAAGTAAACTGGATGGTTTCTTTGGAGATGCAGCTATAAAATTTTGAAGAAGAAGCAAAAGGTAGAAAAGACGCTACGCAGTTTGGTATGGGAAGCCTGGTTGATAAAACCATCCTCTCCATGAACGTGCAGCGAAAGATGCAGCAGCCAAAGGGAGTGGGGGATATTTTCTGGAATACCATTAAACAAATGAGTATAAAAGACGGGTTGCAGATATTAAGGGGTGGTGATTTTGCCGCTACTGATTATTTAAATCGAATACAATTAAAGTACTCACCGAAAAATTCAGGCCGGTAATTGAAGCTTCGTTGACAAAAAGTGGATGCCACCAAAATACTGGAAAGATGTTTTTACTGCTTACAATAAATTCTCCTCCACACCTGTGAATACCGACCTTAACGCTTATGTTACTGAAAAGGCATTGGGCGGTTTGTTTTATAATATTGGTTTGCAGGAACAAAAGATACGCAAGGACCCGGCTGCACAGGTTACCGATATCCTCAAAAAAGTGTTTAGCAGCAAGTAAACAGTTAATGCAATTTAACCGAAACAAAAACGGCAGGCAAAGATTCAAATAAGATAAAATGAATAAAATGATTTTTCTATTAAGTACAATCTTCACAATTTTTTCTGCTTGTAATAAAGGCGAGGAAGAAATGCCGGCATCAACAACCGAAATTCTTTATACAATGCCAGAAGAAACAGAAACACACGAAGGAACCTGGCTACAATGGCCACACCATTATCAATATGGAGTTACTTATCGTAATAAGTTGGATCAAACCTGGGTTTCAATTACAAAGGAATTGGTAACAAGTGAGAAAGTTCATATTATAGCCTACAACCAAACTGAAAAAGACAGAATTGTTGCATTGTTGAATGCCGTAAGTGTTCCATTGACAAATGTAGATTTCAAAATTTACAAAACAGATGATGTTTGGGTAAGAGATAACGGACCAATTTACGCTAAAGACAAAAAAGGAAATTTAGTTATTCAGGATTGGGGTTTTAATGGTTGGGGGCGTAAAACAGATGACCAGTCAGGGCTCCCGATTGCTTTTTCAAACTGCAATACAATCCCTTCAAAAATAGCAACAGATCAAGGCGGAACACTAATTGATATAAATTCGATAATGACAAACGAAGGGGGAAGCGTAGAGGTTGACGAGCATGGAACTATGATGGCTTGTAAAAGTTCTATACTTAACAACAATAGAAATCCTGGAATGACTCAGGCACAAGCCGAGGCTATATTTACAAAATATTTGGGTGTTACAAACTTTATTTGGCTTGATGGACAAGCCGGACTTGAACTTACAGACCAACACATTGACGGATTTGCAAGATTTGGAAACGCAACGACAATTGTAACAATGAAACAAAGCGATTTGTTGAATTTTGATGTGAAGCAATCTGATATAGATAAACTTTTATCAGCCAAAAACAAAAGCGGAACGACGTATACATTTCTAAAAGTGCCTTTAACACAAAACAATGTATTAACAACTAACGGAATAAATTTAGGTTATAAAGGCTCATATGTAAATTATTACATTGCTAACAATAAAGTTTTAGTTCCTAACTACAACGACCCAAATGATGCAATTGCAAATGGAATTATCCAAACACTATATCCCACAAGAACCGTGGTAGGAATTGATGTAAGAAACCTATATGAGAACGGGGGAATGGTGCATTGTGTAACGCAACAACAACCTCAATAGATAAAAACTGCTGCTGGCATTCGTATTGCTGCAAGTTTAAAAGGGCTCTATAAAACAGTTGTTTTCTATAAACGGCATTGCAGTAATGGGGTATCTCTGTATATTCATGTCCTAAATCATCTGCAATGAAATCAATCGTAACTCTCTTTTTTATTATTATTTCTTTTTCAGTAACGGCGCAAGGCGGCAATGCCTATTTCCTGTCGAACCCATGCTTAACCCCCGATGGCCAAACGGTTATTTTTGCTTTCGAAGGTGACCTGTGGAAGGCTAATGTAAATAACGGTCAGGCCACAAGATTGACAGCCATGCAGGGTTACGAGACTTCACCAAGGGTTTCGCCTGATGGAAAATGGATCGCTTTCAGCGGAAGACAATACGGCAATGCAGATGTATTTGTAATGCCGGTTAACGGAGGTGAAGTAAAGCAGATCACTTACCACAGCAGTGGCGATGAAGTAACAAGCTGGAGTTGGGATTCAAAAAGTATTTATTTCAACAGCGGCCGTATGGGGCAGATTGCAGGATTTAAAGTGAGTGCAGATGGAGGCACGCCAGAAAGGGTATTCGGCAATTATTTTTTCCAGTTCGATCATAACCTCGTTGAACACCCAACATCGGGAGAAATATTTTTTAATGATACCTGGGAGAGTAGCAACCAGGTGCAGCGTAAAAGATACAAAGGCCCTTTCAATCCCGACATTCAATCGTATAACCTGAAAACAAAGCAGCATAAGAAATATACCGATTGGCAGGGAAAAGATTTTGCAGCAACCTTTGATAAGAACGGGAACATCTATTTCATTTCGGATGAAGCCAATGGAGAATACAACCTCTATACTTTAGATAATGGCCGGAAGAAAGGGCTGACAAGATTTTCTTCTTCTATAAAAACACCGCAGGTAAATGCTAATGGCGGTAAAGTAGTTTTTGAAAAAGATTACCAGCTCTGGATCTATGATGTGAGATCAGATAAAGAAAACAAACTGGATATTTCCATCATTCGCAACAATATTCTGCCCAAAGAGAAAGATTTTGATGTGAGGGGGAATATTTCAGCTTATGATGTATCACCCGATGGAAAGAAACTGGCCTTTGTTTCAAGAGGCGAATTATTTGTAAGTGATATTGAAGGAAAATTCATTCAGCAGGTAAAGCGCAATTCAGCAGAAAGAGTGGTGGAAATAAAGTGGATGAGTGATAATAAGGCCTTGTTATTTAGCCAGACGCTTGACGGGTATACAAACTGGTATTCAATAACTGCGGATGGTAATGGTACTCTTAAACAACTTTCTTCCGACAAAAAAAATAACCGGGGCCTGGTGATGAATAAAAAAAGAACACAGGCAGTTTATCTATGTGGCCGTGACGAGGTAAAGCTGATGGACCTGAAGACCATGGTAAGCAGAATGATCGTAAAAGATGAGATATGGGGTTTTCAGAACAGTGACCCGGGTTTTTCGCCCAATGATGAATATGTGGTCTTTACTGCCTACCGCAATTTTGAGCAGGATATTATCATACATAATATTAAGGAGAACAAAACAACCAATCTCACAAACACTGGTATTTCAGAAACAGGCCCTATATGGTCACCGGACAGCAAGTATATTTATTTTACTTCGCAGCGTTTAAGGCCATCCTATCCTTTTGGTATGGCTAATGCAAAAGTGTACCGGGTGCCGCTTGAAAAACTTGATGAACCCTATCGCATTGATAAGTTCAATGAATTATTTAAGGAAGAAAAGAAAGAAACAAAAGACACGACAAAAAAAGCTGCCGCAACTGACTCGGTAAAATCAATTACCATTGATACCGACCTGCTCATGGAAAGACTTGAACAGATCAGTCCATCTCTTGGGGCACAGTTCCTGCAATCGGTTTATCATAAGGCTGAAAAAACAACCGTGTTGTACACCAGCAATCATGGAGAAGGAAGAAATGCACTCTGGAAAACGGTGATAGAACCATTTGAACAAAACAAAACTGAAAAGATAGCCGGAACGGATAATAGTTTTGGATTTGATATAATAGAAGTAAGTGATAAACTTTATGCACTTGCTAACGGCACTATCAATAAGCTGAACCTTGATGGGAATAAAGTTGATCCCATAAGTATCAGTTATACTTTCCGCAGGAATCTTTCGGAAGAGTTTGACCAGATGTTCTATGAAGCATGGGCGCAGATGGAAGAGAATTATTATGATGAAAAATTTCATGACCTCAACTGGAATAAGACAAAAGATTATTACAAACAATTCTTATCGCACCTGAATACCCGTGCCGATATGCGGGTGATGCTGAATGATATGCTTGGTGAACTTAATTCCTCACACCAGGGCTTTGGCACTTTTGGCGATGATGAAACCATTGCATTGCAAAACCAGACCATGGAAACAGGGATCATTTTTGAAAATGAAGATGCCTATAAGGTGAAATATGTGGCCAGGCGTTCGGTAGCCCACAGGAAAGCGATTGATATAAAACCCGGCGATATTCTGGTAAAAGTGAATGATGAAGAAGTTGACCGCAACAAAGACAGGAATTATTATTTCACTATGCCATCGAGGGACAGGGAATTGAGGTTGACCTTCAATCGTAACGGGCAAATGGTAAATGTAAAAATTCATCCGCAGGCAAGTTTGTTCGGTAACCTGTATGATGAGTGGATCGATAACAACCAGAAAAGAGTAGATGAAAAAAGCAAGGGAAGGATCGCCTATGGGTATATGAAGAATATGGGACAGTTTGAGCTTGATCAGTTCATTATTGACATGACACAGGAATTGAATAAAAAAGATGCATTGATATTCGACCTTCGTTATAATACCGGCGGTAATGTGCATGATGAAGTATTGAAATTCTTATCACAAAGAACGTATCTCAACTGGAAATACCGGGAGGGAAGCCTTACACAGCAATCCAATTTTTCACCAAGCGATAAACCTATTGTATTGTTGATAAATGAACAATCATTAAGTGATGCTGAAATGACATCGCAGGGATTTAAGGCGCTGAAGCTGGGTACGATCATCGGCAACGAAACATACAGGTGGATCATTTTCACCAGTGGTATTGGCCTGGTTGATGGTTCTTCAGTTCGTATGCCGGCATGGGGCTGTTATACATTGGATGGAAAAGACCTGGAAGCAACCGGTGTGCAACCTGATATTAAAGTGATCAATAGTTTTGAAGATAAGCTCAATGGAAGAGACCCGCAGATAGACAGGGCAGTGGAAGAGATATTAAAACAATTAGGAAAAAAGTAATAGATATATGTCAGCCTGAGTTTCCAATCCGCTAAATATTCAGAAATATTGTTTATACTTGTATATAAAATTGCCACTCCGTAGAAACGGAGTGACTTTTTAACGATTGCTTGCTATATGAAAAACTTATTTTCTTTTTGATGCTGACTGGTTTCAGCGATGGGCCAGGTGCCTTCTAATGATTGATTGCTTCCTTTAGCGATTGCCTGCTATGTGAATTGACCATCTTTCTGTGTTAAAATTAAGTCGTGTATTTTTGCACACCTAACTAAGTTCAGGGTCATTTTATCCTGCTAAAAACCTGGATAGAATGCTAAAACCCTTTACAGCAAAGGATTATAGCTAAAAGAGTTTATGATGTCCAACCGTTCCGCAGACATATTGTTTCAACTGATAAAATCCCTCGAAAAGTCGGAGAAAAGGCATTTTAAACTCTATATAAAAAGAAGCTCATCCCGTGAAGACCTGAAGATCATCCAGCTTTTTGATGCCGTGGATAAGAGCAGGGATTATGATGAAAAGCTCATCCTCAAAAAACTACCCGGTATTGAAAAACCACAATACGCCAATTTAAAGGCACATCTGTATAAAGAACTGCTGGCCAGCCTCCGTTTATTAAAAAGTACGTCAAGTATCGACCTGCAGTTACATGAACAACTTGATTATGCCCGTATCCTCTACAATAAAGGTTTGTACCTGCAAAGTTTGAAGATACTGGAGAAAGTAAAAGACCTTGCTAAAGCCTATCACCAGGAAAGTTTTTTGATACAGGTTATTTCGCTGGAGAAAAAGATAGAGACCCTGCATATTACCGGCAGCGGTGAGTCGGCAGCCGACCGGTTGACAAATGAAGCCAATGAAGTGAATGAACAACGCACTATGATCACCGGGTTATCGAATCTGGCACTGCAACTATACCAATGGTATGTAAAGCACGGGCATGCAAGAAATGAAAAAGATGAAAAAGGGGTGAAGCTATTTTTTAAACAGAACCTGCAGGTTGATCCTCAAAAGATCACCGGGTTTTACCAGCTTTTATATCTCTACCAGAGTTATTGCTGGTATGCATTTATCCGCCAGGATTTTCTGATGTATTACCGCTATAGCCGTAAATGGATAGAACTTTTTAACCGGGAACCCCTGATGATAACCGTGGAAACCGGGCACTATATTAAAGGGCTGCACAACCTGTTAACCGCCAGTTTTAATTTACGCAACTTTAAACAATTTGATAATTACCTGTCACGCTTTGAACGGTTTACTTTTTCCAAAGTGGCCAACCATCATGATAACTTCAGGATGCAGGCCTTTGTATACCTCACCAGTGCAAAAATAAACCAGCATTTGATGAAAGGTACTTTTAGTGAAGGTGTAAAACTGGTTCCGGAAATTGAGAACGGTTTAGATGAGTTTTCACTTTATATTGACCGGCACAGGGTGCTGGTGATACAATATAAAACTGCGTTACTTTATTTTGGTAATGGAGATTATGAAAGCTCTATTGATCATCTGCAGAAGATCATCAACGGGCCCGTTGATATCCGTATCGACCTGCAGTGCTATGCCCGCTTGCTGCACCTGATGGCACATTTTGAACTGGGCAACGATGCCATTATTGAATCCCTGATAAGGTCGGTATTCCGTTTTATGTCACGAATGGAAAACCTGACAGTAGTGGAAGAGGAGATGTTCAGATTCATCCGCAATAATGTGTATGAATCTGCCGAAAAATTAAAGCCGGGGTTAAAAAAATTGCTCAGCCGCATTAAACAGTTTGAAAAGAACCGTTTTGAAACAAGGGTATTTTCTTACCTGGATATCATCAGTTGGGTGGAAAGTAAGGTTTATGATAAACCTATGAGCACCATTGTACATGAAAAATACCTCCAAAGCAGGCACCGGTAGGATTTTTGCCGGGATGTTTTAATCACTATAAAATAATCTGCCCCGGCTCTGCTCCTTTCACAATAAAATTATTGTACCTTGGTGTATCTTCTTTTCGGGATACTATTCATGAACCCCAAAAACGACTATCAAAAAAACTTTACTGTATGAAAAAGATCATTGGATTATTGTTGCTGGCATTTTTTATTTCTCCCTTTGCATTTGCCCAGAACGAAACTTTCCGCTTAACAAACCCCGAACTTATTAAGTGTGACCTTATCCGGGTTACGCCACCAATAAGAACCTTGTCAAATGCAGATGCTCCAATGGGGCCCAATTACAGGACTGTGAAGGGTGTAAATAAAGAGGATGAAGACGAAGACGGACAGATAAGACTGCATAGAGTAAAAAACCCAAATGCATTGCCTAAGGGTATTAGTCCTGCCGTTCAGATGAATTATGATTTTGCAAATATTGTACGTACTCCGGCAACACTCAATCTGCAGTTTGCCGGTTTGGGATTTACCGGTGTAACCCCATCAGATAATAATCTGGCTTCAGGCCCCAATCATATTGTTCAGATGGTCAATAATAATTCCAGCTCCCTGGTAAGGATATGGGATAAAGCCGGAAATATTTTGGTGAACTCAATTGTTTTAAGTACCATAACCGGGGTTAGCGGTCTGGGCGACCCTGTTGTTTTGTACGACCAGTTTGCCGACAGGTGGCTGATCAGTGAATTTGGAAACGTAGGTAACCGCATTCTTATAGCTATTTCCCAAACAAACGACCCAACAGGATCATACTTTGTATATAACTATGTTACTCCACAGTTTCCGGATTATTTCAAATTAGCAACCTGGGGAAATTCTTATATAGTTACTTCCAATGAAAACAGCCCTGCACTTTATGCACTTGACCGTACAAAAATGCTCGCAGGTACGCCCACAACACTTACTCAAAGATTTACCATACCCTCTTATCCAACTATTGGTTTCCAGGCAGCAACGCCGGTTGATATGATTGGAACAACAGCACCACCTGCGAATTCTCCTGCAATGTTTATGCGCATGGCCGATGATGCCTGGACAACAGGTATTGTTGACCGTCTTGAAATTTTCAGTTTAAGCGTTGACTGGGTAACACCTGCTAATACAACATTGACGGGGCCTCAGCTACTGCCCACATTGCCTTTCAGCACCAATTTCTGTGGCTTCCTTACTTTTTCATGCATACCTCAGCAAGGTTCAGCAGTAAGGCTCGATCCGCTAAGGGAGGTTTTGATGAATAAGATACTGTACAGGAATTTTGGAACTTACGAAACTATAGTATGTACCCATATTGATGAACTTGACGGCAATTCCCATGCAGGTGTAAGATGGTATGAGCTGAGAAAAATAGGTGCAAACCCATGGGCGATTTACCAACAGGGTACCTATGGCCTGCCGGCTGATCCAACACACAGGTGGATGTCATGTATTGGTGTCAATCCGGATAATTCCATAGGACTCGGGTATAATGTTGCCGGGCCAAATAATTTTCCTTCCATACGATTCACGGGAAGAAAGTCATGCGACCCATTGGGTGTAATGACTGAACCTGAAACAACAGTAATTGCAGGTTCGGCACCCAGTTCAAGTAACCGCTATGGAGATTATAATGGTATGACCATTGATCCCATTGACGGGTCATTTTGGTTTACTGCCAATTACAACCCTACAGGTCAGTGGGCAACACGGGTTGCAAACTTTTCAATTTCACCGTGTGCAACATGTACACCTGCTTCTATTACTACCCAACCGGCCAATGCCACTGCCTGTGTGGGCAATAATACCAGTTTCAGCGTTGTGGCAGCCGGTACTGCACCCTTAGGATATCAATGGCAGGTTAGTACTACAGGCTGTGCAGGCGCATTTACCAATATTACCAATGGAGGTGTTTATTCAAATGCAACAACGGCAACACTCAATATTACAGGAGCCACTGCCGGCATGAATGGCTATGCATACAAATGTGTGGTGACCGGAAACTGTGCTCCGTTAACGGTTACATCAAACTGTGTTACTTTAACGGTTAACCCGGCAACAGCTATAACGGCACAACCGGCAGATGTTACCTTATGTGCACCAGCGGCAACATCTTTTAGTGTTACTGCAACCGGAACTGCACTTACTTATCAATGGCAGTTGAGCACCAATGGCGGAGGTTCATGGGCAAACCTGACCAATGTGGCGCCTTATTCAAATGTAACAACAGCTACGCTTAATATTTCTCCAACTGCAGCTTCAATGACCGGTTACCAGTATCGTTGTGTAGTAAGCAGTTCCTGCAGTCCTTTAAATTCCAATGCTGCTACCCTAACTGTAAATGCTGCACCGGCCATAACCGGGCAACCTTCCAGTGTTTCTATCTGTGCCGGCAATGCTGCAAACTTTAGTGTTACTGCAACCGGTGGCGGATTGACTTATCAATGGCAGGAAAGTACTACCGGTGCCGGTGGCCCGTGGAATAACCTTGCAAACGGAGCGCCTTATTCGGGAGTAACCACAGCCACACTTACTATCAACCCTACCGCGGTGGGTATGAATAACTATCAATACCGTTGTGTGGTAACAGGTGCATGTCCATCTCCTGCAACATCTAACCCCGCCGTACTTACCGTAGGTACGGCATTGATCATTACCTCTCAGCCAGGCAATCAAACACTTTGTGCAGGCGGCAATACTTCATTCAGTGTTACCATCAGTGGTGTAGTGATCAGCTATCAATGGCAGGAAAGTACCAATGGTGGTGGTAGCTGGAATAATATTATCAATGGAGGTATATATGGCGGAGCTACAACAGCTACATTAAATTTGACCGGTGTATTGGCTGGTATGAATAATTATCAATACCGTTGTGTGGTTACCGGGGCATGCCCGGCCATTAATTCAAATGCAGCTATATTAACCGTAAATACTGCACCCAATATTACAGCACAACCGGTTAACAGCACCATTTGTGCTACACAGAATACAACATTTAGTGTAACTGCAACCGGAACTGCACTTACTTACCAGTGGCAGGAAAGCCCAACAGGATGCGCCGGTGCTTTTTTTAATCTTGCTAATGGGGGTCCTTACACTGGTGTAACAACAAATACCTTAACCATTACAGGAGTGCCTGCAGCAATGAATGGCTACACATACCGTTGCGTAGTTACGGGTACATGTGCACCAGCAGCAACATCGGGTTGCGTATCATTAACAGTGAACACTGCAATAACAATTACCACTCCACCTGCTAATACTACTGTATGTGCCGGTGCAACGGCAACGTTCAATGTTGTTGCTGCAGGTACCACACCAGCCTATCAATGGCAGGAGAGTACCAATGGCGGCGGCTCATGGAACAATGTGATCAATGGTGGAATTTATGGCGGAGCAACAACAGCCTCATTAACCCTTACCGGAGTAACAGCGGGTATGAATGCTTATCAATACCGTTGTGTGATAACAGGAGCTGCACCTTGTGGTGTTGTAAATACAACTGCCGGAACATTGACTGTGAACACAGCACCTGCGATAACTACCCATCCAACAGCAACAACTACACTTTGTGTTGGAGGTAATACAACTTATAGTGTTATAGCAAATGGAACAGCATTGACTTACCAGTGGTGGGTGAGTATGGATGGCGGAGCGAACTATAATCCGCTTGCTAATGGCGGAGTGTATTCAGGAGTAACAACAGCCACACTTACCATTACCGGTGCAACCGCTGCAATGAACACATACAGGTATCGTTGTGTGGTAAGCGGTACATGTGCACCTGCGGCTACAAGTAATTTCAATACACTTACTGTAAATACGCCGGTAACCATAGTTGGCCCGGTTAATAATACCATTTGTGCAACAGGTACCATTAGTTTCAGCATAACAGCATCAGGTACGTTGCCTGCTTCTCCTTATCAATGGCAGGAGAGTACCAATGGTGGAGCGAACTGGAACAATATTGTTAATGGAGGAATATACAGCGGCGCTACAACCAACACACTTACTTTAACAAGTGTAACAGCAGGAATGAACACCAATCAGTATCGTTGTGTTGTTGCAGGAACAGCGCCATGTGTTGCGGCTAATTCGGGAGCGGCTTTATTGACAGTAAGTCCAAGGCCGGTGGTAACCTTATCTGCAGCGCCTTATACCAGGTTGCGCCCGGGTATTCCTATGCCGGCCGGCAGTACCATCGTAAGTACAACCATTACAGCTTCGGTTGTTCCCAATACAGGTGGTATTACCTGGTCGTGGACAAAAGATGGAACAGCATTACCGGCAGCTACCGGCAATACAGTAGTTGTTGACCTGAACAAACTGGGAACTTATGCCGTGGTTGCTACTTTGGGAACATGTACATCGGCACCCGTTTCCATTGTAATTGGAGATTCTGCCAGCAGTACATTGTTCATTTACCCGAGCCCTACCAGCGGTAAGTTCACCATTTCTTATTATAGCCCCGGTGCTTCATCTAATAATACAAAACAGAACATAACTATTTATGACAGTAAAGGAAGAAGGGTGCTTAGTAAAGATTATGGAGTATCTCAGCCTTACCAGTTGCATGAAATAGATCTGCGCCGGAATGGCGGAGGTGTATATTACATAGTATTGACAGAAGCTAATGGAAACAAGATAAGGACGGGAGAAGTGGTTATCAAGTAATGCAGAAAATAAAGTAACAATTAAGTTCCGTTCAGTTTAACTGAACGGAACTTTTTTATTATGTGTTCTTATACCATTGATTTATTACAATAGGTCGCTTTTTCAAAATCAATAACGTTCATTGATATTACCGGCACATCGGGGAACATGGATTTTAACCGGGTAATCATTCTCCTTGAGAGGCCGGCCTTCTGTTCCGTATTCCTGCCCTGCATGATATTGCCGAAGATATGGATGAAGTCATTCTTTGTTCCGGCAACGGTAAAATGGATAAAGGGATTTATCCTTACTTTAATATCAGCTTTGGCAAAAAGCCCGGTAGCTTCTGCAGTTTCATATACTGCAGCAATGATCTCTTCCGGTGATCTCAGTTTTATAATGTTCTCCGAACAGTCAATTACAAAATGTGGCATAGTTCTGTATTTAGTTAAACCAAACAATTGATTCGATCACTTCTCCAATTCAAACCTTATCAATGGCGCCATTCTTCCTTTACTGAGCGAAAGTGTTTGGCCATTGGTGGTTATGTTGTCAACCTTCATAATGGTTTCCAAAAATTCCTGTTCCTGGTTATCAATACATGCCATCCTTGTCATGATACCACCTGGCCCTATCGTTAGCTGCATCTTATTTTTTATTGTATAGTTGAGCCGTATCAAGTTACAATTCGCCCTGGCTTCTATACTGTTTTCTTTTGAATGAAATATAAGATAGTTCCTTTCAGGAGCGCCTGTTACTGGTTTGCCGTTTAGTTCAATGAGCCGCCATCTCTTATCCTCAATTTCGTTATCCCCTTTTTTGACCAGCACATAACGCTTTGCCAGCCCGCCTGTAATTTCTTTACCCTCCATATCCAGTTGACGAACCTGGTTTTCTTCCACTTTGTATAAAGATGAACCTTCATTCCCTTTAATTCCAGCCAGCTTTAATTTATTTTCCTGCAAGGTGAATTTACCTTTTACTGTATCGGTCTTTGAATCATTTCTTCCCAGGTACTTAGTGGTTAAAACATAGGTCATGTCGCCGGAGAGTGTCAGCTCTGTTTCAATGCCCTCGCAGTTTGCGCAAGGCAAAACTCCCGAATATTTTCCTAGCCGGTCTGATGAAATCGGGGTAGTATCGGCCGGAATAGTTTGTTGCGTAGCTGATGTGCTGGTTTTATTGGCATTACAGGAATACATGGCTAACCCGGTTGCTGCCAGGACGATTACAGTTTTAAAATTTTTGCCTGTCATAAAATTGTTTGTAAAGTATAGGTCTGTGTTTAGTTTTTGTTCCGCCGGGTATCACTTGCACAAGGCCAGGTTAGCCTAGTTTTTCTTTTTAAGTTCTTTGGCCATCAATAAAGAATGCTTCAGTGAATTTATGTTTTTCCAATCGCTATGTGCTATGATAATAAACTTTGGTTTTCTGCATTTTTTCTGAACTTTTTGTAGAGTAGATGCATATGCTGTTACATTTGCATCGCCTAAGTAACCCAGATTTTCGTCATCTGCCCCTTTTATTAAACATCCGCCATAGAGAATTTTTTCTTTTTTAAACCAGATCACAATATTGTCTGCAGTATGTCCTTCCCCGGGGTAATACGTTTCAAAAGTATATTGTCCGGTATTGAAGACAGTATCCTTTGCCATTAAAAACTCAGCCCTTTTTTTATTATTTTTTTTACTTAATTCATCTGTAAGGGTAGTAGTATAGGTTTTAATTCCCTGTTGCCTGTAATATTCAAGTCCGGCAGTCTTGTCGCTATGCCAGTGTGTTGCAAAACACATGACAACTGTTTTGTTATGCTTTAATTTTATGCTGTCAAGCAATGCTTGAAACTGGGTTGTGTCCCAGGGGGTATCAAACATAACAACGCCATTAGTTGTAACCAGGTACATTCCGTTTGCAGGGATCTGGCTTTCTTTGTAAGTGTTGTAAGTTGTATAAATATAAAAGTCTCCGGTTAAAGGCGAGATTTTAAGTTTTTCATTTTCTGCCTGTGCAAAAATATTTGTTAGAGAAAAAACAAGGGCCATTATCAATATAATTATCCGCATAAAGTTTGTGTAAGTTAATTACTGATGGTTTGCAAAAGCACCGCTGACAAATAAATATACGCCCCTTCTATCACAAATAGCAATTGATTGTAAGCAAAATTAATGTCATCTTTCTTGCGGCCGTCAGGTCCCGATAGCTATCTATACCTGGCCAAGGGCGAACTTTTGCTTAGATCAAAGTTACATTGATACCGTTTCGTAACGTCTTATGAATTTCAGCAATATTGTCCACGTAATTTATCAGATCCTGGATAACCGATGGAGAAGAGTCGGACCTGACGTTAGCATAGTATTGAAAATTTGTGCCAGGTTCTCCTTCTGCTCCAAATTCCCCGGTAACTGTTACTTCCACGCAGGAAACATTAATACCCCTTTTACTTGCTTCCCTGTAAACATCATTACAAAAACATGTTGCTATAGAAAGTAACAATAATTCTGCACCGTTAATAGAAGAACCCAGGCCCGAAGGCTTTGCTGCAATTGAAAGTTGTTTTACCGATCCATCGGTTTGAACTGTTGTTTGGTGTGAATTAATCTCATTTTTTATACTTGCGGAAACTTTCATATTGTTGAACTATTAAAATTTGCAAAACTTAAGTCACTCACTATATTTTCATCAGTAACCTGTTTTTTCCTGCACATAATTTTTTTATTACTTTTTTCCCCGTTGGTAGATCCTGATAGCTATCTGAACCTGACGGGGCATCGGGAGACAAATGAAAAACGCTGTTGGCCGTATTCACTTGATAAATCCTGAAACTGCTATCCACTTCGGATCTTTTTCCATCCCGAAATTTATTCCTCGTTCTTTCATTATGCTGTCGCAAAATTCATTTACTCCTGATTGTTCAATTTTAGGTACATCAATATAGTTAAGCAGGTCTCTAAAGCCATTCCTTGTTACCCGGCCTGCAAAATATACTGGTGTTTTTGTTGACCCCTAATTTAACTTATTTAATTTCAATGATCCACTGTTGCACAAATGACCTGGCAGGTTCAACCACTTCTTTACCTGCACGGAAAGCCATTTTCCAGCGGTTACTCTTTCGTTCATAAACGGGGTTAACAAATTTCTTTTTGCCGCCTTGTGTTACCAGTTCAGCAGCAAAATCTATATCCTTTGTTTCTTCTAAAAACTGTTCCAGCCGCTGTTTAACAAAGTGCATATGATTGGCAGGGTATTGTTCTTCCCATTGTTTTAATTGCCCGGCATAAGCTTCCTGGCTTGCTTTAATCATATCGGGATATGCTTTAGCATAACCGGCTATGCTTTTATTGTTGGGGTCTTCTGCATCTTTTAGTAATTGTTTGCTTTGTTCCAGTACCTTTTCAAATATAGGTTTGGTATTGGCATCTGCTTTTTTTATGGATTCTTCCATCTCTGCCACGCTTTTTTTATAGGCAGTAACTGTTTCATTACGTATTTCCTCGGGTGTCTTGGGTTTATTCTCTTCCGGCTTACTGCTTTCCTTCAGATCATTATATTCGTTTTTAAAAGCCCCTGAGTTTACATGCTGCTTTACATAGGTCAACAGGTCTTTAGCCACAGTGGCCCGGTTGCCTAATACAATGTTCTTGGCGTTTTTTGCCCCGGAAATATCCATGTAACCTCCCAGTATACTCTTTGTTATTTTATTATCTGCGTCTGATTTGCTGATGCCCAGTTCCGTTAAAAAATCGGCATTCAGTTTATTTACGGCAAAGGAAAAAAGAAATATACTGATGCCTGCCAGTACAAAAGTTATGATACATGTTTTACGTATTGCAGGCCGGTTGTTTAATAGTATCTTTTTCATAACGTTAAATTTTATTGTTTAGCTTCGTGGACTACAGCCCAAGGTACAATAACTATTAATAACCTCACGTGCCGCAGGCCGTAAGCCACAAAATGTGCGGAAGAGGATCGCTAAGATAAATTTACCGCCAACGTTGCGCTTTACGAAGTTCATCAGGGAATGTGGGTGGACAAAAATTTATTTTTGGACACAGGAACATTTCCTGGTGAACCAAATTTCATTAAAGCAGGTGTTGGGCGCAGCCCTTCACTAAGCTTAGATAGAAATTTGGTAAAGCGCAACGTTGGGTCGCAAAGGTCAGGCAAAGGGGCGGGAGTTGCGAAGCAACGAAGCAACTTTGACAGAAAGGGTTGCGACCCAACATACTAGTATACGTAACTCTACCTTACAAAGTAGCGCAAAACCTGCACATTTGGTAGGGAAAAGCGCAAGTTTTAAGCTAAAACAGTAAGCCAGCTTATTGGCAGGTATCCCCCGGGGATTTTCAAAAAATAAGGATTTTAGGTAATCATCAGTCAACAATAAATAGTGCACATCCATTGGCCGACCGGCTGCGGTGAGCATCGCTGTTATCGCCCACATGGTAGGTCATGCCCTGAGATAAAGTGAATTCCCTGCCATCTTCAAGCTCAGTGATCATTTCGCCGGTAATGCAGTAAATGATATGCCCTTTTTTACACCAATGATCGGCAAAATACCCGGGCGAATATTCCACCATCCTTATCCTGGTATCTCCCATTCTAAAGATCCTCCAGGATGCTGTACCTGTTATTCCCTTGTGCTCTTCCTTCGGGACACCTGACCAATCAAGTGTTTGAAACGGGAACTGTTCCATTTCCATAACTGCTGATTTTGTTCATCAAAAATGATGCATTGGAAGCAACAAAAAAATATTATTTGCCTGAAGTAATTAGTATTTTCGGGTTATTATGTTGTATGCCATTGTAGATATTGAGACAACAGGCGGTTACGCTTCGGCACATGGGATCACCGAGATCTCCGTTTTTGTACACGATGGCAAAAGGGTGGTAAAACATTTTGAGACATTGATCGACCCCCAGCAGCATATTCCCAACTATATTACAGAACTTACTGGTATTGATAATGCCATGGTTGCCGATGCCCCGGTCTTTGATGAAGTTGCCGATACCCTTTTTGATATACTGAACGACAAAATATTTGTTGCACACAATGTAAATTTTGATTATTCTTTTATTAAGCATCAGCTTAAGCAATCAGGGTACGAACTGGCTGCAAAAAAACTATGTACAGTCCGACTGGGGAGAAAAATTTTCCCGGGATTGCCATCTTATAGCTTAGGTAATCTTTGCAGGTCATTACAAATTAAGATTGAGAACAGGCATAGGGCAGGGGGCGATGCCAAAGCAACAGTAAAGTTGTTTGAATATATGCTGGCCAATGGCGCCCAGGTTTATATTGACCAGATGTTAAGAAGAGCATCTGCAGAGCAATGGCTGCCACTTCACCTGGAAAAAACAATGATCGATAAGCTTCCGGCCAAACCGGGTGTTTATTACTTTCATAACAGCAAGGATAAAATAATTTATGTGGGTAAGGCAGTTAACCTGAAAAAAAGAGTGAGTAGCCATTTTACACATAATGACCCCGACCCGAAAAGGCAAAATTTTATACGGACGATTCATAAAGTAACGTATAAGCAATGTGCAACCGAACTGGAAGCGATCGTATTGGAGAGTACGGAGATCAGGCGGCTGTGGCCCAGGTATAATAAAAGCCAGAAGCAACCCGTGCAAAAATATGCCCTGTATTCCTTTATGGATAACGGTGGATATATCCGTTTGGCTATTGATAAAAAGAAAAAAAATATTCCTCTTTTATATTCTTTTAGTTTGCTCACAGAGGGTTTATCGCTATTGAAAAAAATGACTGAAGAGTTTCAATTAAATGAAAAACTTTGTTTCCTGGATAAAACAGCTTTCAGTAAAAAGGAAAAGAACGAGCTGGAGCCCCCTGCCATTTATAATGAAAGAATTAGAAAGGCATTGGATGCTCTATCTGAAAAATTACCAACTTTTGCTTTAGTGGATGATGGGATAACAACCGATGAAAAATTGTGCATTTTGATAGAGCGTGGCAGTTTCTGGGGGATGGGTTATTTGCCCCGGTCTTTTACCATTGCATCAACAGGTGAACTGAAAAATCTCCTGGATCCATATGCGGATAATGATTATATCCGGAATAACATTTATTCATTTGCAGAAGCTAATCCCCATAAAAGAATTCAACTGGCGGGATAGGTTTTAATATTTAATGATCAATCATTGCAAAAAGCTCAGCATAACTTAAACTTACAAAAGGCTATTACAGCCGTATCGGTATTATTGCTTGCTGTAAAATTAACAGCCTGGTATATCACCAGCTCAGTGGCCATTTTAACCGATGCACTGGAGAGCATTGTTAATGTTGTTGCCGGACTCATAGGGGTCTATAGCTTGTATGTTTCTGCTAAACCTATGGATAGTGACCATCCTTATGGACATGGGAAAGCAGAATTTATTTCTGCAGCCATTGAAGGTGTATTAATAACAACAGCAGGTTTACTCATCATTTATGAAGCTATCAATAACCTTATCGGCTCACACGAAATAAAAAAACTGGACTATGGTATTATATTGGTAGCCATTACTGCAGTGATAAATTATATTACCGGGGCTATATGTGTTAAAACAGGTAAAAAGAATAATTCCCTGGCATTGATATCCAGTGGTAAGCACCTGCAGTCAGACACCTGGTCAACAGCCGGGATTGTTATTGGCCTGCTATTGCTTTTAATTACCAGGTTAGCATGGATAGATAGTGTAGTTGCTATCCTTTTTTCTTTCCTGCTGATCTTTACGGGGTATAAAATAATACGGAGTTCGGTGGCAGGTATCATGGATGAAACGGATACGGAATTACTTAAAGAGATGGTGGCTAAGCTGAATGCGAACCGGAGAGAGAACTGGATTGATCTGCATAACCTGCGTATTATCAAATATGGCAGCCGGTTACATCTGGATTGCCATCTTACAGTACCCTGGTACCTGAATGTACATGAGGCACACCGGGAAATAGATGCGTTGTCTAACCTGGTAAAAAATGAATACGGCGAATTTGTAGAATTGTTTGTTCATTCTGATGGTTGTCTCGACTTTTCATGCCGTATCTGCACAAAAACAGATTGCAATGTACGGAAGCATGCATTTGAGAAAAAAGTGGAGTGGACTATGGAAAATATTTCTAGCAATAATAAGCACCGGCTACTTGTATAAAAGATGAGCAGTTAATTGCCTGTTCGGAAATTAATTCCGTTTTGATCGTTAGGATCTCCCAGTTTGTAATCATAGGTATAATTAGTTGGATCTCCGCCGGGCCATAGTGGCTTATTACTATTTCCATTGCTGGTAACCTGGTTATGTACAATAACTACATTGTTCATATTAGTTGGGGAACTACCCTTAAGCCAGGCTTCGGTAAATCCACTTATTGTATTGTTCCTGATAATAACCCCGTTTCCACTTCCCTTATCCATGGAACCAAACTCAATACCAACATAAGGCTCTTTGCCGGGCTTAGCTGTTATAGTGTTCTGGTAAATATAGAGATTGGTTATTACCGGATTATTTGTTCCTTCACTTATAATAAGGATTCCGCCGGCAGTACCGGTACCATCGCCAAAACCAAGATTTGTAAATAGATTTTTTCCAATTACACAATTGGATATAATACTCCCGTTTCTTGTATTAAACTGAACCCCACAGGATACATTATTAAGGGTATTATTTTCAATAATGGCTGTTTCCGTGTCAAATTCAAAAATGATCCCGCTTTCAAATTTACTGTTCAGGTTTGTTCTGCTCATCGTATTATGATGTATCCAGGCGCAAAAATTATAAGATCCTTTTGTATTATAATTCAGGTCAATGCTTCCCTGTATAGTGTTATTATAAATCTCCAGTCCCGAAACATGAAATAACTCAATGCAAAAATCCCAGTCGCCGTTTTCACCGGGATATGAACCCACATAAGGCGCTTTGGTGAGTGTATTATTATAAATTTTTACTCCTTTCAACCAGCCATTATCCCATAATTTAATGGGCCATCCATTTTTAAAATTGGGGCGTTGGTCCTGGGTCATGGTGTTATTATATATTTCCATACCCAACTGGCCGCCAATATTCAATAAGCCTGCTCCGTAAATTCCATTGTTACCGGCGGCGTTTAATACTGTATTATTATAAAACTTATTGCCTGTGGCATAATGTCCCGGGTCAGCTGGAGGATCAGTAGCATCTACACCGTCAAAGATCACTCCCCTGTCTTTAAAATTAATGATCTTGGTATCATGTATGATAACATTGCTCCTCCCGGTGATCCAAATCCCTACCCATGTTTTATAATTGGCCTCACTTACGTATTGGCCGTCTAATGTAATATTTGAAATACTCTGTGCACCATTGCTGTCCTGCGGTGAGCTTAGTATCAGAAACCCGCTAAATGATCCAGTTACTGAACTCCTTATAATTGTGGTAAGCATATTATCACCTTCTATGCTTACGCCTATTGCCAGGCTGCATTGCTGGGTTTCGGTATAGGTGCCTGCAATGACATGAATGATATCTCCGCTGGTGGTTACAGTTTGAGTGGCCCAACGTAATGTTTTCCACGGGTTACCGATATTTCCACTTCCGGTTACATCATCACCGGTGGTGCTTACATAGTACGTAATGGCAAAACTACCTGGGGTAAAAAGAAATGAGAAGATAAACAAGCAAACAATATATAAACACCTGCTCCTGGAAAATAAAACAGTTTTCATGTAAACTATCTTTTTAAGAAAAATGGTGATTAAAAATTCGGCAATTGGAAGTTAGATGATATCAATCCAGGTATCGGGTTTTGCAAAACTCTTTGGCCTGACACAAGATAAAAAACTTTATCCATAAAAGTTAAAGGAGGAGCATTATTTTTTGCTGACCTGCCTCGTACATGAAAATCAATTCGTTGAAATTGTAGCAGATACTGAATTTATGCGTGGTAAAAAAACAGCCTCCTTTCAATGGGAGGCTGTTAAAAGTAATGCCCGTTTTAATCCTTATTGAAAATATTCTTTACAATTGTTTCTTTATCTGTAAATAGCCTCAGGTAATAAATGCCTTTAGCCAGAGGTGGGGTATTTTTATTGACTGTGGTACTTCCTCTTTGCAACTGTATGTTGGTGTTTAAAACTATTCTGCCATTTACATCAATAATTGATAAGTTGGCAGGCTGTGCTTTTGTACTGCTTATTACGGCAGCAACGGTGTTGCTGCTGCCAGATAAGTCAGCAAAGGTTATATCAAGCTCATGATCTTTTTTGTTGTTAATAGAAATTACTTTGCTATATTCTGAGGTGCCATCTCTGCTGATCATGGCAAGGCGGTAATAATTGATACCATTTAACGGCGAATCATCGCTGAATTCATATTTTATTTCTGAATTAGAAAACCCGCTGGCATCTACCTTGCCAATGGTTCCATAAAATTGTGCATTACTACTTCTCTCAAGATTAAAATGATCGCTATTGCTTTCGGTAGCTGTACTCCATTGTAAAATATTTTTACCGTTAACTTGCTTCACGGTAAAATCTATGAGTTTTATAGGTACAGGCCCGCCAAGTCCATATTCGGCATAGCCCATATCTGGTGCATTTCCTGAGAATGGTAAACCTATATCAATTCCTTTATCAATTACCGGGGAGGTAAGCTGTAAACGAAAATCGGTTGCTGAAACAAATAATGGGTTAACACTCATATTATTGTTGTACGAGTAACTCGCAGGATTGCCGGCCGGCCAAACAGGCGTATTCCCACTACCACAGTTAAAAGCATCATTATGTGTTACCACTACATTGCTCATGGCCGTATTGGGAGAACTTCCTGCAAGCCATGCATAGGTAAACCCAACAGCAATGTTATTCCTGATATTCACATTTGTACTACTTCCATTTTCCTGGTTCGAAAAATCGAGGCATATAATTGGGGCAGCACCTGTTCTTGCTGTGAATGTATTATTGTAAATATTAAGCCCGTTGATCTGCTGATCATTGCTTCCTTCGCTTACTATGGCAACTCCTGTAGCTGTGCCTGTACCATTACCGAAGTACAGATTTGAGAAAAGATTATTGCGAATGGTATTGTTAAGCAAATAACTGAATCCACCCGGAGGAGTTCCGCCGCCAGGGTTAGGAAATCCGCCATCATTATTAAACGCCCGGGTGTTAAACTGAACACCGCTGGATACATTGTTCAATATGTTGTTTTCAATCAATATTGATTCAGTACGGAATTCCAGCACAATTCCACTTTCGAAATTTACATTCGCAACTGAACGGCCCAGGGTATTATGATGTATCCATGCAGAAAAAGCATAAGTTCCTTTACGGCTGAAGTTGATATCAATACTTCCCTGGATATTATTATTATAAATTTCAACTCCTTCTATATTGTATAGTTCAACACAAAAATCCCAATCCCCATTCTGGCCTGGGAATGTTCCTTTATAAGGCGCTTTGGTAAGTGTATTGTTATAGATCTTAACGCCCTTTAACCAACCCCCATCCCAGGGTTTTATCGGCCAGCCATTTTTAAAATCAGGCCTTTGGTTTTGCACCATCGTATTACCATATATCTCCATTCCCATTTGTGAGCCGATATTCAACAGCCCGGCTCCGAATATCCCGTTATTTTCAGCTGAGTTTAAAACCGTATTGTTATAGAATTTATTCCCGGTTGCATAATGTCCGGGGTCAAGTACCGGGCCGTTGGCATCATTGCCATCAAAAACCACACCCCGGTGCATAAAGTTTATAACCTGGCAATCATGAATGGTAACATTACTTCTCCCGGTTACAAATATTCCTATCCATGTTTTATAATTACTTTCACTTACATACTGTCCATCAAGTACCAGGAACGAAATGGTTTGATTACCGTTGGTGTCATTAGGCGCATCCAGTGTTAATAACATGGAGTATTGGCCTGTTAAATTACTTTTGATTATGGATGAAGAACCTACTCCTTCAAGATTCACTCCAATAGCAAGAAAGGATTGTTGCGTTTCATTATAAGTGCCGGGGTTTACATGGATCGTATTACCCGGTGCTGTTACGGTCTGGGTGGCTTTTTTTAATGTCTTCCATGGATTGCCAATACTGCCATTACCTGTAACATCATTTCCATTGGGATCAATATAATAAGTAGCTGCAAAGCAAAATGCAAAATAGAAAAGGAAAAGTATAGTTAGAACACCCCCCTTCAAAAATGAGAAGCTCGTACCCATAAAGAATAACTTTGTTGTTAGGAAATAGAATTGAACTTCACAGGGACTTTGATGGGTATTTGTGATATATGACTACCACAAATATAAAAACCTTTTTTGAAAACCGGTATCGATTCCCAGAAGACAAAAGCCATGCCAGAATTATTTTAGGGGCCAGGGCTCAGTAGGGAAAGGTATTTTTCGCCATTGATCTACAACAAAGTATGCAAACCATTGCTGTGGATAGAAGTATTTTTGTGAATTGATATGGTGTTCTGAAAACATTATTACTGTTCAAATAGCCTGGCCACTCCAAATGCTGCAGCTGCAGCCAGGGCGCCGATCAATGTAACTTTTAGAGCGCCCCATAAAGGATGTACACCTGTAATTTTACTTTTAAAATACCCAAAAACAAATAAGCAGACTAAAGTAGCTACAACAGAGATTTTTAGTGCTTCGGTTGAATCAGGAATAAAAAAATAGGGACTTAAAGGAATGATACCACCCAGTATGTATGAGATGCCAATGTTCAGTGCGCTTTTAGTTGCCCTTTTAGGATCAGGTTTATCTAAACCCAATTCATACTTCATCATAAAGTCGACCCAGCGGTCTTTATCTTTTGCAATTTCCTCAGTTGCCTGGTCCTGTAATGCAGGGCTTAATCCAATGCTGGCAAAAAAATCTTTGGTCTCTTCTATTTCTTTGTGACGAAGATTTTCTACTTCATCATATTCCCTTTTCACCTCACTCTCATAATGGTCCTGTTCTGTTTTACCGGCGAGGTAGCCACCCAAGCCCATCGCAATACTTCCTGCAGCAATTTCTGCAATACCGGCAATAATAATGATACTGCTTTTATCTACTGCTCCGCTTAATCCGGCCGCAAGGGCAAACGGAACCGTTAAGCCATCGCTCATGCCAATAACTACATCTCTTAATAAGTCGGAACTTTTTAAATGTGATTCTATATGATCGTGATGAAGATGGGTGTCCATAACCAGAATTTGATTCAAAGATAAGATTAAGCTTTATAAAAAAGATTTGAAGAAATGGTTCAACGAAGCAATACGATAGTTCCATTTTGTTGTTCAGGAAGCTTGCCTTCAAGCTGATAATTCGCTATCCAGGTATATGTATCCTGATTTTGTTTTTTACCATGAAATAAACCATCCCAGCCCAAACCTGGGTCTGTCGTTTCAAAAACCTTCTGCCCATATCGGTTATAAACAATAAGGTGATATTGTTTTAATACTCCGTAAACTCCAGCCTTGAATACATCATTTTTCCCATCAGCATTTGGAGTAAAAGAATTTGGAAAATAAACTATAGTAAGACAAGGTTTAGAAATTGCATTTATAAATTCTTTTGCGGTACATCCATTATCGTCTTTCACCTGCAGCCAGTACATACCAGGAGAACTAATATTGATCCTGCCTGACTTTGACCCGGTTGACCATAGATAATCTTTAAAAGATATGGTAGGTTGCAAAATAGTATTCTGCCCTTGGCATATTAATGTATCATGAACAATAAAGTTTGCAGGCAGGTCATAAACAGAAATTTCTATTGAATCAGTAGATATACATCCGGGAGTTTTTTGCGTTGCCAGGTAGTATTTTGTAACCCTATCAGGATAAACTTTTACCAGTTGAGAAGTCGTGTTGGAAATTCTATAATTTGGAGACCAGTTGTATGATATAAAACCAGCAGGGGCACTTAATATAACTGTGTCTTTATTGCAAACGGATGTATCGATACCTATATCTAAAGGTTCAGGTTGTCCTGCTGTTGCTATAATGGTATCTGAAAAAACGGTATTGCAATAATCAGTAATGGTAACATAATAAGTCCCCGGAGTGATTACTAAGAAAACTGAGTCGATTGAATTATTCTGCCATAAATAATTTTTAAAACCACTATGTGCATTCAGCAGAAATGAATTGTTGCCACATATCTTTAGATCAGGGCCAATATCCAGGCTTTGTGCAGATCTTGATTTAGTGAGTTTAACAGAATCGCTTAACACACCGCAGGTAGAATTGAAACTGCCCGAAATATAACATTGTCCCGGCCCATTGTTTAACCAAACTAAGGCGCTGCTATCTGTAATGGGTTGTATGGATTGTACTAATGGGGAGTTACTGTTCCAGTTAATAAGCGAACGACAATTTTTATTTCTGATTGCAGTAACTAAAATGGGGTTAGCCGTATTACATAATGTATCAACATCCGATATTATTTTCAGCGAATCGCATTTGATAACCTGAGTGCAATTTTGCTGAATCTGAATTGTAATATCCAAAACAGTAAGTGTTCCAAATGCGGTATCGAGTAATACATTTCTGCCCGAATCTATAAAATATATCTGTGCATCTTCCACGTTTATTGGATCAATAAAACATGCGTCAACATCTGTTCCTAAACACGTTGAATTGCTATCGGAAATGTTGAGCTTAAATAAATCGCTGCTTCTTAAATAATTATTTGCACTGTCATATTTATTCAATATAAGAATATGCGATCCGGCGTTTGTTTGTATTGCGGTTGTTTGATCTTGTGTGCCGTTAGCAATAAATAATTTGCTTCGCTGCCTGATCAATATGTCATTAAAAGATTGAATAAAAAAATCATAGTGTGTAAATTGATTAGGGTAATAACTGTATGAAAAAAAAGAATTTCCATCTGGAAAGGTTTTCAACCTGGTCCGATAGATGGCCGGAGGGTAAATTGTATTATATAAACTCCCTTTTACAAAAGATAGATCTGTTGTATTAAATTGCATGGATGCTGCAGCTTGAAGAGTATTGTTAAATTGCCCTGCCAACGTTCCGGTAATTGAAACATCTCCGTTTTTCATTTCTGTTAATTCTAACATGTAGCCCCAATGTTGACTTTGGCTTGGTGCGTCTATCGGGTTATATGCTTTATGCTGAACCAGGTTTCCGGTTGACTTGTCAAAAACATATATGCCGGTACTTCCATACACAGACC
>JBGANE010000080.1:0-7226 GCA_044222465.1 Ferruginibacter sp.
ACCGGGCATCGGTATGCTGCACTTTATTGCCGTTAACCCTTTCCTAAAACTTTCTCAAAACCATTGCCCTATCTCCGTTTGTGAGTATATTGCCGCTAAATAAAAACGCATGATGAAAAATCTATCTTTAGTGTTGAATATAGTTTTGCTGGCAGCGGTTGGGTACCTGTATTATTATGATTTCTCGGGGAAGAAGGTAAAAGCTGTTGCCGAAAAGATCAATAATTCTCATTTAGCGACTGACAGCAGCGGGCACCGTCCTCCACTGGCCTATGTAGAGTTGGATTCTTTGAACGAAAATATCACTTATATAAAGGAGAGGCGTAAGGAACTGGATGCAGAGATGAAAGCTATAGAGGCTGAACAGGAAAATGGATACAGGAACCTGCAGGCACAAAAAGATAATTTTCTTAAGAAAGGCGGAACTATCACCCAGGAAGAGGCCCAGGTTTTCCAGGGAAAATTGATGGATCAGCAACAAGAGATTGATACCAGGAAACAAATGCTCAGCCAAAAGCTGAATGAAAAAAGTTTTGGGATAATGGAAGATATACAGAAAAAACTCAGGGAGTTCCTGGCAGAATATAACAAAGATCAAAGATTCACTTACATTTTCGGAATAGGTACCGGGATGGAATACCTTTTGTACAAAGATCAGGCATTGAATATTACCGCCGATGTAATAAAGGGAATGAATGAAAAAATGAAATCTGCACCCAAGCAGTAATAGCATATGAATTTATTGGCCGGCCCAATACCTCGCTGCCATAGTGATGTACATAGAATTGAATTTGTACTCTTGTAATCGCTATAATTCACACAAATTCTATATCTTGTTATGATATAAACCTGAATGCTATGACAGAACAGACTGCTTCATTTAAACCCACCCTGGGTTTGCTGGATTCCACTATGATCGTTGCCGGCTCTATGATTGGTTCCGGTATTTTTATTGTTAGTGCCGATATTGCCCGTAACGTGGGTAGCGCCGGTTGGCTCATAGCTGTATGGCTAATCACCGGGTTTATGACCCTGACAGCCGCACTGAGTTATGGAGAATTAAGCGCCATGTATCCTAAAGCAGGAGGTCAGTATGTTTATTTAAAGGAAGCCTTCAACCCGCTGGCGGGTTTTTTGTACGGATGGAGTTTTTTTACGGTAATTCAGACTGCCACAATAGCCGCAGTGGGCGTGGCTTTCAGTAAATTTGCCGGGTACTTTATTCCGGCTCTCGAATTAAATGATACCAATGTTTTAATGGATATTGGAGGCTTTAAAATTCATACAGCTCAATTGGTCTCCATCGCTTTGATCATTTTTCTTACTTACATTAATACAAAAGGCGTTAAAGGAGGTAAAATGATTCAAACAACTTTTACTGTTGTTAAATTGCTTTCTCTTTTTGGCCTCATCATTTTTGGTTTTTTATTGGCAGCAAAAGGAAGTATTTGGAATGCTAACTGGACTGATGCCTGGCAAATGACAACAAGGAATGCAGAGGGTTCTGTTATTGCCGGTGTTACAGGTTCTGCCATACTGGGTGCCATTGCAGCTGCAATGGTAGGTTCTATTTTTAGTAGTGATTCATGGAACAATGTAACTTTTATTGCCGGCGAAATTAAAAACCCAAAACGTAATATCGGGCTGGCTTTGTTTTTAGGAACATTGATCGTTACCATAATTTATGTATCTGCCAACCTGATGTACATAAGTGTACTGCCATTGAATGAGATCGCTTCTGCCCCACAGGACAGGGTGGGGGTAGCAGCCAGCAAAGCAATATTTGGTGATATCGGTACTTATGTTATTGCCGTGATGATCATGATCTCTACATTTGGCTGCAATAACGGGTTGATACTGGCAGGTGCAAGGGTTTATAATGTTATGGCAACAGATAAATTATTCTTTAAAAAGGCAGCCATACTGAATAAAAGTGCTGTTCCGGAATATGCGTTGTGGGCACAATGTATTATGGCTTCCATTCTTTGCCTGAGTGGTAAGTATGGCGACCTGCTGGATATGATCTCATTTGTCGTAGTACTTTTCTATGCACTTACTATTATCGGCATTTTCCGTTTGCGCAAAACCAAACCGGATATGGAAAGACCTTACAAGGCGTTTGGTTACCCGGTGTTACCAATTATTTATATTTTACTGGCTATCGTGTTTTGTGTTTTCCTTATTATAATGAAACCACTGTATGCTGGTATAGGCCTGGGTATTGTACTTTTGGGCATTCCTGTTTATTTTGTCTCCATTGCTAACCAGAAAAAAGACTGATTGACATGCCGGGTACTGACCTTGATAAATTATTCCATCAATTCACCGGGTTAAAGGTTGCGGTTATTGGCGATGTGATGCTGGATACTTACTGGTGGGGTAATGTTGACCGTATATCACCCGAAGCGCCTGTGCCGGTTGTTGCAGTAAGTAAGAAGGAGCAGCGAATTGGGGGTGCAGGCAACGTGGCATTGAATGTTTGTGCTTTAGGTGCTGATGTAAGTATAATTAGTGTGTTGGGTAAAGACGATGATGGTGAACAGTTAAGCAGGTTACTACACGAAAATAATATCCGTACCAAATACCTTGTTCATAGTGAACACCGGGTTACCACTAATAAAATACGGATCATAAGCCGCAATCAACAAATGATGCGCCTTGATGCAGAACAGCCCGGAGATATGATAAAGGATGATGAAGACAGGCTTATTTATGCTTTTGAAAACTATATAGCTGCTGAAGCGCCACAGGTGCTGATACTGGAAGATTATAATAAAGGGGTACTCACCGATAATGTTATTTCAAAAATTATTGCGCTGGCCCGGAAGCATAAAATCCTGACAGCGGTTGATCCGAAAAGAAAAAATTTCTTTGCATACAGGGGAGCTGATATTTTCAAACCCAACTTTAAGGAAGTAAAAGATGGGTTGAATATTTTGACCGATACCATTAACCTGAGCGTACTTAAAGACATGCACCTTTTATTGCAGGATAAACTCAATCATAAAATTTCATTGATCACTTTATCAGAGAAAGGGGTCTTTTACCAACATGATAATGAGGCCGGCCTCATACCTACACATATCCGCAGTATTGCCGATGTGAGTGGAGCGGGAGATACAGTGATAGCAGTGGCCTCAGCGGTTTTTGCTGCTACCGGCGATGCCAAATTAATGGCAGAGATCGCCAATATTGCCGGCGGACTGGTTTGTGAAGAAGTGGGAACCGTTGCAATAAATAAAGATAAGTTGCTGGAAGAATGCAAAAGGCTTATCACTTGATCCTGTTCTGCATTTCGTTTTTCTGTTTTGCCTTTCTTTCTGCAATATCCAGGAACCTTCCAAAATTCACAAAGAGTTCAAAGAATATTTTCACCACTATAAATATCAGTATAAAGACTTTCCCTGCACCAAAGCTTAAGAAGATACTGCCCACTATAACCACCACCTGCTGTACAAATATCCTCATGTAAGGTTCAAACATCAGCCTGCCCAATGAAATGGTCTTATAAGCGCCGTTCAAAAAAAAGCTAAAGATGTTCTGCAGGGTATAGTAAGTAATGAATATCAGCAGTAATAATTTTCCATTATCTCCAAGCAATGCCGGCACCAGGGCATATTTACTAAAAAAAGAAGCGTCACCCCCAATACCTGTTACACCAAAGAATATCTGCGTTTGCACCAATACAAAAAAACCATAGTGAGCAATAAAAAAGAAGATAAAGAACCATCCGCTTTGCATACTGGTTGCCCCGCCATTTTCCCAAACGTCTTTAGACCGTACAAAAATGGTTACACAGGCCATCTTTAAAACATTGATAACGCCGATGATCACTGTCTCGAGGCAATACACCAAAAATACCTCGGTAGCGCTCCACCCCTCAAACCATACACCGTACAATGGAACAAGATTAACAAGAATTAAAAAGAAATCGCTTATCGTTAGCTCCCGTTTAAACATTTACCAGAAATTGTAGAAAGTTTGTGATGGTAAATTAAATATTTTTGAGCTGAAATAAATACCCACTGGTACGTATGCAAAAATTTTCACTGGCTGTTCATGGGGGCGCTGGCACCATCCTTAAAGAGGATATGACCAGCGAACTGGAACAAGCATATATAAACGGATTGGAAGAATCGCTAAAAGCAGGTTTTGCCGTGTTGGAAGAAGGAGGTTCTTCAGTCAACGCAGTAAAGGCAGCCATTGTGGTATTGGAAGATAACCTGTTATTTAATGCCGGCCGGGGTTCGGTGTTTACAAAAAAAGGGCTGCAGGAAATGGATGCGGCCATCATGGATGGTAAAGACCTGGCTGCAGGTTCTGTTGCCGGTATCCGAAATATCCGTAACCCCATTGAACTTGCTGCCGAAGTAATGTTCAACAGTAACCATGTTTTTTTAAGCGGTAAGGGCGCTAATGACTTTGCCATTAAGCAGGGGCTCAAGTTAGAACCCGACGAATATTTTTTCTCCCAGTTCAGGTACGATCAATGGAAAGAAATAAGGGATAGTGATAATTATTCTCTTGATCACACCAACAAGGGACTTGAAGAACTGATGAAAGATAAAAAATTCGGAACCGTTGGTGCAGTTGCATGTGACAGCAATGGAAATATTGCCGCAGCAACAAGTACAGGTGGCATGACCAACAAAAAATACGGACGTATTGGTGACAGCCCATTGATCGGGGCGGGTACTTATGCCAATAACAAGACCTGTGCTATAAGCTGTACCGGCCATGGCGAGCCCTTCATACGGGCTGTTGCCGCACACGACGTAAGTTGTTTAATGGAGTATAAAGGAATGAGCCTGGAGCAGGCCATGCATGAAGTGGTGAATGTTAAACTGGTAAAGATGGATGGAGAAGGCGGAATGATTGGTGTTGATGCAAACGGAAATGTGGCCATGATCCTCAACAGCGCAGGCATGTACCGGGGCATGCAAAACAGCAGTGGTAAAAAGTATATTGGTATTTATAAAGATTAATTTTAAAGGATTGTCATTCCGAACGCAGTGAGGAATCTGCCGAAATGTAGTAGCGATATAACTTAACAGATCCCTCTTACCTCCGGATAACAACACAATACTATGAAAAAATTTGCTGTTATAGTTGCCGGTGGAAGTGGAAGCCGCATGAACAGTTCAACACCCAAACAGTTTTTGTTATTAAACGGGAAGCCGGTATTGTATTATACCCTCCATACTTTCCTCGAAGCCTATGACGACCTCGAGGTCATTTTGGTTTTACCCGAAGAATATTCTGCTGCCGGTAAAGAGATAGTAGATGCTTTTTTTGATCGCAACCGTATCAAGACCGCTTTTGGCGGTCGCACCAGGTTTCACTCGGTACAAAATGGTTTGCAACTGGTACATGAAGAAAGCATAGTCTTTGTGCATGATGCCGTTCGTTGCCTGGTAAGTGTTGACCTGGTTCACCGCTGTTATGAAGCTGCCCTGGAAAATGGTTCCGCCATCCCGGTCATCAGTTGTAAGGATAGTGTACGATCGGTAACTGAAGATGGAAATGAAGCGCTGGAACGTGACAGCATCAAACTGGTGCAAACACCACAAACTTTTCACAGTAAAATTTTATTGCCCGCATTTAATATAGATTATAAAGACAAGTTTACCGATGAAGCTACCGTAGTGGAAGCTTTCGGGTTAAAAGTAAAACTGGTGGAAGGAGAGGAGAATAATTTTAAGATCACGAGGCCGGCGGATTTGGTGTTGGCTGAGAGGTTGATTGGACGAGCTTAGTGGTCTAGTACCAAAGAAAGTTCGCCCTGCTCAGCTTGCGGGAATGCTTTGCTGACGACAGTTACACGAATTTCAGCTATTCTAAATGTGTAAGAGTCCTAAAAACACCATCAATAACCAATCCCATTTTAGGAATATTCAACGCTTCAAGTTTGTCTAATTTTGTATGATAATTGTGATTTCTAAAAAATGCAGTATTTGTAACCATTACAGCACTATAGCCAAATTTCCAATAATTTTTATGATCTGAAAGATTAGCTCCACCTAAAAAGGAGGGGGTTCTAAAAGACTTAGTTGCAATTGAATTATTCTTAAACGATAATTTTTTAAATTCTTTGGCAAATTCGCCGCAAAAAGACTTTTGAACGATTGTGATGAAATTGCCTTTGTCTCCATAAACCCATTTCATAATACCGATTGGATAACTTTGAGAGTTTTCTTTATCCGAGTAATAACCAATCATTTCAAGACTTACCATTCCTTTTACTGGTATGTCGGCATCATGTAACAATTTTGCATGTACATAACTTCCCATCTCTTTTGTATTAAAATAGGGAGGCTCTTCTAAGGTGTATGCCACTAAGTCTATTCTGTATTTCAGTGATTTGCCTTTTAAAAGTCTTGCCAATTCCAGGACACCAGCAACTCCACTAGCATTGTCATCAGCGCCATCTTGATCCCGGCAAACATCATAGTGAGCGCCCACTATAATTCTTTCTCCATCTTCTGGCCCGAAAGATGCAATGATGTTCTTATAACTATTTTCATTGACTTTGTAATTCTGAATGGAAACCCGATTGGTATGTCTTAGAAATTCTTGCCTTATTCTTTCAGCAACTGTATCAAGTACGTCGATATTCTTATGATTACGATAATCTGAAGTGTTAATAATTGATTCCAGGTTTCTTCTGATATTGCTAGTGTCGGATAGTCTAGTAAGATTTTTTGCTTCAGAAGAAGTTGGATAGTTTTGAATTATAAAAATCACAATTAAGATTAGGATTATAAAAAGAGTATATTTAATTGCTCGTTTCAAGGATTATCTATTTCGTAATTGCCTACAATACATAAATTTATAGCATTCATCCTGATTAGAAATAAAACTTTCACTTAGCCGTTGGTCGAAGAACAGATGGCGATAAAAAAGTTAATGTTTTTCAACGTAATCAGGACTGGTTATTAAACATCAGGTAAGTGGTTAGCTTGTTTATTTTGTTACCCGTAAAGTGAAAAACATCGCAGAATACCGCATCAAGCATTGTGACGTCCTTCATTTTTGCTTTTACGGTTCCTTCAGCAACCACAATATTACCTTCCTCCACAAGCCGGGTGATAGCGATATCCGGATGACCATCTGCTTTGGGGTTTTCAATTTCCTTGTCAAAAGCATCTTTACCCTCGTGGTAAAAGAAACCGGGCATATCCCAAACCACATTATCATCCAGGCAGGATAATATCTTCGCATGATCT
>JBGANE010000013.1:0-55317 GCA_044222465.1 Ferruginibacter sp.
ACCCATTACTAAAACCATATTGTCCTTTGTGCCGGTACAGTTCATCTACATTCAATTGCTGCTTACATATAAAATAATAATCGGCGATCATAATGCCTCCAACCGGGCCCAGCAGGCTGGAGTAAGCAATAAGCCAGGTGAAAATATATCCGTTGGGATCAGCAATTAATTTCCATGGAAAAATTAAAATGCCAATGATGCCGGTAATATACCCTCCTGCTCTAAAATTAATTTTTTTAGGAGACAGGTTAGAGAAATCATTTGCAGGACTTACAATATTTGCAGCAATATTTGTTGCCAATGTTGAAATGGCAACTGCGATCATAGCGATACTCACCAATAATTTATTTTCAAATTTTCCCGCAAGTACAACCGGGTCCCAGATGGTTTCGCCATAAATGATAAATGTGGCTGATGTTACCACTACACCAATAAATGCAAATAAGGTCATGGATGGAGGAAGGCCAATGATCTGTCCGTTGATCTGAGCTTTCTGGCTTTTTGCATAACGGGTAAAATCAGGAATGTTTAATGAGAGTGTTGCCCAAAAACCAACCATACCGGTTAATGCCGGAAAAAAATAAGCCCAGAAAGAAGCGCCCGACAATTTTGATGGTTGTGAAAGGATAGGCCCTAACCCATGTCCTGCATTAATTGCCCAAAACAATAATGCCAATGCAGCCAATGGTAAAAAGAATGCTTTGAACACTAATAATTTTTTTATGCTTTCTACACCCAGGTAAACAACCCACATATTCAGCAGCCAAAAAAGAAAAAAACAAATGGCCGGGCCTGTTTGTAACCCAAATGAATCAGGAAATATCTGCGGTAAAGTTGCCAGCGCAGGAATCCACAATTTAAACATCTGGTATAAAGCAAAACCACCGATCCATGTCTGGATACCAAACCATCCACAGGCAACGATAGCTCTTAACATTGCAGGAATGTTTGCACCTGTTGTTCCAAAACTTGCTCTTGCAAAAACAGGAAATGGTATTCCGTATTTTGCTCCGGCATGCCCATTTAATATCATCGGTATCAATACAACAGTGTTCCCAATAAAAATGGTAAGGATAGATTGCCACCAGTTCATTCCGCCTTCTATCAGTGAACTGGCCAGCATATAAGTTGGAATACACAAACTCATGCTTATCCATAAAGCAGCATAGTTCCAGGTACCCCAGCTTCGCTTGTTTTGCGGAATGGGTGCAAGGTCTTCGTTGTAAAGAGAAGAGTCACTCAGGTTTTGGTTATCGGCCATTAAGCAATGTTTTCGTCTGCAATTTTGATCGCTTCACTGATGATTGCCAGTCCTTCATCAATCTGTTCTTTGGTAACGATCAGCGGTGGTGCACAGAAGATGTAGTTCCATCTTACAAATGTGTACATACCCAGCTCTTTTATCTTAGCGGCCACTTTATTCATTACGGTCATCTCATCCGGTTTTGCATTGAAGGGAGCCATGGGTTCTTTCGTTTTCCTGTTCTTCACCAGTTCAATACAGCCAAGCAAACCCGTATTTCTGAAATCACCGATGGAAGGATGTTTTTGTTTTAACTTTTCCACCTGTTCCTCCATATACTTACCCATTGCTCTTGCATTCTCAATTAGTCCATCTTCTTCATAGATCTTTATCGTTTCCAATGCAGCGGCACAACAAACTGCATGTGCCGAATATGTTAAACCTAATGGAAGTACCACATCATCATATTTGGAAGCGATCTTTTCACTTACCTGCAAACAACCAAAGGGTAAATATCCGCAGGTCAATCCTTTTGCCATAGCGATCATATCCGGAACTATGTCGTGGTTCTGAAAACCAAACCACTGACCGGTACGACCAAATCCGCTCATGACCTCATCCATTAACATCAATATGCCATGCTTTTTTGTTATTTCCCTCACTGCTTTCAGGTAGCCTTCAGGATATTGTAAACAACCGGAAGTTCCGGATTCACCTTCCAGCAAGATCGCTGCAATATTACCAGGACCTTCATAAGCAATTACTCTTTCCAATTGGGCCACTGCTTCCTTGAGTAAATTTTCTTCACCGTATTCCCAACGGTATAAATTAGGCAGGTCAAAATGCACAAAATTGGGTGCTTGCTGTGCATCAACAGGTAATTTGCGTGGATCGCCTCCTGCTGATATTACACCCATGGTTGCCCCGTGATAAGATTGATAGCGTGTCAATATCTTATGCCTTCCTGTATACAGCCTTGCCAGCTTGATACCATTCTCAATGGAAGTGGCACCGCATAAAGTAAAGAAAGACTTGTTGAGATCACCGGGGCAAATTTCTGCCAGTTTTTTGCCCAGGTCTGCACGAACTTTTGTAACACAGCTGGGCGTTACGTATGCCACTTCCTGCATCTGTTTTACTACCGCTCCGGTGATGCGTTGGTTACCATGACCAATATTCATATTGATAAGTCCGCTGGAAAAATCGATGATACGGTTACCATCATAATCATACAGGTAAACTCCTTCTGCATATTTTACAGCAATAGGATTGGTACCTTTTTGTTTGCTCCAGCTGAAAAGGGTATAATCCTGAGCATTCTGGATGATCTCAGCGGATTCGGATACAGTTTTTGTTGATGACATTTTATTATTTATTTTGAATGTTGAATGTTGAATTTTATCCCGCCCCTTGGCGGGACAACATTTAAAATTCAACATTTAGAATAATCTTAACTCATCCAGTTCACTCCTGCTTCGGGATTCCACTTGGTAGTTGATTTTTTCAATTTAGTCCAAAATTCAATGGAACTCTTTCCCGTGATATCGCCTACACCAAATTTACTTTCATTCCATCCGCCAAAAGAGAACGGCTCACGGGGAACAGGTACACCTACGTTCACACCGATCATACCTGCACTTGCCCGGTCAATGATATAACGTGCCATGCCCCCGTTTTGTGTGAATACTGATGCGGCATTGCCATAAGGATTTGCATTTTCAATCGCAAGGGCCTCATCTACTGTATTGGTACGCATGATAGAAATGACCGGGCCAAAAATCTCTTCTTTGGCCACACTCATCTCAGGTTTTACATAGTCAATCACTGTAGGACCAACATAAGTACCGTTCTCTTTCCCATTCACTTTGGTGTTTCTTCCATCTACTAAAATTTTAGCCCCGTCTCTTTCGGCTTCTCCAATATATCGTTCTATCCTTTCTTTGCTCTCTCTGCTGATCACTGCGCCCAGGTTCTCTCCCGGAATAATTTTTTTTGCTTCTTCGCAGATCTTATCTATAATACTGTCAACATTTCCCACTCCTATCATGGCACTGGCCGCCATACAACGCTGGCCTGCACAACCACTCATTGATGCCGCCACATTCTGTGCCGTCATAGCCGGTATGGCATCAGGTAATACCATCAAATGATTTTTTGCGCCGCCCAATGCAAGGCATCTTTTATAATTTGATGTGGCACGTTGGTAAACGATCTTCGCAACTTTGGTTGAACCGACAAATGAAACAGCTTCAATACCTGGATGATCGCAAATGGCTTCCACAATCTCAACATCACCATGAACAATATTAAAAACGCCATCGGGCAAACCGGCTTCTTTTAATAATTCGGCCAGTCTTCCACAGCATAGTGGAACTTTTTCTGATGGCTTGATGATCATACAATTCCCCAGTGCGATGGCATTAGGCAGAGTCCAGTTAGGAACCATGGCAGGAAAATTGAAAGGAACAATAGATGCAACAACTCCCAGTGGTACATGTTCTGTACGGCATTCCACTCCTTTACTTACTTCCAGTACTTCACCGGTTACCAATTGAGGTAGCGATGTTGCAAACTCTGTGAGTTCAATACATTTTTCTATTTCAGCAACCGATTCACCATAGGTCTTTCCATTTTCTTCACTGCAGAGTTCTGCCAGTTCTTTTAAATGTTTTTCAAGTAAGGTCTTATAGCGGAAAAAAACCTGTACCCTTTCTTTGATAGGTGTACGGCTCCAGGCAGGGAAAGCCGCTTTAGCAACTTTAACAGCATTATCCAGGTCTTTTGATGATGACATAGGTACAGCGGATAATAAGTTGCCGTCGATCGGAGAAACCACTTCCATGGTTCGGGAAGAAGTTGCCTCAACGAATTTTCCGTTGATATAGTTTTTGATGGGTAAATACTTCATATACACAGTTTATTTAGCCATAAATTAATGAAAATAAATGAGACAGTCTTAATAAAAACCAGACTTGCAAAAACAAAATTGCCTCCCCATTTTAAAGGAAGGCAATTCGATATTCGTCGGGATGGTCCCGATTATTATCGGGACGACCTCCTGGTCACTAACCAAAATTCTTAAAATAAAATTGCCTCCCCATTTTAAAGGAAGGCAATTTGATATTCGTCGGGATGGTCCCGATTATTATCGGGACGACCTCCTGGTCACTAACCAAAATCCTTAAAATAAAATTGCCTCCCAATTCTGAAGGAAGGCAATCTGATATTCGTCGGGATGGCAAGATTCGAACTTGCGACCTCCTGGTCCCAAACCAGGCGCGATAACCGGGCTACGCTACATCCCGAACTATTGGTTACCGTTTTTAATTCAATTTCTTTGCGGAGAGGGTGGGATTCGAACCCACGGTACAGTTTAACCCGTACGACGATTTAGCAAACCGTTCCTTTCGGCCTCTCAGGCACCTCTCCGGCTCTTGAGTCCTTTGAACAAGCCCTCATTTTGTAAGGGGTGGCAAAAATACAATCCTACAAGTTATTACCCAAAACTAAATAGAAAAACAGGCAGAATTTAGCAAGAAAACCAGGGTAGCTGTATACCATTCGTTTAAAACGGCATTGAAGGATATAAAAAAATCCAAATTCAGCGAAGTATTTGGACTTGATATTAGTGCTTGTTTAGGTTTTACATTGCTGCCAGGTGAACTTTTTGCTGTAGTTCCAGTACACTTTCTTTAAAGAGACTATCGGTATCCATCAGGTCTTTTACGGTCTGGCAACTGTGAATTACAGTAGTATGATCCCTTCCTCCAAAATGTTCACCAATGGTTTTAAGTGAATTTTTTGTAAATGCCTTGGCCAGGAACATGGTTATCTGGCGGGCCTGTACAATTTCACGCTTACGGGTTTTCTGCAACAGCTTATCATAAGGCACATCAAAATACTCACATACCATTTTTTGAATGGTATCAATAGTAATCTCCTTACTGGAAGATTTTACAAAATTGCGAAGTACTTTCTTTGCCAATTCAAGATCGATTTCTCTCTTATTTAGCGAAGACTGTGCCAATAATGATATTAAAGCGCCTTCTAATTCACGTACATTACTGTTAATATTATAGGCAATATATTTCACTACTTCACGAGGCATATCCAAACCATCATTTTTCATCTTTTTCTCTAATATTTCCATCTTGGTCTCATAATCGGGCACTTGCAGATCAGCACTTAAACCCCAACGGAAACGGCTCAATAATCTTTCCTGAACACCCTCAAGGTCTTTCGGTGGTTTATCACTGGTCAATATTAATTGCTTGCCGCTCTGGTGTAAGTGATTGAATATGGAGAAGAATGCATCCTGCGATTTTTCGGCACGATTGAAGAATTGAACATCGTCAATGATCAACACATCAATAAGCTGGTAAAAATGAATAAAATCATTAATGGCACCATTGCGGCCATGGTCTATAAACTGGTTGATAAACTTTTCGGAACTTACATACAGAACCACTTTATTCTGGTGAAGCCTTTTTACCTCGTTTCCAATAGCCTGGGCAAGGTGTGTTTTACCCAATCCGACGCCACCATAAATAACAAGAGGATTAAAAGAAGTGGTACCGGGTTTCTCGGCAACTGTTTTACCGGCACGGCGGGCCACCCGGTTACAATCTCCCTCAATAAATGCCTCAAATGTATATGCATGATTCAACTGGGGGTCGATCTGCATCTTTTTAAGGCCTGGAATTACAAATGGATTTTTAACCGGGTTATTTATAACTAATGGAAAATCCATTTCGTTGTTTGAAAATGATTTGTACCCTTGTCCAGGCACATCAATGGTGAGTGGTTTGTTTTTACTATTACCGCTATCCACCATTATCCTGTATTCAAGTCTCGCTTCTTTTCCTAATTCTCTTTTTAATGTTTTTGCTAAAAGCGAAACATAATGTTCTTCGAGGTACTCATAAAAAAACTGACTGGGAACTTGTATAGTTAATACTTTTTCTTTTAACGCAACAGGTTTAATGGGTTCAAACCATGTTTGAAAATGCTGCCATTCCACAATGTCTTTGATTATCTCCAAACAATTAGTCCATACTTTTTCAAACGCTTTGTCCATTAGTCCTTAAGCAATTTATATGTTGAGTTAAGAATAGTTTCTCTTGTGGATATGCCGGGTAAAATTTTTTTTCGGTTTTTCATAGAAAAAAAATCTTTAGCAGGACAGCGAATATCGAATAAAATGTTGAAAAAAAAATTTTTTATTCATTTGTTTTTTTCCGTACAACCACAGTATGAGATTTGGTCAAGTCTTTGCTTTTTAAGCCGGCAAAGTCAAAATCCAGCCTCCCTAAAATAATACCTGCCCAACCGACCTGATTTACAAGTACATCACTCCCGGTTTTATTTTTTAAGACCACTGGTTCATCCAAAAAAGTATGGGTATGGCCACCAATGATCAGGTCAATATTTTCTGATTCTTTGGCCAGGGTCTCATCACTTACTTTAGAGCTTTTATACTGATAGCCCAAATGGCTCAGGCAAATGACCATATCGCAACCATCCCCCTTTTTTAATTTATCGGCCATTTCATTTGCTTTCTGAACAGGGTCAAGATATTTTGTATTCCCAAATAAGGCATCAGGTACCAATCCGCTCATTTCAATTCCTACTGCTGTAACACCAATTTTTAATTTACCTTTTTTAAAAATTTTATAGGGCTGATATTTAAATTCCATTGGCGTATTGGTAAAATCATAATTACAAATGATGAGTGGAAATTTTCCATGCTGTAATTGTGTAGCAAAATTTTCAAGGCCTGCATCAAAGTCATGATTACCCATCGTAGCTGCATCATATCCCATCGCTGCCATTGCTTTCATTTCGGGTTCACCTTTGTAGAGGTTAAAATACGGGGTGCCCTGGAAAATATCACCGGCATCCAATAATAATACCTGTTGTTCCACACTGCGTATTTGTTGTATCAATTCGGCCCGGGCTGCCACTCCACCAAGCCCCTGGTTTCTACCCCCATCCATGGGGAAGGGCTCCAGTCTGCTATGTACATCATTAGTGTGAAGTATAGTTAGCCTTTTAAGTGCATTTTCTCTTTGTATTTCAGCAAAAAGGCTGTTGGAGGTTAACAATGCCCCGGCTGCAAGTGCAGATTGCTGTATGAACTTTCTTCTATTCTGCATTGGTCACCCTGTTTTCAATTTTAGCAGATATTTTTTTGCCTGCGGTAGTATATTTCATAAAATAGTCAATAACTGCATCCCTGAATAAATAACCATTGCTTATCTGGGGTATAATCTTTAGCATAACGCAGTCATCACCTCCATTTGCCACATAATCATTGTTGGCGATGGTATATATTGCCGATTCATTAAGCGGTACACCCCCTATCATTACATTTATCGCCTTTTTATCCTTTATCTGCATGGTTATTCCGGAGCAGGGCCAACCCTTTCTGCCGGCAACATGGTCTAAAAACTCCTGAACTGTTTTACCACTCAGTTTTTGTAGCACCACCAGGTTATCAAAGGGAGCCAGCTCAAAAACCTTACCCCTGGTAATATTACCTGCAGGTATAGATGGCAACCTTATTCCTCCATAATTAATAAAAGCGGCATCAACATGGGTTGCAAACTTTTCTTCGGCCATCTTAAGCATGGCATCTGCCAGGATATTTCCCAAAGTTCCTTCCGGTTGCTTTTTCTCCAGCTCTGTTTCCGAAACCGCTACAATACCGTTCATACTCTGGTTCACACTATCGCCATAAGGTTTAATTAATGCAATAACTGCACTATCTTGTTTATTGGTTTGATTTAGCCGGTAGTCTTTAAATTGTACAGATTGTGGTTGGTAGGTTAATTTGCAGGAAAGAAAAAAACTGATTGCAACGGATCCTGCTAAAAAAGCGATTCTGATTTTCCTCATATACTTTGCCTGAAAGATTATACGATAGGAAGATAGATAATTTTATCTATAACAAAGAATTACAGACATAAAATATTTATAAGAAAAATAGGTTTACTTTTGGATATTAAATTTTTACTATGAGTTACGAATTAACCGGTAAACTGGTTGCCAAATATGATACCGTACAGCGTACCGAAACATTTAAAACCAGGGAGTTTGCTGTTGAAAAATCGGAGGATATAAACGGGCGTACTATTACCAATTATGTTAAGTTTCAGTGTGTACAGGATAAAACCACCATTATTGACCGGGTGAATATAGGCGACGACATAAAAGTATACTTCAATATTAAGGGTAGCAAATGGGAAAAGGATGGGAAGGTTAATTACATTACCAATCTGGATGCCTGGAGAATTGAACAGATATTGCAACCCGGAGCAGCCAAAACAGATAATGATTATTTTGAACCGCTGGATACATTTTCAGAAACACCTCCTGATGCGGTAGATGATCTGCCTTTTTAAGACATCACTCACTGCTAAAGGAGGAACTTAATCGTTAATATTTTAAATAATGCTTTTTGGATAAAAACCAAACGCAATGCAACAAAAAATCTCTCTTAAACTTCTGCCATCAGAAGCGGCTGATGATTCAGCTATCAAGCGAGCCATTTCGGGCAATATCGGGAAAAAAATTCCTTCTATTACCGGCTATCATATCATTAAACAATCTATTGATGCCAGGGCGAAGACCATCTGGATCAATCTTACCGTGAATGCATTTATTGACGAACCCTTTCACAAAAGAGAAATTCAGCAATTCCGCTTCCCTGATGTGAGTCAGGCTAAAAATAAGGTGGTTATTATCGGGGCCGGGCCTGCAGGCCTGTTTGCAGCACTGCAATTAATAGAAAATGGTATTAAGCCTGTTATTTTGGAAAGAGGCAAAGACGTAAGAGCAAGGCGGCGTGACCTGGCGACGCTGAACAAAGAGGGGGTTATTAATCCTGAGAGCAATTACTGCTTTGGTGAAGGTGGAGCCGGCACTTACAGCGACGGCAAACTATATACCCGTAGTAATAAAAGAGGAGATATTGACAGGATACTGGACCTCTTTGTAAGGTTTGGTGCTGAAGAAAGGATCTTGTACGAGGCGCATCCACATATTGGCACCAATAAGTTACCCCATATCATCACTGACATGCGTAAGCAGATAGTTGATTGCGGGGGCGATTTCTTATTTGAAAAAAAGGTTACTGATCTTATTCACAACGGGCAAAAGTTAATAGCAGTAAAAACTGCCGGTGGAGATATTTTTGGTGCTGATGCTTTCATTTTAGCTACCGGGCACAGCGCCAGGGATATTTTTGAACTGCTGCATCAAAAAAAGATTTTGATTGAAGCAAAGCCCTTTGCTTTGGGTGTTCGTGTTGAGCATCCCCAGTCTTTAATTGACAATATTCAATATCATTGCTCTTTAAGAACCGAAAATCTTCCGCCAGCCTCTTATAGTTTGGTGCAACAGGTAAATAGCAGGGGTGTATTTTCCTTTTGCATGTGCCCCGGTGGTATAATAGCTCCTGCCGCTACTTCTGCCGGTGAATTGGTGGTGAATGGCTGGAGCCCTTCGAAAAGAAATAACCCTTATGCCAATAGTGGTGTGGTGGTGCAGGTGGAGTTAAATGATGTAATTAAAAATGAAAAATTAAAAATTAAAAATGATAACCTTGCAATGATGCGTTTTCAGCAGCTGGTGGAGAAAAAATGTTTTGATGCCGGTGGCGGAAAATTTGTAGCCCCTGCACAACGAATGACCGACTTCAGCAATGGTAAAAATTCTTCTTCATTACCAACCTGTTCTTATCAACCGGGATTACACGCTACTAATTTGAAAGAAGTACTTCCTGCATTCATTTATCAATCACTGGCAAGGGGATTTATAGATTTTGATAAGAAAATGAAAGGGTATTTCACAAATGAAGCTGTTGTGGTAGCTACAGAAAGTCGCACCTCATCACCGGTTCGTATTCCCAGGAATAGTGATACTCTTGAACATCCACAATTAAAAAACCTGTACCCCTGCGCAGAAGGTGCCGGTTATGCCGGCGGTATTGTGAGTGCAGCCATGGATGGGGAAAAAGTTGCAAGGCAGTTAGCAACTGCACTTACATAAATTAACTACCGTTTGTAAAATCCCTGCTACTAATCACTTTTACATTGCTACATTTGACACTAAAAAAACAATACCGATCTCATGAACATCTTAGAAGTACAAAATCTTAAAAAATACTTTGCCACGCAAAAAGCAGTTGATGATATCAGCCTGCAGATTCCCAAGGGCAGCATATTTGGTTTACTGGGACCTAATGGTGCCGGCAAAACCACCTTGATAAGGATGATCACAGGGATCTTTTACCCTGACGCAGGTGAAATAATACTGAAAGGGAAAAAATTCGACCCCGAGAACGATGCCAAATACATCGGGTATATGCCCGAAGAAAGGGGCTTGTATAAAAAGATGAAGATCGGCGAACAGGCCCTGTATCTTGCCCAGTTAAAAGGATTAAGTCACAGCGATGCTACGCATAAGATCAAAGACTGGTTCCGTCGTTTTGAAATGGAGAGCTGGTGGAATAAAAAAGTAGAAGACCTGAGTAAGGGCATGGGGCAAAAATTACAATTTGTGATCACTGTGTTACATGAACCCGATCTTATCATACTTGATGAACCTTTTAGCGGACTAGATCCTGTGAATTCGAACTTAATTAAAGATGAAATATACCGGCTTGCCAAAAACGGAGCTACAATTATCTTCAGTACCCATCGCATGGAACAGGTAGAAGAGATATGCGACAAGATAGTACTGGTAAATAAGGGAAAGAAGATACTGGATGGCAGTGTGACTGCAGTAAAACAAGATTTTAAAGAGAACCTTTTTGGTATCCAATTAGAAAAAATTCCTGAAAACCTCAGCAGCAGTGCATTTGAAGCAATCAAAACAAATAAGCAGGAACTGATCGTAAAAATACAGGAAGGTTATAATCCTAATGATGTGCTTGAGCATTTTATCAGGCAGGGTATAAATATCATGTCATTTAAAGAAATGCTTCCATCGCTGAATGAGATATTTATCCGCCTGGTTGAAGGAACTCCCACAGCAAGGCAATTTGAAAAAATTGAAGCATAATCAACTTAAACCAATCAACATATTTTTTCTATGAATAAGATCTTACTCATTATAAAAAGAGAATACTTAACCAGGGTACGAAAAAGAACATTTATCATCGGTACCATTCTTTTCCCTGTACTGTACCTGGCGCTAATCTTTGGTACAGGTTATATTGCTGAAAAAAGCAGGGAAGATATGAACGTAGGCATTATTGATAAGTCGGGTCTGTTTTCGGAAAAACTTATTGCAAGCACCAATGGCACTGATACAATGAATAAGTTGTCGTTGATAAAGATGCCCGAGGAACTTTTTAAAACAAGCTACGATTCATTGGGCTACAATGGCTATGTTGTGATACCGCAAACCGCAAGCTGGAAGCAAGGCCTGGACAGCCTTTTATTCATTACCAATAAAACTTATGGTGCCGGTGCAACTATTCCGGTTGAAAATAAACTGAACAGGTTGTGGAATGAAATAAAAAATGACAGCCTTGGAATTGATTCATCAAAAAAACAGATTCTTGCATCAAGCAATATCTCATTGAAAGTATTCAATTCAAAGAACAGGGAGGCTGATGCTGGCGCTGCAACAGTAATAGGTTATGTGTGTGGTTTTTTGATGTACCTCATTCTTTTATTGTATGGAAGCCAGGTAATGATGGGCGTTACCGAAGAAAAAACCAACCGCATTGCCGAAGTGGTAGTTTCATCTGTAAAACCTTTCCAGTTGATGCTGGGCAAAATAATCGGTATTGGTATGGTGGCATTAACGCAATTCCTGATATGGATAGCCTGCATTTTCCTGATATACAATATCGGGAAAGCTTCGGGGCAAAGTACAGGAGCCATGGCCGAAGCTGTAGGAGGCGTTCAGCGGGTATTTACCAGTGTACATATCCTTACCGTAGTAGGTTGTTTTATTTTTTATATGCTGGGTGGATTTTTCTTTTATTCATCATTATATGCAGCCATCGGTAGCGCCATCAATGAAGATATGAGAGAAGCCCAGTCACTGAGTTTTCCCATTACCATGCTGGTTATATTTTCCATTGCATTAATGACTCCTGCCATATCAAATCCATCGAGTCCGCTTGCGGTATGGACAAGTATTATTCCTTTCAGTTCACCGATAGTAATGATGGCAAGGGTGCCTTTCGGAGTACCTAATACTGTTCCCTGGTGGCAACTGGGTTTATCGATGGCCCTATTAATTGCTGGCTTTATGTTCACCACCTGGTTTGCGGCAAGGATCTATCGTACAGGTATTTTAATGTATGGCAAAAAACCAAGTTGGAAGGAAATGATGAAATGGGCCTTTAGAAAGTAACAGTACTTTTGTAAAAATAAATCCGCCTTTAAGAGGCGGATTTATTTTTATTTAACCGGGCTTGTTTGTGGTAATGGCATAGCCTCTTTTGGTTTAGATGCTTTTTCAATAGCCTTGTTCAATTCGTCACCCAGGTATCTATTAATGACTTTCCAGCTTACAGCCAGCACACCAATGAAACCACCTAATATCAATCCGATTATTGTATAAATTAGTTTAGATTTTTTTATGGGGTCGTATGGAGGTTCTGGCCTGTCCAAAGGTTCAATAATTGGTGTTTCTTTCTGCAGCCGGTAAGCGGCAGATTCCCTGTTGTTTACAGCATAATAATATTGCGACTGAACAGTAGCTTTATCCTGTGCCAGGTTAACTTTTGGTAAACTGTACCTTTTCAATTCATCATTGGTAAAGAAAGTGCTCTCGTCGAGGGCAACGGCCCTTTTATCCAAAGCATTTAAGATCAACAACAGTGAGTCGGCTTTTTTTACAGAAAATTCATAATCTATCTGTGCTTTTTTCTTTTTCAGATCAATATAAAATCCTGATAGTTTTTCGATGTATACATAGCTTACTTCACGAACCAGTTTCTGGTTGCTGTTGCTGAAGTGCAGTTCAAGAATACCGTTTTTATTGATCTTAGCCGAAAATGCCAATTTTAACAGGTTACTGGCCACATTGATCTGGCGCAGGCTATCCATTGGCGTTTCTATGCGATCGTTTTGCATGAAGCCGGTGTACTTATTATTTTCTTCGATCAATAATTCTGAGATAGTTTTATTTTTCATGGAAGGGATCCTTTCCATGGCCACTGCTTCCCTTGTCCTTCGGCTGTTTGCCAGTTCCACAATATTAATGGAAGCGTCTTCAGTAAAGGATTTGGGTGCGTCAGTAAGGCCCAAAAGGTTACTGATTGCAGAACTGGTGGTAGTATTGTTTGAACTGCTCAAAGGGAAAACGGTAGCTGTGGAGGTAAACAACATAACACTTTGCTTAGCCATGTAGAAAAAAAAGCCCCCAAAGATCACAGCAATAATAATAATAAGCCAACTGAATTTCCTTAGTCTTTTTAGGAGTTGTTTTATGAGTTCTATATTATTCATTTCCGGAGCGGTATTATATAAATATTACTGAATTAATTTGACAATAGGGGCTGCTGCCACAATAGGAATACTTGAAATTACCACCTGTAAAACCGTATCAGTTACTTCTGCACCCTGCGGCCTTACGGGTACCGTCACCGTTGACCCTTCCCTGATCTTGGGATAAAAATGCAGGAAGAATAGATTTGTGGTTCGTTTGCTTTTTCCATTTGCGTAGGTAACAAAAATCCTTTTTTTCCATGGCCGTATACCAAATCCCCCTGCTTTATCAATATAATAACCAACATTGGTATGTTCTTTATCGAAAGTCAACTTTAACGGAGACTGAACAATACCTTTTACATTTACAAACGGGTTTATTTCTGGTATAAAAATCACATCTCCTTCCTGAAGAATAATATCATACTTCGAATTTTTATATTTTAATGCCCGGGCAAGGTCAATACTAACCGGCTCTTTGGCGACTTCGCTCAATGTCTTTTGAGCAGAATCCAAAACAATACTACCGATAGAATCTGTTAGTGAAGCTACTTTAGCCGTTACATTATCTCTGAAGTATTGTGTTTTTTTCCTGTATAGAATGGCGCCGCTTAAGTCTGCATTCTCTTTAATGCCCCCTGCCCTTTCTATATAAGAAGAAAGGCGTTCGTATTTACTTAGCCTTGGATAAGGTCCCGAATATTGAACCAATCCATTTATTTGTACCAACTGCTGTAATTCAAACGTAGGATTTTTTCTTACATAAATCTGGTCGTAGGGTTTCAGTTGTATTTTAGAGGATACGCTGTCAATATCAAGATTGGGAGATATTTTGATGGTTTTTAAAACCGTACGTGTAGGTTGTTGCTCTCCTTTTGCAGAATCAATGTCAACCACGCTGGATATTTCTATCCTTCCATATTCAGCTGATTGTTTTAACCCTCCTGATAAATACAGCAGATCCTGCAAAGTCATCCCGCCGTACTTGTTGATCTTACCTTCTTTTCTTACTTCACCAAATATTTCAACATACTGCTTATCGGCAAACTGATTGGAGTTAAACAGAAGCACCTGGTCGTTAGCAAATAATTCTACATTATATATACTGGCTGTATCGTTGGTAGTAATATCAGTCAGGTTCACTTCAACCTTACTGGCTTTAATATTGGTACTATCTCCACCACCCCTGAAAATATAAGCTCGTGGCAAATAAGTATTACGGGTAATACCTCCTGCCCTGTTTATGAGATCAAATAGTTTGTCTCCTTTTCTTGTTTCATACTGGCCGGGATAAGAAACTTCGCCCTTCATTTCCACTTTGTTGATCAACCCCGGGTTAACGGCAATTACTTTTATGATATCACCATCATTAAGCGCAAAATCCTGTTCTTTAAGCCGGGTATCATTAGTAGGGTTAACTATGGCAGTTACGTTTACATCTTTAATGATCTGTTTTTCCAGTTCTGTACGGTACACTTTAACGCCACTTGAAAAGGCATCTCTTTGCAGCCCGCCTGTATACCTTAAGAGCGCTTTTATACCTTCCTCTTTTTTTAGCTGGTAGTACATTGGCCGCTTGAATCTTCCTTCTGCTTTAACCTTTTTTTCCAAAGTTTGCAGAATTACAAAATCATTATTTTCCAGGTAAATATGTTTTCCAAAATCGCCTGTTGTAAGATATTTGTATACATCCAGGGCATCAATGACCTTTCCATTACGCTTGATCTGTATCTCACGTAAGTTAGCCAGGTCGGTAGGCCCACCGGCTAAAGCAATTACATTAAATGCATTTGTAAATGCCGAAACAGTAACAGGGCCCTGGTTCCTTACTTCGCCGGCAACATTTATTGAAATAGTACGGGGTTGCCCTAATGAAACTGAAATATTGGTGGAGGGTGGCACAAAAGTTTTAAAACGCTGTACTAAGAGCGACCTGACATTCTCAAAAGTCAAACCCTGTAAATATATTTTTCCAATACTCGCAGGAAAAATGGAGCCATCCCTGGCCACTGTATAATCCAATGTGGCTTCTGCACCATTCCAAAGAGAAACGATGATCTGGTCATAAACTCCAATCGGATAATCTAACGGTGGTGTTGATAGTTCTGTGATAGATGCTACAACGCCAGTCCTGAACAAATGCATTCCATAAGTATCTTCGGTTGGGTTTTGAGACTGAGGCGTACTTTCTTTAACAAGGCTATCCTTTTCTATTCTGTCCTTAAGCGATTTGTTCATCTCAGCCCCGGTCTTTTTGGTAGCATCGCCGTTTTTGTCCTTCAACAGGTCATATAACTGGGCTGGTGGTAGTTGCGTGGGTAAAGCCGGCACTTCAGTACTTGGATCTTTTATTGCAGGAACCTGGGCAGTAGCCTGGCCGGTAAACAAGAAGAACAACACGGTAAGCACAAGACCTGCTTTCCTGAAGATAGTGTTTATTTTCCGTGGGGTTAGTAACATTTTTTGGGGGGTTGAGATTACAAATTTTTTAAATAATGCGCAAAGATAATATACTTTATTTAAGCGGCTGTTTGAGCAGTGTTTCAAATTCATTCCATATTTCCTTCACAATTTCTGCTGCCGGTATTATTTCTTTTATAAGAGCACTTACCTGTCCTATTTCCAGTTCACCTTCTTCCATATCACCCTCAAACATACCATGCTTGGCTCTTGCCCTTCCTAATATTTTTTTCAATTCATCAACGGAGGCGCCTTGCTGTTCTGCTTTTTGTACCTGTGCAAAAAAATTATTCTTCAGCATCCTTACCGGTGTAAGTTGTTTTAAGGTTAACTGGGTATCACCTTCAGTTGATGTAATAACAAGATTTTTAAATTTTTCATGAGACGATGCTTCGGGTGATGCTACAAAACGGCTACCTACCTGCACTCCATCTGCCCCTAAAACCATTGCCGCTAACATTTGTCTTCCGGTTGCAATACCCCCTGCGGCCAATACGGGAATTTCCACAGCCGCAGAAACAGCCGGCACCAACACCATGGTAGTGGTTTCTTCCCTGCCATTGTGCCCACCCGCTTCAAATCCCTCGGCCACAACCGCATCACAACCTGCATCCTGCGCTTTTAAAGCGAACTTACTACTGCTTACCACATGTACTACTTTTATTCCATGTTCTTTCAAAACCGAGGTCCATGTCTTGGGGTTGCCCGCCGATGTAAAAACTATAGGTACTTTTTCTTCAATGATGATCTGAATATGCTTATCAATATCGGGGTATAGCAAGGGCACATTTACTCCAAAAGGCTTTTGAGTTGCAGCCTTACATTTTTGAATATGCTCCCGTAATACTTCAGGATACATGCTGCCACTTCCAATCAGGCCCAGGGCACCGGCATTACTTACCGCACTAGCCAGGCGCCAGCCGCTGGCCCATATCATTCCTGCCTGTACAATGGGATAATCGATATGAAAGAGTGCAGTAACCCTGTTTTGCATTTTATTAAATGTATGTTTTTTCAAATATCGTCAAAAAAAATAAACAAACAGAAAGTACTTTGAAACGCAAAGTAAATGAATTTATTTTACAATTTGATCGTTTTTTGAAAAAATCGGGAAAATGATTGCAGGTTAAAGATCAACGAGTGCTGGCTTTGATAGGATTCTTATGATCTGTTTCCTCCCCCACTCAGGTCAATAGCCGTATTATCGCCTATGTTCAGACTCCGGTTTACGCCTTTTACCTCAGCATCACTGCCAATTAGTGAATTGCTGAGTACAATCTCAAAAAGGTTTGAATAAGCTCCGATTATTGAGTCTTTAATAATAGCGTGGTTCAGGCTTGTGTTTTCACCGATGGCAACATTAGGGCCAATAACAGAATTCTTTATATCGCATCCTTCAGCAATAGATACTGGCGGGATGATGATCGTATTTTCAAAAAGGTGTTTTTCACCAACATTTCCCCCAAACTTTTTCAATAAAGTGGCGTTTGACTCCAGTAAGGTTTCCTTTTTACCACAGTCGAACCAGTTCTGCACTTTAAATGACTGGAACTTTGCACCACTCTGTATCATACATTCCAATGCATCGGTCAAACTGAATTCATCATAGCTTTTTGTTTCGGTAGCTATTATTTTTTCAAGACAGGAAAAAAGAAAATTGGTCTCTTTTATTTTGTACACTCCTATCAGTGCCATATTACTTTTTGGAATGGCGGGTTTTTCTACAACACGGCTGATAAATCCATCTTCTTCAATCTCTGCCACACCAAAATTCCTGGGGTCGTCCACTCTTTTTACTCCCAACATGGAAAACGGGGTTTTCATAACTTCTTTCACATCATACTCTGCAATGGTATCTCCCAAAACAATCAGTACTTCATCCGATCCAACTATCTCTTTGGTAAGATTGATCGCATGGCCTATTCCAAAACGTTCGTTTTGCTGAACAAAATGACAGTTCAGGTGAGGATATTTTGCCTTTACATAATCCTGTATCTTCTCACCCAGGTAACCAATGATGAAGATGAAGTCTTTGATGCCTGCCTCATGTAACTGATCTACTATAATACTGAGTATTGTTTTTCCTGCAAGTGGGATTAATGCTTTGGGTTGTGTATATGTATGCGGACGGAGTTTTGTTCCTGCCCCTGCTACTGGAATTATTACCTTCATTGTGAAACACCAATCTGCCTTGGGCAGAACATTTAGTTTACAATAGTATTCTTTCTGATGCTTGAAACGGCTGTGAAAGTAGTAAATTTTGATTAATTATGTATCCCGTACACATAATCCTTTTTATAATCAGTTCAGCAAAATAGCAAGTGCTGCTTATATTTGTAGATATAATACTACTTTATGCAAAAAGATACTGCTGTTTTTGATTTAATCAATAAAGAACTGGACCGCCAACGCCACGGCGTAGAATTGATTGCTTCCGAAAATTTTACAAGCTTCCAGGTGATGCAGGCGATGGGTACAGTGCCTACTAATAAGTATGCCGAAGGTTACCCGGGCAAAAGGTATTATGGTGGTTGCGAAGTAGTAGATGAGATAGAACAATTAGCCATTGACCGATTAAAGAAAATATTTAATTGCTCATGGGCCAATGTGCAACCGCATAGTGGTGCACAGGCAAATGGAGCTGTATTTCTGGCGGTAATGAAGCCAGGAGAAAAATTTCTTGGACTTGATTTGAGTATGGGGGGACATCTTACTCATGGAAGTCCTGCTAATTTCAGCGGTAAAACCTACCAGGCTTTGCATTATGGAGTAACGAGGGATGGTATTGTTAATTACGAACAATTGGAAGCGAAAGCAAATACCGAAAAACCAAAAATGATCATTTGCGGAGCTTCCGCTTACAGCCGTGACTGGGATTATAAACGCATACGTGCCATTGCTGATGCGATTGGAGCCATTGTATTTGCCGACATTGCACACCCTGCCGGTTTAATTGCTACGGGTTTATTGAATGACCCATTTGATCATTGCCATATAGTTTCATCCACCACCCATAAAACATTGCGTGGGCCAAGAGGGGGTATTATTATGCTCCGCAATGACTTTGAAAATCCCTGGGGCTTAAAAGACCCTAAAGGGAATTTAAGAATGATGAGTTCATTGCTTGATCTGGCCGTTTTCCCAGGTTCACAGGGAGGGCCGCTGGAGCATGTAATTGCGGCAAAAGCTGTTGCTTTCGGAGAAATACTTTCTGCAGATTTCAAAGCCTATGGCAAACAGGTTATCAGTAATGCACAGGCAATGGCAAAAGCATTTGTAAGCCGGGGTTATAATCTTATCAGCAACGGAACCGACAATCATTTGATGCTGATTGACCTTCGCAATAAAAATTTAACAGGTAAAAAGGCACAGGAAACTTTAGACAAAGCGCATATAACTTTAAAAGAACATATGGAAGTGGTGGTAAACCTGATAGACAAAGTGCTGATGAATGCGGATGATGAGAAAACCATTGCCTCGGTAAAAGCCGAAGTAAAGAACTTTATGCTGCAATTTCCACTATATCCTGAATTAAAATAGATCAAATACTTTTTATGATACAGCGCATTCAATCTCTATGGCTATTGCTTGCATCTGCCTGTGCATTTGCCTCATTCAAATTCCCTTATTACAGTGGCACCAATGCAAAAGGGCTGTCGCCCTATGAATTAAATGCAACAGAAAATTTTTTACTCTTATTTACAACAGCCATTGTTGGCGGCCTGGCACTATTCACTATTTTTCTTTTTAAAAAAAGAACATTACAGTTGCGGCTTTGTGTATTGGGTATTTTACTGGAGGCCATTTTAATTTTTTTATACTATCGTGAAGTAAAAACTTTTACCCTGGGTACTTATTCATTAACGGCCATTTTACACAGCATGATTGTGCTTGCGTTTGTTTTGGCAGCAAGGGCAATAAATAAAGATGAAAAGTTGGTGAAAGACAGCGACAGGCTTAGATAAGGATCAATATAAGAAGATGAATAAAAAAAGTGCCTGTAACCAGGCACTTTTCGTTTTATAGATTGCTGTTAAGCGTTTATTGCCTGGTAAATTTAATGCTACTGGTTTGCCCGTTGCTGAAAGTGCCTTTTATCATATATACACCTTTTTGCAGTGAAGCAATATCCAGGTTGATGATGCTTGTGCCTGCATGTAACTGTACACTACTACGTTGTACTATTTTACCTTCCATGGATATAATAACTAAATCCACCATGTCCTTTTTAGCTGTACTGATATTTAATTGCGCCTGGTTAATTACCGGGTTGGGTGATACCCCAACCAACAGCATATCTTTTTGCTGATCGGTAACTTTCACAATATTTGAATAGGTGATTGTACCGGTAATTTCAACAGATTTAATACGGTAGAACACAGTACCAGTTAAATTGTTGCTGTTGTCAACATAGTCAAATGGCTGTGCGCAGCGTAGCTGGCTTGCAGTAAATGTATTGATAGCATTGAAATTCCTGCCATCGGTCGATCTTTCAACAGTAAAGTCAACTTCAGAACTGCTGCATGCGGCTTTCCAGTTTACTGTATTATAGCCATTGCTTTTAGCTGCATTCACATAACTGAATTTTATAGGAAGCACATAAGGCGTTTTGCCGACACCAAACGGTGAAAAAACACTTACACCAGAACGGGTAGAAGTATTTAAGGTGTTATTGCCTGTTCCTACAGAAGTACCCCAGTTAGGATTATCCCAATGTGAGATGCCTATTTGTGCATTAGTATATGTCGCAAAGGTTGCACCTTCTAATGCTGCCGGCCAGGCCAATGTCATATCTGCACTTGTACCAGAATTGCGATTGATCGTCCAAACAGCATCAACGACCCCAGCTTTTTTAGCTGGGGTAAATGCCGTACCGTTAGGTAAACCATCCTCTGTTATACCTGTGAATGCGCCAACACTAAAACTACTTAAAGTAGCCGGTGTCAATATTACCGGTAAGTAAGATGTTCCATTACCCATAGGAAGGGTATAATCTCCCAATGCAGGCATATTATTAACCTGTAAGAATCCATGTGTAGCCCCCCCTACTTGTGTGTTAATATGTTTGGAAGCTCCAAAACCAGAGCCACCAATGGTAGTGCCATTGGCTATAGTGATAGTAACGCCATTAGGTATGTTTAAGATGCCGCTGGTAAGGGATAGAGTGCCGGTAATTGTTGTTGAATTTGAAAAGGTAACACCTGCTGAGTTATCAACATTAAAATCAACATCATTTACGAGCACACCTGATTGATTAAAATTTTGAGCAGCGCTTCCATTAAAATTTATAACACCTTTACCGGTACCTGTTTCGGTGATTGCGCCAAAATTGTTGAAGTTACCCCTAACATTTAATGTTCCAATATTACCCGAACTTCCGCTACAAAGGTCCAGGTTTCCTCCGGTTATAAACATACCTCCTAGTACGGAAAGCGTTCTGTCTGTTGTACCTGAAACAGTAAAGTTACCGTTACCAGGTAAATTCATTTCGCCCCCTACCGTTAACGACGCTGCAGTCATTAGTAAACGGTAAACACCATTTCCTGTATTTTGAACAGTAAAACCGTTTTGTACCGAAACTCCTGCTGTCATAGTCAGGTTCGTGGTCATTCCAGCACAATCATAGGTAAGATTTCCAAATGATTGGTTTCCTCCGGAAGGATGAAGGTTTGTTAATCCACTAAGAATACAAGTTGAATTAAAATCCCAGCTTGCCAATGGAATAACGCCGCTATTTTGGTCATGAGTATATACAGCTCCTAAATTCATTAAAAGTTTAGCTGCAGTAGCGCATGTTAGTGTGCCCTTATTTGTGATACTTCCAAAAACAGTAGTAAGTGCAGAACTTCCATCTGTGTTATAAGTGCTACCAGCATTAATTGTAAAGATTCCACTAATCCTTGCAAACGCTCCGGTTGCCAAAGTAATATTGACATTTGTTCCAAGTGTAAGATTTCCTGCAAATAATATTTCAAAATCAGGGTCGGCTGCACTGCCAAGAGTCATAGTCATAGCAGAGCCATGAGCAAAAGTTAAAGTACCATCCTGAATGATCAATGAGCCATAGGAAACATCTCCAGGCATGGTGGAAAAAGTTATAACACCAGCAGTGTTGAAGATAATATCATCACCTGCCACAGGGGCAGTACCCCCCGACCAGTTAGCTCCAGTAGTCCAGTTCTTGCCAGCACCGGTTCCACCAGACCAGGTTTTTGTTGCTGCATAACTTATAATACTTTGTAATAAAAATAAAATTGCGGTCATCAGGGAGATGATGAAAGGCTTTGGATTAAGTAGAATTCTTTTCATGTAGTCTGTTTTATTTATTTTGAATATAGAGGATGCTGAATAGTAGGTGCTATTGGAACACCAGATATTTCACATAGTAATATTGCGAACTGATAGATTGAAACTTGTGGTATTCAAACTAATTCCAGACGGGGTTAGTATCAATTAGTACAGGTCTTATTCCTGTTCATCAGGACTTAACAATTAAAATTAAACTGAAAATATGACATCTCAAAGAATTAATAACAATTTTTAAACATTTGTTGAGAAAATGCTATATAAAACCAGCTATACATAAAAAAGCGCCCTTTTTAAGGGCGCTTCGTGGGCTTAGGGCTAAAACATCCTATTTATTTTTTTGTAAACTTAAGTGTATTTGTTTGTCCATCGCTGAACAGACCTTTTAGCATATACATACCAGCAGGCAGATTAGCGATATCTATATTAACCATACTAGTACCTGGCTGAAGTTTTATGTTGTTGCGGTACACTACTTTTCCGTCCAGTGCTACTATTGCCAACTCCACGTTATCATTTTTAGTTGTGTTGATTCTGATCTGCGCCACATTAGCCACCGGATTTGGTGCAATGCCATCCAATTGAACGTCTTTAACCTGGCTGCTGAGTTTTACAATAGTTGAGTTAGTAATCTTACCATCAACATCAATGATCTTAATACGATAGAATACTGTACCTGATGACGCAGTATAATCATTGTAATTGAACGGCTGTGCACAGCGAGCCTGGCTGGCTGTAATAACTGAAATAGTAGTAAAGTTAATACCGTCAGTTGAACGCTCTACTTCAAATATAGCCTGTGAAGATGAACAAGCTGCCTGCCAGTTCAAGCTATTATATCCATTGGCTTTTGAAGCATTGAAATAGTTGATCTTAATGGCAAGTATCCCGTTATCAGCTTTACCAACTCCGAATGGAGAGAATGCTGTTATACCAGTACGTGTAGCAGAGTTTCCTACATTATCACCAATTCCTAAAGCTAATCCCCAATCTGGACTATCCCAATGCGCAATACCAATTTCTGAGTTGTTATAATTTTGGAAAAGCGCCCCTTCTAATGATGCAGGCCAGCCTACAACCATATCAGTAGCTGCTGCTACAGGAGTACCTGGGCCATTATAATTTACTACCCATACCGCATCCACACAAACACTCTTTTGAGCAGCTGAAAAAGCTATACCATTAGGTTCCCCGTCAGTGGTGAGACCTGTAAATACACACACATTATAAGTGTTATTTGCAACGGTTGCATCACTAGGGGTAAGTGTTACTGGTAAATAATTTGTACCATCACCAACAGGCAAAGGATAAGCAACCGAAGTAGCCATATTATTAACCCGTACAAAACCTTTAGCACCTGTTCCATAATCAACCATAGTTGCAATATGCTTGTTTGCATCAAACCCTGAACCTGCAATGGCATTACCATTTGCTATAGTTAATGTATTACCTGTAGGTATGTTTAATTTACCATTAGTTAATGTTAACACGGCATTTACAGTTTGGTTATTACCAAGACTTACACCGCTGGTATTATTAATGGTCAAATTATTAAACGTTGTAGGCAAACTACCTCCAATACTTTGTACTGAACTTCGTTGAAAATTACGGTTGAAGCACCACTGGCTGTATGTGTTGTACCATTGTTCAACCAATTACCGAGTATAGTTGTATTTTGTGTTGTGGCATCATAAGTTCCGGCATTTAGTTCAAAGTCACCACCAAGTGTCCATGCTGTTGTTATTTTTTGTAGTGTACCAGCCCCGCTCATTGTTAACTTAAAGGCGCCACTTGCATTACCTGCCATTATTAAATTAGCCGTATTAGGGCTAAGAGTGGCAGCACCTGTCATTGTGAAATTGCCAAACTGAACTGCTGAAGTTCCACTGCTAACATTAGCACCCTGGTTGATTGACAAAGTATTTGCTCCGATACCCAAAGTTCCAAGTACATGAGTAATTCCTGCACCCGAAGTAGCCCTGTTTGAAATGATGGTCACATCAGCGCCAACTGTTGTATTATAAGCAGTAACCGATGCATCTGTTGCCAGGTCAAGTATACCACCGTTAAGTTGCAATGGAACTGCATTGGTTCCAAGACCACTTGCATGACTCAATTTTAAAGTACCTGCTAAAAGAGTTGCAGTTCCGGCACTACGGGTTGAATTTGTTCCTAACACTAATTGTCCACTACCATCTTTATTGAATGCGAAATTACCATTCAACGCACCCAGTGTCATAGTTAAACCAATATTTGAAACATCAAATACAGGTGTGGCTGCAGTAAATGTTGTTGTACCAAAAGTTAAACCTGCAGTAGCGTTATTTACGTTGCCACTAATACCAACATATGAGAACAATGTAGAGTTACCGATAGACAGTGTACCTAATGTATGAGTTATACCTCCACCAATAGTTGCCCTGTCGGAAAAAATACTTGAACTACCTCCAACAACTACGTTATATGCATTGACAGTTGCATCAGTTGCTAAAATCAATCCACCGCCATTTATTGTAACAACCTGCCCGGCTGCACCTAAACCGGAAACATTACTCAATTTCACGCCACCGGCATTGATGGTTGTTCCCCCGGTATAAGTATTGGCAAAATTCATTGTCAATACACCATTATTTGTTTTACGAACAAGTGTTGTTCCTGTACCATTACTGATTGCCACTGTACTTACCTGGGCCGCACCATCATTATCAAAAGTCACTGTTTTACTTCCTGCGAGACCTCCGGTAATACCACCAGAAATAGTAAGTGTATTTGCACCTGAAGTAGCTACCTGCGCTATAGTGAAAGGTTGACTAAAAGTGATCAATCCACTAAAAGTTGAGTTATTATCTGTATTCCCTCCCACGGAATATTTTCCTGTTGTAGCCTGGTTAGCAACAGTAATTGTACGGGAAATAGTGAACGCACCGCCTGTTAGCAATGAAGGACTTGAATTATTTGCTGACGTAGATGAATTACCAAGTACAATTGCAGAAGCTGCATTACCTAACGGTCCATTGGTACTTACCGCAACATTTGCCCCTACTATCAAAGCGCCTGCACTGATAGTGGTAGAACCTGTGTACTGGCTTGCACCAGACATGGTCAATGAACCATTTCCCGCTTTGATCATCGAACCACTTGTACTTGTACTTGCGCCAGACATGGTCAGGTTTGTTCCGCTATTGGAAATATCAATAGTTATTGTTGTTCCGGTATTGATTATAAAATTACGGTCAGTTGAAGCTGTACTTCCGGTATATAACAGTCGTCCTGTTCCGAATACCAGGTTGGCAGCCGCATTTGAAGATTGTCCCATATTTCCGGCAACACCACCATTCTCAATTGTTGAAACACTCAGAACGCCTGCACTAATAGTATTAACTCCTGTATAAGTATTTACACCAGACAGAGTCAAAGTACCGCTACCTGCTTTTGTAATACCAAAAGTAGCACCACTTATCACGGCCGAAACAGTTAATCCATCTGCTGAATTGGTAGTAGTGAAAGTACGGGTTGCACCCAGTGCAAGATTACCACTGATCGATGCATTTGCTGCACCACCTGTAGAAGTAACATTACCACCCAAAGTGAGAACTCCTGTACCAGTTGTAACTGAACCCCCTGTTGTACCGCTGTTAACAGTCAATGCACCTATTGCATCAGAAAAATTATTAAGATCATATATACCCCCATCATTTACTATTACTGCACCGCTTGATAATGCATTGTTGGTACCATATTGTAACAGGCCTGTACTAACTATAGTACTACCGGTATGCAGGTTTGTACCTGATAATATTAATGAGCCTGCACCAAGTTTAGTAAGTGCTCCGGTTGTATTGGTACTTGCGCCCGACATGGTTAACATACTGGCTCCTGTAGTTATTTCTATAGAAGAGGTTGTTCCTGTATTCAAAATAAAATTCCTGTTAGTTGAAGCAGTTGCGCCTGTATAACGTAAAGTACCACCACCCAGAACCAGGTTGGTTGCTGTACTTGTTGCGGCACCCAGGTTTCCGGCAACTCCGCCATCACCAATTGTTGCCACACTTAATACACCTGCACTGATCGTTGTTACACCTGTGTAGGTATTAACAGCAGAAAGAGTTACCGTTCCTGAAGTAGTTTTTGTTAATGCTCCCGTTCCGGCCAATATTATACTTATAGTCCCATTTTGTACAGCATAAGAAGAACCGGTTAAGGTCCCGCTTCCTGTAATTGTTCCTCCATTGGACAATGTTACAGTTCCAACTGCATCAGAAAAAGTCTTCATATCCAAAGTACCGCCACTAACTGTTACAGCCCCTGTAGAAATAGCATTTGCAATTCCATACTCTAATATACCACCGGCAGCTACAGTTGTTGTACCAGTATATGTATTAGCAGCTCCCAATATCCATGTACCTAATCCGGTTTTATCAAGAGCACCCCCAACTGTAGCTATAACACTATTCATAGCACCAACACCGGTTCCTGTTAATTCAAGATTATCACTACCACCTCCCGATGTTACACCTCCTGTTAAAGTCAGAGTACCGGTACCAGAAGCATCAATGGTTGATCCATCTGTTGTTGTGGCAATAACACGGTTTGAAGAATGTCCGGCTCCGGTATATTTCAATACTGATGAACCACTAACTAACGAAATAGTACCATTGGCCACAGTTGTTGGAGCTCCTAAAGAACTTGCCCCACCACTAACATTTTCAAGAGTAGTTATACTTATTGTACCGGCATTTATTGTTGTAGTACCTGTATAAGTATTCAATCCCTGAAGGGTAAGCGTACCGCTTCCGCTTTTTGATAAGGAAACTGATGTGGCTGTACCATCACTGATAACACCCGAATAAGCAGCCGGGGTTGTATTTCCAGTTACTGATATTGTTCTTGCTCCGGCAACGCCAGATGCATGTGTCAGGTTTGTTGACCCTGTTAAAGCGCCCACACTAAGGTTTGTATTTGCCAGGTCGAGCTGCCCATTGGTCATGGTAAGTGTTCCTGTTGTTGCTATTGCAGCAGTTAATACAACACCGTTAACGTTATCTATGGTTATATCTGAAGTAGTTGGTACAGCATTCCCTGTTACCTGTGCAGCACTTCCATTATAAACTATTTCTGAACCTGAATTATAGGTTCTTGTACCAGTAACCCTGATATTACCTACTCCTGCTGTAGTTGAAATACCTGTTGCTGAAGCTATTTTCAAAATACCGGTTGCAGTCAACGTAAAGTCAGTATTATTTACACCACCACCATCTGCTATAAAACCGGCACTTCCTATGCTCAGTGTGCCACTATTTGATAAAAGCCCATTTGTACCAGTACTATAAACGTTCAGTGTTCCATCAACAGAGCCAACACTGGCAGAGCCTAATGTTAAATTCAAACGTGCAGTACCATTTGTACCCAATGATAAGGTTATACTTGAGGATACAGAGAACACCCCTGTAACAGTAATTGTATTACCGCTTGCAGAAGGAACTAAATTACAATTGCCGCTTACTGTTAAGCTGCCCAAAGTAATCGTTGGTACAGCAGTAATAGCGGCTGACTGATTACTGTTGATGATGACGATATCGGTTGTTCCGCTCGGCACACCATTATCCCAGTTACCAGCCGTCGTCCATAAACCTCCTGTTGTCGGAAGCCAGGTCGTTGTTTTGGCAAACGCAGTGCTTGCTAAAAACAAATTGATCATCACCAACGTAATGGCGAAGAGTTTCGGGTAAAGTACAGACTTTTTCATGTTGTCCATTTTTATTTTTAAATAGTTTGAGATAAGCTGTTGGCTTATTGCAGCAGGAAATGGACAATGCTGGCTTTTGAGAAGGATAGGGCGGACGGAGTGAATGAATATGTTAATTGCAGTTATGCATACAATGCATTTCTGAATATTAAATACAAAAACTAAACTTAAGATTGAAAACTTGAGGTAATCAAAATGATTTCTTGAGGGGTGTGTGGAGTAACAAAATCTTAGATTTTCAGATTTTGCTCACCGGTTTCAAATGTAATATTAGATTTAATATTTGAAAAAACAAAGAAAAAAAAATTTTTTTTACATCAACACTTATAGTTGATTGCAATAAATTAATAGAAAGTACTGATTTATAGGAATTTGGCCGTATAATTTTTTTTTGACTTTTTAAAGTCCCCGGGAACACCTGCATATACCATTTCTCCGCCATTATCACCTGCATCAGGTCCCAGGTCAATTATCCAATCGGCACTTCGAATTACATCCATATTATGTTCAATTACAATAATAGAATGACCTTGATCTATTAATGCATTGAAGGATGCCAGTAATTTTTTTATATCGTGAAAATGAAGCCCCGTAGTTGGTTCATCAAAAATAAATAAGATATTCCCCTGATTTTTTCCCTTACCTAAAAAAGAAGCCAATTTAACACGTTGAGCTTCTCCTCCCGATAGTGTATCAGAAGATTGTCCCAATTTTACATATCCTAAACCTACATCACTCAATGGTTGTATCCTTTTAGCTATTTCCTTTATATCACTAAAAAAAACTATAGCATCATCAACACTCATGTCTAATACATCAAAAATACTTTTGTCATTATACTTTACATCAAGCACTTCTTCTTTGAAACGCTTCCCCCCACAAACATCGCAGGTAAGGTGCACATCAGCCAGGAATTGCATTTCTATTGTTTGCTCCCCTTCTCCTTTACAGGCATCACATCTTCCTCCATCCACGTTGAATGAAAAATGCTTAGGCTGAAACCCCCTCACTTTACTTAATGGCTGATCACTGAACAAATCCCTTATCTCATCGTAAGCTTTAATATAGGTAACAGGGTTACTTCTTGATGATTTCCCTATCGGGTTCTGATCAATCATTTCAATTTGAGTAATTGAATCAATATCCCCCGAAACAGTTTTATGCAGTCCGGCCTTTTCAATAAATTCTCCTTTTAATTTTTGCAGCGCAGGATAAAGTATTTGTTTTATCAAAGTTGTTTTACCGCTTCCACTAACGCCACTTACAACGCACAAAGTGTTTAGTGGAAATTCAATAGTTATATTTTTCAGATTGTGCTGTCGGGCTCCCTCCAGTTTTATTGAACGGTTCCATTTACGAACCTGTTTCGGGGGTTCAATTTTCATTTGCCCTGACAAATATTTACCGGTCAGGCTTTCTTTATTACTAATAATTTCATCATATCCTCCCTCTGCTACTACTTCTCCGCCTAAATGACTTGCTAATGGTCCCATATCAATAATATGATCTGCTTCCCGCATCATCATTTCATCGTGCTCTACTACAACTACCGTGTTTCCAAGATCTCTCAATTCCTTTAATACCCTGATCAAACGTTCGGTATCACGACTGTGCAAACCAATTGAAGGTTCATCCAAAATGTATAAGGAGTTAGTTAAATTGCTACCCAGGCTGCGGGTTAATTGTATCCGCTGGCTTTCTCCACCACTTAATGAATTAGCCAGCCTGTTCAGCGTCAGATAACCAAGGCCTACATCAAGAAGCGTTTTTAACCTATGGTCAATCTCTGTTAAAATTCTTTTCGCAACCTGCTTATCATATTCACTCAGTTGTAATGCATCAAACCAAATTTTCAGGTCCTTTACCTGAAGCTCACATAACTCCCCGATATGTTTACCCCCCACTTTCACATACAATGCCTCATTTCTTAAACGATAACCCTTGCAAGAAGTACATAATGTTCGCCCCCGGTACCTGCTTAATAAAACTCGGTACTGCACCTTGTATAAATTTTGTTCTACCTCTCTAAAGAAGGCATTAATGCCATTTACATGTTCATTACCTTCCCAAAGATGGGTCAACTGTTCTTCTGTGAGGTCAATTATGGGCTTATGAACTGGGAAGTTGAATTTCTTTGCTGCTTTAATGAAATGATCTCTCCATAAACCCAGCTTCTCGCCTTTCCATGGAGCTACAGCCCCTTCATACACACTTAGGTTTTTATCCGGAATTATAAGGTCTGGATCAATGCCTAGTATCTGCGAAAACCCTTCGCAGGCCGGGCAGGCGCCAAAGGGATTATTAAATGAAAATAAATTAGGCACCGGCTCTTCAAATTGTATTCCATCTGCTTCAAACTTATTGGAAAAGTGTAACAGCCTATTTTTATTTACTTCTATATACATTTCGCCTTCGCCTTCATAAAAAGCAGTATTTACGGAATCAGCCACCCGGTGTCTTTCATCTTCATCAAATTTTTTTGCAATCAACCTGTCAACCAAAAGAAAAGTTGAATCGGGTTTTTTAATACTGATCTTCTTGTCAGATTCCAGCAGATCTTCTATGGGCACGACCTCGGTCTCTATATAAAGCCTGGAAAAGCCTTTTTGTAAAAGGATATTCAATTCTTCCTTTACATTTCTTTTGGCATGCTGCTTAAATGGAACTAACAGGAGTACTTTATCACCGGCATCCAGGTTCTCGATTGTCGTGATCACATCTGCAACATCATCTTTTTTAACTTCTTTACCACTGATAGGAGAAATGGTTTTACCAGCCCTGGCAAATAGCAGCCGGAGGTAGTCATAAATTTCAGTCATGCTGCCCACAGTACTCCGGGGTGTACGGGTGATCACCTTTTGTTCAATGGCAATAGCCGGACATAAGCCTTTTATATAATCCACATCTGGCTTATTCATGCGTTGCATGAACTGCCGGGCGTAGGCGCTAAGACTTTCTGCATAGCGACGTTGCCCTTCGGCAAAAAGGGTGTCAATGGTCAGGGATGATTTCCCCGAACCAGATACACCGGTAACTACTATTAATTTATTACGGGGAATTGTAACATCTATATTCTTCAAATTATGAACCCTTGCCCCTTTGATATAAATGCCTGCCTGTGCAGATACGGCGCTTTCCTTATGCTTTGCTTTTACAGTAGCCATCACCAAAAATACTTACATTAATTGTGCTTATTTACATATGTGAAACTTTTCTTAAAGAAGGGTTTACATATTTACTGTAATTCCTCATTTAGTATTTTTACCAGGTTGATGAGTATGAAAAATTGAGTGTTTTTACTCATACTAAATCAAAATGCATCTTATATTTTTACAGTCCAATATCCAAAAAAATGAAAAACCGATAGAGCCTATCTAAAAGACTTCTACGATTTTTTCTCACTTTTTTGGTACTGTTATCAAAGTCCTAACAATCTAAAACTGTAGAAGTTTATGAAATGCCTTAACAACCTTACCGACCAGCAACTCATCCATTTGTACATGGAAGGAGATGCCAATGCCCTTGCAACCATCATTTTGCGTTATAAGGACAAGATTTACACCTCTATTTATTTATTGGTTAAAGACAAGTACCTCTCAGAAGACATTTTCCAGGATGTTTTTATCCGTATCATCGACACTTTAAAGGGTGGCCGCTATACTGATGAAGGAAAATTTCTGCCATGGGCTATGCGTATTGCCCACAACATGTGTGTTGACCATTTCAGAAAAGTAAAGCGCACCCCTACTATTAAAACCAGTGAGGACCGTGACATTTTTGAAGTGCTTAATTTCTCAGAACCCGGTGCCGACCATAAAATGATGAATGGCCAAAGCCATGACAGGGTGAGAAAAATGGTGGATATGCTTCCTGAAGACCAGAGAGAAGTAATTATTTTACGTCACTACGCTGATTTAAGTTTTAAAGAAATTGCCGACTTAACTCAATGCAGTATTAATACAGCCCTGGGACGTATGCGGTATGGTTTAATTAACCTTCGCAAACTGATGACCGAAAAACAAATTGCATTATAAACGCATCCTAACCCTTTCCTTAGGGAGAGGGAGTTTTGTAGCTCCCAAACACAAACTAAAAGCCTCCGGAATTCCGGAGGCTTTTACTATTTCTTAGTCTTTTCAAATGCCTGCAGACCGCATTTTAACCAGTCTTTATATTCCTTGATACTAGGTGTATATCCAACCGGGTTGTTAAGCAATACTTCACCAGAATTTAAAATAGCGTAGAGTGGTTGGGCATTATTTTTGAAATTCTCTGTTTCAAATGTTGCCCATTTATCTCCTACTGTGATAATTTCTTTATTAATCCCTTCTTTGGTTTTGTAAGTAAACTGTTGTGCTGCGGGGAGTTTTTTCTTGTCATCTACATAAAGCGAAACCAGTATAAATTTTTCGCTCATCAGTGCCTTTATTTCAGGATCTGTCCAAACATTTTCCTCCATACGCCTGCAATTAACACATGCGTATCCTGTAAAATCAATTAAAATGGGTTTATTTTCAACTTTTGCTCTTTGCAAAGCCAATTCATAATCTTTTAACGGTTCAAAATTTTTGCAGTTTACCGGGTTTTGGTAAACACTGTAACATAGTGGCGGCGGAAAACCGCTTATTAAAGTGAGATTCGCCCATTTTGTATTGGTTAAGCCCGGAATTAGATACAGCGTAAAAGCTCCAAAAATAATTGTCAAAATAATTCTTGCCTTACTTAGTTTTTTTATTGGCCCGTCATGTGGAAATTTCATTTTACCAAGCAGGTATAATGTTATTCCAGCTCCGGTTAATATCCAGATACCGATAAATATTTCTCTCTTTAACAAACCCCAGTGCTTTACCAGGTCAGCATTCGATAAAAACTTAATGGCCAGTGCCACTTCAATAAAACCCAGCACTACTTTTACTGTGTTCAGCCAACCACCTGATTTGGGTAGTGAATTCAACCAATTGGGGAATAAAGCAAATAAGGCAAAGGGCAGAGCCAATGCAAGGCCGAAGCCACCCATACCAGCCGTTAACTGAACAGCTCCGCCGGTTAATGAACCAACCAGTAATGAACCAAGGATAGGCCCGGTACAGGAGAAAGAAACAATTGCTAAAGTAAGGGCCATGAAAAATATTCCAATAACATTTCCTGTGCCTGCTTTGGCATCGGCTTTACCCGAAAACGATGAAGGTAGTGTTATGTCATAAAAACCAAAAAACGAGAATGCAAAGAATATAAAGATGGCAAAAAAGATAACATTCAACCAGGGGTTGGTTGATATAGAGTTCAATATCTCGGGACTTGCGCTATCAATAAAATAAAAGGGAACACTTAATAAAATATAGATGAGGAAAATAAAAAGACCATAGAGCATAGCATTAAAAATGCCGCTCTTTTTAGTAACTGCTTTTTTAGTAAAGAATGAAACCGTTAAGGGGATCATGGGAAAAACACAAGGAGTGATCAATGCAAGCAACCCTCCCAGGAAACCAAGCAAGAAAATGGTCAGCAGCCCATTTGAAGCCGATTCCTCTACGCTTATTCCTGTTCCTCCACATGCATTCACCGGGTTCTTCAAATCAATTGCTGGTATCAATATCCTGTTGTAAGAGGACATGTCTATTCCTCCCTCCATCCTGATCTCGATACTCATCTCCTCAGGAACAAAATAGGCGTCTTTGTTTGCCGTATTGTATAGCAACTTCGCTTTAAGGTTTGATGGCACTATCCCCGGAAGTTTTATATTCTGTACAATTTCAACACTTCCTTCTGTAATCTCTGTTTGAACGTTATCGAAGATCTTATCGGTGATGGTTCTTGTTGCGCCGGTTATTTGCGGATTACCTTCTGTGGTTATAGTTGAATCAAAGAAATATATTTTCAGCCCCTCAAAACCTGCTGTTGCGTTGGTCTTTGCATATATATGCCAACCTTGTTTGATGGTGCCTTTCAGGCTAATTTCATACTGCTTATCTACATTTTTTTTTCCGGATGCTACCCATTGAACTACGGATGAATCCTGTGCATACACCGAGGTGAATGAAAAAGATAAAACGGCAACTACTAAAAAAATGAATCTCTTTAAGTACATACTTCTCTGTTAAAAAAAACCGGCATAGTGATCGGGAATGTGGAAGCGGTCTTATTTCCCGCCTACATTAATTGTAAACGGAACATTCTTCGGAGGCAGGCATAACCTGTCGTTACATACCGTATAAGTGACAGTGCCCTTAACCGCCGTAGCTACCGGTGATTTTAATTTTACTTTCTGAACAAAGTCAACTTTCCTGGCGTAATACTTCAAATCCATATTGAAATTCTTATCAAAGGACTTCTCCATTTTACCCACCTCTTTTGCTTTACCATCTAAAGTAATCAGCGGATTGGCAGTAAAAGTTATGGTTGTTGGCGCTGGTGCATCCTTGTCCTCCTGGGAATACATGTGCCAGTTATCAGTGATCGTGGCAGTCAAATGAATCTCATAAACTTTGTCGGATATCTTCTTTGCAGAATAGCTCCATAGAACAGGATTATTTATCTGTGCCTCAACAGCAACAGCAAACATCATTAAAAACAAACCCAACATTATCTTTTTCATGTATAATTTTTTCATATTCAAAATTACGAAATCATATATACAACAGATGTCGGCTTAACGACCTGTTAACCCCAATTATTGTTAATTTATTCCAAAGAGATGATTAAATACGCTCCTTCCGTCTTCATTTCCCAACGCAACGCTGCAGGCTCTTTCAGGATGAGGCATCATGCCAAATACATTTCTTTGCTTATTACATATTCCGGCAATATTATGAATGGCGCCGTTGGGGTTCGCTGTTGCATTTACATTCCCCTTTTCATCACAATACCGGTAAATAATTTGCCGGTGCATTTCCAGATCCTCCATTGTTTTATCATTGGCAAAAAAACGCCCTTCGCCATGTGCAACCGGAATTTGAAGAGCCTTCCCCCCTTCTGCTGCAGCTTCTTTCATAAAAATATTTTTGCAAACAAACTGCTGGTGGCTGTTGCGCAAAAGAACTCCGGGTAATAAACCACTTTCACATAATATCTGGAAACCATTACAAACACCCAAAACCTTACCTCCTTTATTTGCAAATTCAATTACACTTTGCATCATGGGGCTAAACCTGGCAATAGCTCCGCAACGCAGGTAGTCACCGTAACTGAACCCCCCGGGCAAAACAATGCAATCATCTGTGTTGAACATGCTGATGTCTTTATCCTTATGCCAGAGCTGGATAACTTCCTGTTTCAGGTCATTTTTAAGGGCTTCCATCATATCCCTGTCGCAATTGCTGCCCGGGAAAACCACTACGCCAAATTTCATGTGTAAAAGTTGATTATGTTGATCGTTGCATTTTGCAATGCAAATGTACAATTACCGCTTCAATTATTTTACGAAGTAGTTGAGCGCAATAACAAATCCAACCATCAGCCAATGCAAAAGCAGTGGAAACCAGTTCTTGGATGGATACAGGAAAGCTGCACCAGAAAAAGCGGACACCGGAACAGCGCACAATATCCAGTAATCAAATGTATGGGTAGCATTAACAAAAGGTACAAAGAGCGCCACCATCAGGTATAAAAAAATAAGGTTCCAGCTTTTACGGGCCTGTATCAGTTGACGCCGGAAGTTTTGTTGTATGAAAAAAATACCAATAATGGATGTAAACAACACTATGAGAATGGCTGCGTAAGCCCAATTGGTTTGATTAAACACAGGGTAAGTAACAGCAAAGCCGGGGAAGTGGTAACCTTTCCATTTATCGGTTAAAAATACTATGGCGAGTAAAAAATAATAAGGAGTGATGATCCCAAAAAGGGCAATCATCCATTCTGCCAGTTTAAATGGCCTGGTAAGGGCAAGGCCGAAAATGATAAGTGCTGCAAAAGCCAGGGATGGAAAATAAAAAAACGTTGCGACTCCAATGGCAATGCCAATATTGAACAAGGCAGATTTTGGATTCGGATTACTATACAGTCCACTCATTTTTGCCCAAACCCAGATGAGCAGGCTATTAATGATAAGCGGCGAAGACAATACATTCCATTCGGTAAAAAGCGAGGAAATGAGCAGGTAGCTCATACCGGTAAGATAATGCGGTCGCTGCATGATACGCTGGTCATTCACAACTTTATTAAAATGAACAGCCTGGGTATACAATAAAAAAAATGCGATGATGGGATAAATTACGGGCAGCCCCTTTCCAACAGGTTCCAGCCATTTTAGTAATGCCTTATATAAGAACCCGTCTATTTGTTGCGGTTGAGGAATTTTGGGATGCAGGAACATAGGCAATTTTAAAAATACTCCATATAATAAAAGCAGGAAGTTATTATATGATCTATTGGATCTGAAAATACCGGTCACTGCAATGGTGAATTATAAATGATGAATTACAAATTAACCTTGCGAAGTTGACGAATAATAAGAGATTATTGAAAAGAATTTTTATGCCGGTGGTAATGCCCGTTCTAAAAATCGATCCTGGCAAAACATACATTATTACGGTATGCACAGGGAACGATGAGCTGGCGTGATCCAACCTGTTTACTGTGCTTGGGCATAAATTCATAACCCCGCTGAGGACTTTTTAGTGTAGGGTTGCGTTTAATAGTTCCATCCGGTGCAATGCTTTGATCGGAGATGACCTGGTATTTTCTGTCGCTGTTAAATAAAAAATGTATTTCGCCACTCGATGTCACGGTTGAGAAAGACATAAAATTATCATCATTATCATCAAACTGCTCCTTTTGAATTACTTTGCTCCATTCCGTTTTTCCATCTTTATTGATGCTAAACACTACAATGTTCTCATAATAGTAAGTAGTGATACCCTGGTTATTAAAACCGCCGTAAGGTCTGTAATAACCGGAGTAGGGGTCATAATAATAGCCAGAAGATGAGGAGTACCGGTTGTAGAGATAGTCGTAGCGGTTCCATGGGGTATTACCACCACGTGTATCTTTGGTAAAATCTTCTGCTGCAAGAATAAAACCGCCGTCTTTTTTTACTACTACCTGGCGGATAAAGAAATTATCGAAAGCAAAACGTAAAGACCCATCCCGTTTTGCCTCGGCACGCAATGAATCATACAACTCAGTAAATTCCGACACAGGAGCTTTAGCTTTCTCTTTATCCCACACATAAGTAAACAACCCTTCAATACTACCCCTGTTCTTCTTGAAATAAAATGCATTGATGATATACCTCTTGTTTAGGTTATCTATTTTAAGTTTCGGTTCATCAATATATCTTTCTCCAAGATCAATATCCTGGTAGGTGAATATATTTTGCGTAGGCCCTTTGGTCACCAGGCTTAACGCATTACTGTTATCCCGGTAACCCGACTGTTTATCATAAGTAAAAGCAAGCCCGCCATCATTAGCCAGTAAAAAATTCCCAAAATTCTCTTTTCGCTCATTGTAATCGGTTACATGCCTGTTCTTACTTATGAGGTTAAACTGGTTATCATAGAGCAGGGTTGTCATATTAAATTTCTGGTAGCGAGTCTGTATCTTAAATATCATTATCTTCTGCCTGTCTTCACTAAAGATGGTAGAGTATATTTTGTTATCAGCCATTACAGGTATCTGTGTTGTATCCACTTCAACAGGTTCATTGATCATTTTTGCATTGGCATCCATCTTTACTACCATACAATGCAGTATCCTGGCTTTCTGGTATTGATAGATCATATAAAAAAAGTCGGGGTAAACCACAAAGTCCATATTGAAAGTACGGTCTGGCACAAAATCAAGCTTTACCGTTCCCAGCGTATTCATCTCATTGTCATAAATGCTGATCTTATGGTTATACCTGATATTCTTATACACCAGAATAGTGTTGTTTAGTTTCCCGATTATTTCAAAATTCATATCACGGGTATCTTCCCGGTCATAATCAGAAAATTTTATGGATTGTGCATAAAGCATGACCGGCACAAAGAGCAAAACAAAAAGGATATAACAAAAACGGTTCATGCAGGTAAATCTTTGACTTTAAAATTACGATTTAAAACCCAATAGCAGTAAATTACACTGAACAAGATGTAGAGATATTTAGTTTTACATAACTGATCGTATTTTTTATATAATGGCCACAGTTTTGATCACAGGCGGAACCGGTTTGATCGGTACTGCACTTACGAAAGCCCTGCTGCAAAAGGGGCACCAGGTAATTATTTTAACAAGAGACACAGGTAGAAAACAGCCCAGTGATGGTATCCGTTATGCAAACTGGGATGTAAAAAAACAACAGATAGATATTAAAGCCCTGCAACAGGCAGATCATATTGTTCATTTAGCCGGGGCAGGAGTAGTGGAAAAAAGCTGGACAGATAAATACAAAAAAGAAATTGTGGCAAGCCGTACAGAAAGCAGCCGGCTGATCATTGATACCTTAAAAAATAACAACAATTCCGTTAAATCAGTTATCAGCGCCAGCGCCATTGGCTGGTATGGGCCAGATAAAGAACCCGTAGTACCATTTTCTGAATCCCATCCGGCTGATGGACATTTTCTTGGTGAAACATGCCGGTTATGGGAAGAAAGTATTGAGCCTGTTGTAGCACTTGGAAAAAGGTTGGTGAAATTAAGGACAGGGATAGTTCTCAGTAATGAAGGCGGAGCACTTTCGGAATTTAAAAAACCGATCCGATTTGGTATAGCAGCTATTTTGGCCGATGGAAAGCAGATAGTAAGCTGGATACATATTGATGACTTGTGTCGGTTGTTTATGTATGCAATAGAAAATGAAGACCTGCAAGGAAGTTATAATGCTGTTGCCCCACAACCTGTTTCAAACAAAATACTCACACTTACTTTGGCCAAAGTTATGAGGGGAAAATTTTTCATTCCTTTTCATGTGCCTGCATTTGTTCTGCAGATCATGCTGGGGCAAAGAAGCATTGAAGTACTGAAGAGTGCAACTGTAAGCTGTAAAAAAATACTGGATACCGGCTTTGCCTTCAGACATAATGATATTGAAACGGCCCTGAAGGATCTTGCGGAAAATAATCATCAGGTTTTCAGATCTGCCTTGCGAAAATAACTAACGATGACATATATGTAAGCAGTTATATAGGCCAGTGCTGCTATGATCAATGTATAATCCGCCACCGTTCTTTTCTCCATTATTTTTGGTTTAAAAGGATTTACTGCCAGGGAATCCACCACTTCCAATGGCATGTAATAACCAAGTTGACTCTCTTTTAAAGTAAAGACCAGCCAGAGCACATTATCAACAATACATACAATGGCAAAATAGATGATAATGGACAAACCTGTACGCTTTATCAGGATAGCAACCAAAAATGCCAGCATCAGGTAAACTGTTGCCATCAAAGCGAAGTAACCTACAAAATGAACACCTTCAAACATTTTTGCAGTTGATGTGGAGAAAGAATAGCCTACAATCAACCCCATAATAAAAACCAGTATTGTACTTACCATCACAAAAAATACCAGGAGGGAAAATTTTGCTTTTAAAAAATCCATCCTGCTCCATCCGTCAATAATATTCTGGCGATGGGTGCGGTATTGAACTTCATTAGTAATGAGCAATATGAATAACATACCTATCAGTACAAAGAAAAGGCCACCCATCCAGGCCGATGCGTGCCATACTTTTGGAAACACAAACGGGGCATCCAGCAGGGCTTTCAATACATTCTCCTCAACAGTTCTGGCATTGGCCATCCTTTCCATGAACTTATAAGCCATGAGGTAGAATCCTGCCGGAAAAAACAATACAAACCCGGCAAACAGAACCCAGAACGTCCTGTACGTTCTTATCTTAAGCCACTCTATTTTAAAAAGGTCAAACATGTTTCGTTTTTATGCAGTCATTATTTTACCTGTCACTTTGTTTACCGGTGATCTCCAAAAATCTTGTTTCAAGTGATTTTCTTTTCACATTAAGTTTATTAAGCACTATTCCTTTTTCAAAACAATATTTATTTACCCGTTCAGCGCTGATATTTTCAGGGCAAACGATCTCAATACCGCTTTCCGTATCAACAATACTTTCCAGGCCGTTCATTTGTTGTAAAATATTTTTCAGCTGAGCATTGTCTGCAGCGCTTAATTCTATCAGTACGGTATTCAACGAATGCGTTCCCGAAGTATTCAATACATCGTTAACAGAGCCTACTGTTTTTAAAACCCCCTTTTGAATAATAGCTACATGAGTACAAACTTTTTCAACCTCATCCAAAATATGGCTTGCCATAATAATTGTCTTGCCCTGGCGGTTGAGGTCTTTTATCAATTCTCTTATTTCAGCAATACCCGCAGGATCTAACCCATTCGTTGGTTCATCAAAGACTAAAATATCGGGGTTACCTAATAAAGTAGAAGCTATAGCCAGCCTCTGTTTCATACCCAGTGAGTAAGTATTGAATTTTGATCTGCGGCGTTCATAGAGGTTAACCATTTGCAATACTTTTGGAATATCGTCTTCTCCCCTGCCTTTGATCTTTGCTGCTATCTTTAAATTGTCCTCGCCGCTGAGGTAATGATAAAAATTAGGAGTTTCCAGTAAAGTACCGATCTTCTTACGCATTTCATTGGTACTTTGTTCGCCTCCCCAGTTGTAACTACCGTTTGATGGTTTCAAAATATCCATCACAATGCCCAATAAGGTTGTTTTACCACTTCCATTTGGCCCAAGAATACCAAATACAGTTTTTGGTGGAACAGCAAAGCTTACATTATCCAATGCTTTGATTGACCGGTAATTTTTGGTGAGGTTATCAATGCTGAGTACTGACATGGCTAAACAATAATCGGGCATGAAGATAAATGAAATTTGATAAGGAATATCAGGGCAAATGTTTTTCGTGCCATACAGAAGTAAAATCGCCCAATACAGCAAACCCATGTTCAGTAAAATCAAGCCTGTCAAGGCGAAGGTCATCTATATCTGCTTGCAGCACTTTTCTTGTGAAAGGATTGAGTGTTCCGCCTTTTTCTCCTGGAGCAACATCAGGATAGTATTGGTATTGCGGATCAACCAATGTACCCCTTGGATACATGATGCCGGGCGTTCCTTTTCCTCTTATATCAAGGTAATGCGGATGGTCAAGACCAATGGTATGCCCGAATTCATGAGCTGCAGTGGTGGAGTTATTCAACAGGTTTTCCAGTTTAAAATAGCCGGTATTGGAATTAATGGCATCAACAAATGAAATATTACCATGTGCATATTCTTCAATGCGGAAATAATTATTGCGTGGGTCGGTGTTCTCATACACTTGAGGTGGAGTGAGGGACTTGTTGCAAACCCCTTTTATGCTGAACCATACATTATATTGCCTTTTTTTTATTCGTACAGTTCCTCCGGCTTCGTTCCAATGGTCTTCTATGTCCTTTGCGATCTGAAAACTCAGGCTGTCATTAGAGGCGTCGCCATAAAAAATAAGCATAGCATGAATGATGAGTACGTTTTTATCCGGCCGAAGTTCAGCTTCTCCCATTTTATAAATTAATTGTCGGGCCAGGCATTAATTCCTCAATGGCTTACCGCTTTTTAATATAGACTGTATCCTTTCCAGGGTTTTCTTTTCTCCTGTCAAACTTAAGAATGCTTCTCTCTCCAGATCGAGTAAATACTGTTCGCTCACAAGAGTAGGTTCGCTCAGGTCACCTCCACACATAACATACGCTAATTTTTTAGCTACGGTAACATCATGGTCGGTTGCATAGTTGCCCCGCCACATGCCATTGATGCCGGCATGCATGGCGCCCAGCATAGACCGGCCAAGCACTTTGATATCGCTGCGCTGTACAGGCATTACATATCCGTCATCATACATTTCAATTACAGCCTGCTTTGCTTCTGCAATTCTTCTTCCTAAATTCATACTTACTGCATCTTTTCCTTTCCTGTAAATACCCAGGTCAAATGCTTCATGTGCAGATGTAGCCACTTTCGCAGTTGCAATAGTTAAGAACCGGTTTTGAAGTGGAATGGTATCCGGTTCACCGCTATGTACTTCATCGGCTGCTCTCAACACAAACTCTTTTGTTCCGCCTCCACCAGGAATAACGCCAATACCCACTTCCACCAGGCCTGTATATGTTTCGGCGGCAGGAATAACCCTGTCTGCATGCAAACTCATTTCGCAACCACCACCCAAGGCCAGGCCATGTGGAGCAAGCACAACAGGAATGCCGGAATACCTTACCCTCATCATCGTATTTTGAAACTGGCGGATGGCCATATCAATTTCATCATAATCCTGTTCAATGGCCATCATAAATATCATAGCAACATTCGCTCCTGCGCTGAAATTAGCGCCATCATTAGCAATGACCAATCCCTTGTATTTATCTTCTGCCAGTGCAATTGACCTTTGAACCCCTTCAAGTACTTCACCACCGATACTGCCCATTTTAGTATACCACTCCAACCCTAACACATCGTTACCCAGGTGATAAGTTCTGCATGCCGAATTTTTCCAAATCGTTTCATTTTCAAAATTCCTCATGACAATGAATGCATCTGCTCCCGGCATTATTTTATAAGTCTTGCTGCCCACATCATAACACTGCCTCTTCCCGTTTTCCACTTTATAAAATGAAGTTGAACCACCTGCGATCATTTCATCAACCCAGGCTGCCACTTTATACCCTGCGGCTTTCATGGCATCAACGGTTTTTGCAACCCCCAATACATCCCAGCTTTCAAAAGCGCCTATCTCCCAGCCAAAACCTGCCATCATCCCATCATCAACACGATACAGTTCATCACTTATTTCAGGAATGCGATGTGATATATAAGAAAACAGGTTGTAATGAAACTGGCGATAGAATTCACCTGCTTTATCCGTACCTGCACATAACGCTTTTATTCTTGTTTTCAGATCTTCAATTGGCTTTGCCGTTTCTAATGTAGCAAACTTTGGTTTTTGCCTTGCCCCATATTCCAGTGTCTGCAAATTCAGGGTAAGAATTTCTTTTTCACCCGATGCAGATTTTGTCTTTTTAAAAAAACCCTGCCCGGTCTTATCCCCTAGCCAGTTATTCTCCACCATTTTATTTAACCATGATGGTATAGCAAATACTGCTTTGGCTTCATCATCCTGACAATTATCTGCAACGCCTTTGGCAACTTTCACAAGTGTATCAATGCCCACCACATCAGCAGTACGGAATGTGGCAGACTTTGGACGGCCAACAACCGGGCCGGTAAGTGCATCAATTTCATCAACCGACAACTGCAATTTTTCCATAGCATTCATAATGGCCATCATTCCAAAAACACCCACCCGGTTGGCAATGAATGCCGGTGTGTCCTTACACAACACAGTCGTTTTACCTAATGTAAGGTCCCCATAGTGCATTAAAAAATCAACAACTTGCGGATCGGTATGTGGCGTTGGGATTATCTCAAGCAACCTTAAATACCTTGGCGGATTAAAAAAGTGTGTACCACAAAAATGTTTTTTAAAATCATCGCTCCTTCCTTCCGTCATCATATGGATGGGAATACCCGATGTATTGGAAGTGATCAATGTTCCCGGCTTGCGGTATTTTTCTACCTCGGTAAAAACAGATTGTTTAATATCCAGTCTCTCTACCACAACCTCAATCACCCAGTCATAGTCTGCAATATCTTTCATGTTATCGGTGAAGTTGCCGGTGGTGATCTTTTTGATCACATCCTGCGTATAAACCGGGGACGGGTTAGACTTTACCGCAGCTGTCAATGCATCATTTACAATTTTGTTCCTTTCGGCTTTCTTCGCATCTGTAGGCAGGTCTTTGGGCATGATATCGAGTAAAAGCACCTGCAAACCCACGCCTGCAAAATGACAGGCAATACGGCTGCCCATTACCCCACTGCCTAAAACAGCTACCTTTTTTATTATTCTTTTCGACATAATTTTTATTTTTTCTCACTGATTGCTCAGATGTACACAGATCAATTTATTATTCTGATTAAACTTTCTTTGTTTATTAAGGTTGATACATTAAAGTTGACTAAAATACCAAGTTTTTTACCTGATAATTTTAAATAGGTCAACAATTGCTTCTTATGAACATCTAATAAAGATTCGACAGATTTGACTTCAATAATTACAGTATTCTCTATTAAAATGTCTAATCTAAAACCTAACTCAAGTTGTATTCCGTTATACATTACCGGAATTCCAACCTGGGATTCTACTGCCAGATTTAATTGCTTTAATTCATAAATAAGAGCAGCTTCATAAACACTTTCAAACAAACCCGGACCAAGTGTTGAATGCACTTTATAAATTGCTCCCCTTATTTGGTATGACAAATCATTTAATTCCACTCCGTGCAAATCTGTGTAATCTGTGAGCACAATTTAATATTAGTTAGTTAAACAACTATTTATAAAATCGAAATTAAGACATTCTGCCTTACCCCGAAAATAAAAACCATTACCGCAGTATTAAGGATAGAGAATGATAAATACCTCTCTGGCAGAAGATACTTTCTGTCTGAACAACCAGTTCACCAGGCTTAAGGGTTCATCAGTTGCCCAGGTGAGGATGGAATAGTTGGGAAAATATTGATGGAGGAACGGATACTGAAAATAATAACCCGAAATAGCGCTAATCTTTGACCGCTTAATAACAGCTGAGATACGATCAACCCATTGCTTTGTTTCGTCTTCACTTATAAGGTAGGGATTGAAAAGAGGGATATAATAAGAAGTATAAAAACCACTGTCGCTGAATGCGCCAAGCAGGTCAGCTCTGCCTGACTCTACCAATATTTTATTTGTAAGCTTGAATTTGTTTCTCAGATCGCTTAATACAGTCAATGCCTGCTTAGCATTGGAATCGTCCAGGTTTTTAAAGTCTACCCAGATTGATGTCTGCAATTCTTTTTTCCTATACACCTCCAGGAGTTTATCTAAGGTAAATCCTGTTGCCACTCCGGGGTCATGATGAATTTCAAAAACATGTTTTTCATCGTTAAAGTAAACATCACATTCGATACCACTGCTCGCCGGCCTGATCTTCTCCAGTAATTCTTTTGTATTTACTGCTTTCACCCATTCTTTGTTTGAATTGATGAGTGTGTTTTTATTTTGCGGAGTGCTGCTGTCAATATTATATTCAGGAAATGTTTTGGGAAATAAAACTCTCGTCAATCCTCTATGCGATGCCACATCGGCAAACAGGTACAGGCCAACGATAAGAACCATTAGCTTATATTTGTTTTTAAAGATCCACCTCAGCAACATGAACATTTGGTTGTATGAAAAGTAACTATTTATCTTTTTCCGGTAAGGCTGTTTGGCAAAATAACAAAGCTTTTATATGGTTTTTTGTGAGCCTGCTGTTAATACATTCCGTTCTAAAAATAGTATTTTATAACTACAACTACTCCCTGTTATTTACCGGTGCCGAAACAGCTTACGCTGAGACCAGTAAAATTAAGCTGATAAAATGGTCTTTGCTGTATGATATACTCATCATTTCAGGCATCAATGTTTTTTTACTACTCTTCTTACAGGCAGGCAGGTTATTGTCAACAAAGATATCAGCGTGGGTAATTGTGCCTGCATTTGTTTTATTGAACAGCTCTGCCATTTTACTTAACCTGGCCGATATATTTTATTTCCGGTTTCATTTTCAGCGTGCCAATGCCGACCTGCTGTATGTGCTGAAGCATCCTTTCCAGCAGTTGTTTCACCAAAGCATATTCATTATACTCTCCTTTTTTGCCGCAATAATTGTAACCATCGCCCTGGTATGGATACTGCACAAAAGATTTTTTAATTCATTTTCCAAAGGCAGGTATTGCAGCCTGGTAACAGCTATGCTTCTTTTATTCGTTGGGTTGGCTTTGATATTTAAAAACAGTTTCAGCAAAGTTTTGTTACCAGCTTACCCCCTGCTTGATATAAAAAGCAGCCAGTTGCCTGTTGTTCAAAACTCCTTTCATACGTTTGTATACTCAGTTTTCAGAAGCGGGGAAGAGGTAAAGCAAAAACAATATTTCACACCTGAAGTATGTGATTCAATTTTTCCGTTGAAAAAGATGCTGCACACCGGCAATACCGTTGCAGGAAAAAAGAATATTGTGCTCTTCATCATGGAAAGTGTACCGTATGATTTTTTTGATTCTGCCAGCCAATTCAAAGTAAGGATGCCTTTTTTGGATTCGCTTTTACAGCACAGCGCTTTTTTCAGCAATGCCTTTGGTTATACACATGAATCGAACAAGGGAATTACGGCTATACTCACCGGCATTCCCACACTTTCCGATATACCGGTTTATCATTCATCGTTTGTAAATATGCCGGTTACTGCAGTAGGTTCAGCATTGAAAAAAATTAATTATAATTCTTTTTTCTGTATCGGGGATAACTATGACAATTTTGGTTTTGCAAAATGTATGAACTGGCTGGGTATTGACAAGTATTACAGTAAAGAAGATATTCCAAACTACAAAAACATGCCGGCACACAGCATGGGTTTACAGGATGAGTATGTTTTGGATTTTATGCACAAGAAGATAAATGCAATTCCCCAACCTTTTTTTGCGATCAATTATAACGTTTCCACCCATTACCCATATGATCTGCCGGCTTCTTATTCTGTAAAATTCCCGGGCAATTATACCGAGCCCATGAAAAGCATGAGCTATTATGATCATAGCCTGCAACAATTTTTTGCTGCGGCTAAACAAGAGGCCTGGTTTGCAAATACCACTTTCATTTTCTGTTCCGACCACTGGATGTTTCCACAGGGAGTCAAAGGAGAATATAATGCCTTCTCAGGCTATAAGATACCCATTATTATATATGACCCTTCTGTAAATGAAAAGAAAATAAATAATAGCCTCGTGAGCCAGTTCGATATCATGGGAACTGTTTTAGCTGTTGCAGGTTATAAAGACAGTATCATCTCTTATGGTGGAAACCTGTTGGATAGCAGTTCGATCAAACAGTTTGTGTTTTCCAAGCCAAACAGTTATGTATACCAGGTGACTGATAGTGCTTATGTGTTGGGATTTAATGTAATCACTGATAAAGCGGAATACCTGTTCAACTATAAAACAGACAAAGCGCTAAAGAAAAATCTTTTATTGGGCAAAAATGCATCAACTGTTTTAACTGAACTGGCCATTCAGGTAAAAGCATTTATTCAAAAAGCAGGTTCTCATTATAACAGCAGGCAGGTAAAATAACTAGTCCACAAAAAATTCATCTCCTTTATTATTAATATATCCCGACCTCCCGGCCTGCGAAGTAATGCTTACATATTCCCCTCCATTCACGGGCTTTATAGACGCATATTTGGGTTCCAGCATATAGCCGTTCAAAAAACGGAAACCTTTCAGGTTATTATCTCCTGTTAAAACAAAACCTCCTGCAGGCACATAAACAATATCCGTATAGTTCGGTGGAAGCACATCGTTGTTGGCTACATCCCTGATACCCACTTTTCCGTTCTTACCTGCGATGACATAATATTTACCATCCATGGCCTTAAGCACAGAGAAAACACTGTTATCCGAAGCAATGGATGCAGCCCCGTTTCCTGTCAGCAAACCTTTCCCCCCGGGCTTCTGCACTTCCAGGTAAACTGAATTGTTGATCTCCCATTTCTTTATCATCGAATATTCAAAGGGTACCATGATCTCGAACTTATTATTGAACACACCATAGTTAGCTCCTTTCACAGCGATGTAATAATTGTCTTCAACACCAGGTATCTTATAATCGTCAACGATCTTATCAAAGATGTCGTTTTGTTTAACAGTACTATAATTTTTTTCGGTAATAATGGTTGAAGCTTTATTTATATCAGGCGCACTGTTTTCGGGAATGGCCGGGCACCCTTTCATTGTTTCTCCTTTTGTATCTATACATATTTCGTATCCATCGGCACGCAATGAGGCCGGGGCAAACAGGATCGCTTTTTGATTATCATCCAAGTCATCTGCCGTTACAATCTTTGCGCCTTTAGCAAAATATCCAACGCGGAATGACTTAGCCACAAAAAACCTGAATGGGATCAATACTCTACCTGCCTTATTGATATACCCGTATTTGCCTCCCTTTTTTACTGCGGCATATCCTTCAGAAAAAAATTCAGCTTCTTCATAAGCAGGGGCAATGACAATTTTTTTATCAGGGGCTGCATATCCCCACAAATTTCCCTGGCGGTATGGTATTAATGACAGGTCGGCGTCTTGTGCAAATACAGGGAGAGAGAATGCAATAAAAAAAATGCTTAATAATTTCTTGTTTTTCATAATTGCAGTTTTACAGGTGTGAATAAAGAGCATTCAGCTACTTTAAGATACAAAAAATGCTGACCATATGGTGATCAGCATTCAAGTTTTTTTACTCCTTATTTTATTAACTTACCCCACTTCCGGCATCAATCACACTGGCCGGGCTAACAAAATGAAGTTTGCCAGCCTTATCTTCTGCCATCAATATCATTCCCTGGCTTTCGATACCCCTCATCTTACGTGGAGCCAGATTGGCTACCACCACCACCTGTTTGCCTATGATCTCTTCCGGCTTAAAATGCAAGGCTATGCCGCTTACTATAGTTCTCTTTTCAAAACCAAGGTCTACTTCAAGCTTCAATAATTTATCTGCCTTCTCTACTTTTTCCGCAGATAGAATGGCGCCCACTTTCAGGTCGATCTTTGCAAAATCATCGAATTGAATTTCCGGTTTGAGGTCTGTTGTTTGCGGTTCGGCATTTTTAGCTGCAGAACCATTTGTGTTATTTTCCATTTTCAATTTTTCGCTTTTAATTTTTAATTTCTCCAACTGCGCTTTTACTTCGTCATCTTCTACTTTTCTAAATAGTAATTCCGGTGCCCTCAAAGAATATCCCTCACTCAGTAATTTTGGCTTGCCTGCATTTTCCCAGTCGAGGATCTTTTCCACCACCTTCATCATATGACACATCTTTTTTGCAGTAAATGGTAAGAAAGGATTGATCAGTACAGCCAGGTTCGCAGTTAATTGCAAACAAATGTGCAGACAGTTGTCAATTTGCTTTTGTGCCTCCCTGCCCTCCAAAGGAAGGTTCTTAGACTCTGACTGAGCTAGCTTTTTTTCAGTTAGCTTAGTCAGAATACTGTTTAAGACATAATCAGTATTACTAATCACTTCATCATTTGTAAAGCGCAAAACTTCAAATCCAAACTTATTCAATTCAGCAGTCCTTTCAATATCGCTTAATTTATTTTCCGGGACCTCATGGATCAAACCATCAACTTCAACTATAAGTTTCTTAGAAAGGCAAACAAAGTCCGCTATGTAAGTACCAATAATATGTTGTCGCCTGAATTTAAAGCTATCCAGCTTCTTACCCCTTACAACCTGCCATAAAATATTTTCTGCTTCAGTAGGGTTCGATCTGTGTTCTTCAACAAATTTTTTCAGCAAGCCATAAACAACTGTGTCAGCTGTTTGATAATCGTAAGGGTTCCCTTTCTTCTCAGAGTCTGAAGCCCCTCCTTCGGAGGGGCTTGGGGAGGCAAGGCTTTTTGCCACGATCCAGGGCTCTTTCTCCTGCATGTATTTGTTTCCTTTTCTTGCCAGGTCTATCACTTCAAATAAGGCATCCCGGAATTTATATTCTTCAATATTCTTTTCAATTTTGAATTTTGAATTTTGAATTTCACTGAATAGTTCTTTATCCTTTGCATCCAGAATATCATTATGCAGCTTCGGCACTTTACCATTGCAAAGCTTGTGCATTAACACCCAAGCCCTATTCACAAAATTGCCAAAGATGGCCACTAATTCGCTATTCACTGCATCCTGGAAACCTTTCCAGGTGAACTCACTGTCCTTTGTTTCGGGAGCTATTTGTGTTAAGTAATAGCGTAGTGCATCAACCAGCATGTCACCACCATTCTCCTTCTTTACAAAATCATTGATATAGTCATCCATCTCAATGCTCCATCCACGACTGGTACTCATCTTATCCCCTTCCAGGTTCATAAATTCATTGCTGGGCACATTATCGGGTAATACATTGCCGTGTAGCTTCAGCATCACCGGGAAGATGATGCAGTGAAACACAATATTATCCTTGCCGATGAAATGAACCAGCTTGGTATCCTTATCCTGCCAGTAGGGCTTCCAGTCTTTATTATTATCCAGTGCCCATTGCCTGGTGGCACTGATATACCCGATGGGGGCATCGAACCAAACGTATAATACTTTTCCTTCTGCTTCCTTTAAAGGAACTTTCACTCCCCAGTCAAGATCTCTTGTTACAGCTCTTGGTTGTAATCCCTGGTCGATCCAGCTCTTACACTGACCAACCACATTTGTCTTCCAGTCGTCTTTATGTTCTTTCAATATCCATTCCTTCAAAAAATCTTCATGCTTGTCTAAAGGGAGATACCAATGTGTTGTTGCTCTTTTTGTTGGCGGGTTGCCGCTTAATGTACTGCGTGGATTAATTAATTGTTCAGGACTCAAAGAAGTACCACATTTTTCGCATTGATCGCCATACGCATTCTCATTAGCACAAACCGGGCAGGTGCCAATGATATAACGGTCGGCTAAAAATGTTTTAGCCTGTTCATCATAAAACTGTTCGCTTTCTTTTTTTTCCAGTTCACCTCTATCATTCAGCGCTGTAAAAAATTCCCGGGCCGTTTCATGATGGATCGGTTCGGATGTGCGGTGATAAATATCGAAAGATATACCCAGGTCGGCCATATTGCTTTTGAGCATGGCGTGGTATTTATCTACGATCTCACGAGGTGTAGTATTTTCTTTCATGGCCTGTATGGTGATGGCGGCGCCATGTTCATCGCTGCCACATACATACACCACATCTTCTTTTTTTGCACGCAGGTAGCGTACATATATATCTGCAGGCAGGTAAGCGCCTGCCAGGTGGCCAATATGCTTGGGCCCATTGGCATAAGGAAGTGCAGAAGTAATTAAATATCGCTTGGGTTTGTTCATTGCGATGCAAAAATACCGTAAACGGAGCCATTACCCAAACGAATAAAATATACTTGAATTGAAACAGAAAGTTAGAAAATCTGAGAAGCAGTCTTTATTACTTTGCTGAAAAGGAGAAAGCATTTAAGTTGACCTATGGATGAAATACTGGAGCGTTTATTTTTTCCAGTATTTTACTTTCCTCTATGTATGGAATATAATAGCTTTCTATTGGCGTATCCTTTATAATGGTGGCTTGGATACCTCTAGCATGTCCAATAGATAGTTCAACAAGAAATATTAAAAATTCCTGATTAGTAACTTTGCCTTGCTTAACTATTGAGACAAAATTTTGAACTTTGTAATCGTTCTCAACCTCCATATCTAAGAGGGCACTTCTATCTGATGAAAACCTATATTTAACTATAATTTGAATTACTGATGTATCCGTGATTAAGTTCACATCCACCTCAATTCCAAAATTCAGATTAAGCAAGTTGTTGTAAATAGGGGAACTTGAGGGCTCAATAAAATTTTTTCTCAGATTAATCCTAGAGAGACTATAGTATATATCACTAGACTTTGCTTGCGCCAATCTCTTTTTGAGAGCTCCTTTTTTTTTCATTGCTAGGTTCATACTATTGAATCACCTCGTAAACTTTAATATTTTCCTGAAGTAGTGAAGTTACAGGTCTATACGCTTTATTGCGAGTTCGTGTGAACGACTTCTTACTATCGTAAAGAATAGTTTTATTTAACTCATAGATTGAATCATACTCAATTACTGTACTCTTAGGAAAATAGCTTTCATCCTCTCTTTTTAGCTTTTTAAACTCCTTTAAAGAAAGGTATATAAATACTGGAAATATCACTCCAGCGATTACTAGTAATAAAATTAGTAGATTACTCATATTTTTTCTAACTCATTTTAAGGATTCTAATTTTCTATTATTAAGACGTTCACGATAAAAAATTATTGTCTTAATTGACACACAATAAATACTACCAAAGATGCAATAAATCCATTCAATCCATAGTTTAACAGTTTCCTTTGCAGCAAAGCTATTATTAGGACTGAAAATAATGATTCCAATTAACAATAATATAACTACAAAGACCATTGCCAGTATACGGTGGCTTGTTGTTGAAATTTCAGACAACAAGAAATCTGCACCGGCACCGCTCATCAAGGCTAGAGAAAGAAAAACTATTGCCTCTGAACTCGCCAGTTCTGCAATTTTATGATCATTATTATGGTTACCAAAAACAACCGAAGTAAACAGGATAAGAAACAAAGAAATTAGTCCAAAAACTATTCCAATAGTTAACCATGCCAAAGAACGTAAAAAGCAGTTGAAAGAGAGCATGCAGCCGGAAGTTTTGTCAGGTTATGTAAATATAAAACAAATAGTATACTTTCCAAATATTTGACTAACCTATTCCGTTTGGTTCTTACTTATTGAAATTATCAGGGTGACAAACCTTTCTCTATTTCATGCCTTTCTCCACATCTGCAATCGCTTTGTAAGTCTTCACCACCGAATCGGGTGTTACGGAGATACTATCAATTCCCAACTCAACCAGGAACTGTGCAAAGTCGGGGAAGTCAGACGGGCCCTGTCCGCAGATACCCACTTTCACTTTCATCCGTTTGGCAGTATCAATCAGCATCCGTAGCATTTGTTTTACCGCAGGATTTCTTTCATCATATAAATGTGCTACCAGCGACGAATCCCTGTCGAGGCCCAGGGTCAATTGCGTAAGATCATTGGAGCCAATGGAGAAACCATCAATATGTTTGGCAAATTCTTCGGCCATGATGATATTGGAAGGTATCTCTGCCATCAGGAAAAGTTCCAGTCCTGCCTTACCTCTTTCGAGGCCATACTCTTTCATCACCTCATGTACTTTGTGCAGTTCATCTACCGTTCTGCAAAAAGGTATCATCACCACTACATTGCTCAATCCCATTTCTTCCCTTACCCTTTTGATGGCTTTACACTCCAGACCAAAAGCTTCTTTGTATTTATCGGAGTAATACCTGCTGGCACCACGCCATCCGATCATTGGGTTCTCTTCATGCGGTTCAAAATATTTTCCGCCTAATAAATTAAAATATTCGTTGCTCTTGAAATCGCTGAAACGAACAATAACTTTATTAGGATAGAATGACGCTGCAATTTTTGCAATACCATAGCTCAGCTTTTGAATGAAAAAATCTTCTTCGTTCTCAAAACCACGGATCATTTTTTTGATCGTAGCGCTTAACTCGGCATCTTTCATTTCTTTATGCTTCATCAAAGCCAGCGGGTGGACCTGTATAAAATTATTGATGATGAATTCTTCCCTGGCCAAACCCACACCTGCATTGGGTAAATGAGAGAACCTGAAAGCAAGGTTAGGCGATGCTACATTAAGCATTATTGGCGTTTTAACTTTGGGCAGGTCGTTCAGGTCGGTTTCAACTTTCTTAAATGGTACTTCGCCTTCATAAACCACGCCTTCATCACCTTCGCCGCAGGAAGCAGTAACTGATTGTCCCGTGCTTAACAGATCTGTAGCATTGCCGCAACCAACAATGGCAGGCACACCCAGTTCTCTTGCCACAATAGCTGCATGACAGGTCCTTCCTCCTTTATTGGTAATAATGGCCGAAGCTTTTTTCATGATGGGTTCCCAGTCAGGGTCGGTCATATCGGTTACCAGCACATCGCCTGCCTGGAACTCGTGACCTTCTGTAACCCTTTTATCCAACGAAAACAAAATGGAAACCTTACCAGCACCTATCTTATCGCCAACAGCAATACCTTTTACCAGCGCTTTTCGCTGTGCGCCGGCTTCCATCACATATTCTGTTATCTTTGAAAAATCTTTTTGCGAATGGATGGTCTCGGGCCTTGCCTGTACAATGAAAAGTTCTTTTGACAGCCCGTCAAGCGCCCACTCCACATCCATCGGGCACCAGTAACCCTTCAGCTTACTATAATACTCTTCAATTTTTGTAACCCATTGCGCCAGTTGAATGATGCGTTCATCTTTCAGGCAATAACGTTCCTGCAAAGGTTTCTCCACATGGATGATCTGTACCCGTTCATCGGGGTTATCACCATATACCATCATCTTATCCTTGATACCCAGCTTTTTTTCAATGATGCTGCTGAATCCTTTTTGAAGAGAAGGTTTGAAAACAATGTATTCATCCGGCGATACTGCACCCTGAACGATCATCTCTCCCAAACCGAAAGATGCATTGATAACTACCACATCTTTAAAACCGCTTTCCGTATCCAGGGAGAATGCAACACCCGAAGCGCCAAGATCACTACGCACCATTTTCTGGATACAAACCGAAAGGCCGATACTGAAATGATCATAACCAAAACTCTGGCGGTAACTGATGGCACGGTCAGTAAAAATAGAAGCAAAGCAATTTCGAACGGCATTCATCAATGGAGCTGGGCCACGAACATTGAGGTAGGTTTCCTGCTGGCCGGCAAAAGAAGCATCGGGCAGGTCTTCGGCAGTGGCCGATGAACGAACAGCCACGTCGGTGATCTCCTGGTCGTATAATTTACTCAGTTCATAATATTTTTCAATGATGGCATCACTTAATTCACGAGGGAATTTCGCATTCTTTAAAAGTTGCCTGGCCTGTAAACCACCACGCCGCAATGATTCAATATCATCCAGCTTGATCTCGTTGATGATGCGGTGTATTTGTTCATCCAGGTTGTTGTACCGGATAAATTCACGGTATGCTGCTACGGTTACAACAAATCCGCCGGGTATCTGTATACCAAGCTGGGTAAGGTTCTGAAGCATCTCCCCCAGGGAAGCATTCTTGCCACCTACCTGTTCAATATCTTTCATCCCAACTTTGTGCAGGTCGGCTAAATAAATAGAAGAATTCATGTTAGAAGGATTAGGTAGTTAAACAATCGTTACACTAAAAGTAATCCAATATATTAATAACAATTGGAAAGTGCATGACAATTTTTTAAAATTTAATAACAGGGTCATTATTTATTAATGGCGCATTTGAAATAACTTTAAATATCGCTTTGAACTTAGTTTATCAACGAACTGTCAGGTTGAGCTTGTCGAAACCGGTATAATTTATACAACCCGCCTTCGACAAGCTCAGGCTGACATCTTCTCTTAT
>JBGANE010000014.1:0-56892 GCA_044222465.1 Ferruginibacter sp.
GTAGTGGTCATCTCATGATTGCTGTTTACCGGCGGCATGGCTTTGTCGAAGTTGTTGGTGGTAAGAAATTCCCAGAGTTTACTGCTTTCGGGGCTACCCGGGGTAACATATTTCATCACATCAGTATAGCTGTCGAACCTGGGGCTTATGGACCCACCATGACAGTTGGATGTGGCGCAGTATTCGTGCAATATGGTTTGAACACCCCTGAATTTGATAATATCGTTTACGTCTGCAGGGTTGTCGCCTGTGACTACCGGATTGGTTTCATAAAAGGATGCATATATAGTACTGTCAGCCGAACCCTTAAATGACCTGTCAAGGTTTTTTATTATATCACCCTCTTTTTTGCACTGGATAACAGATGCAGAAACAAACAACACCAAGAAGAAGGCTGTGATCGCTTTGATCAGTGAAATCTTTTTCATAAAAAAATCAGTTTATGTATTGAAAGTTGGTTCAGTAAAATCTCTCTTGTTCAGGTATCAAACTTATTATAGCCTCTCTGACATTTTTATGACAATAAGATTGGCTCTATATGATTTTAATCATAGGCCCCTTTGCCTGAAATCATGAAATCGTAAAAAGACGGGAAATACATTGCATTTGCTTTTTTTAAAACTGAGTAAGAACATAAACCAACATACAATGGAAAACGATAACAATTCAGAACTCAAATCAAGACGCTGGTTCTTATCCCTGTTCGGTTCTGCCAATGCAAAAAAGGGAAAAGTAAAAATGCTTACCGCCGATGGTAAACTTGTGGAAATAGACCAGTCGGTACTGGATGCCGCTTCAAAAAAGCAGAGATCCTCAAACAAAGAGATATATGACTGGATGCAAAACCCGTCAAAGGAAAATAAAGGTTGATTCACCAAAAAGACCAACCATGCAAAAGGAGAATATGAATGATAATAACCGCCGCGACTTTTTAAAAAATGTTGCATTGGCTACCGTAGCCACTGCCGCCTGCGGAAGCCTGAACTGTTCCTGCTCTTCAAAGAATTCTGTAGTTGCTCAACAAAAAGTAAAACTGCTTTCACCCGAAGGAGAGATCGTGGAAATAGATTCTGCTTACCTGAATTTCCAGGAGCATATGTCCATTGTTTCAAAACTTGAAGCAAGACAAGGTATCGCCGGAAAAAAATTCGTGATGGTAGTTGACCTGTCACGCTGCAAGAATGCAAGAAAATGTATAAGTGCCTGCCAGAAATGGCACTATCGCCCCGAAGATAAAGAATGGCTTACGGTTAAACTGATGAAGGATAGCGAGGAAGGGGCACCTTACTGGTTCCCCAAACAATGTTTTCATTGCGATAATCCACCTTGCGTAAAAGTTTGCCCGGTGGATGCAACTTATAAAAGACAGGATGGATTGGTGCTTATCGATAATGATAGATGCATTGGTTGTAAATTCTGTATGGCAGCCTGTCCTTATTCAACCCGGGTATTTAATTGGGATGAACCCGAGATGCCATTGGATATCCGCAACCTGGCCTCTAATCCCGAAACAAATCTTCCTGCAAAGATCGGTACCGTGGAGAAATGTGATTTTTGTCCCGACCGTACAAGAGAAGGCTTGTTGCCACCTTGTGTAGAAGCATGTCCCAACGGTGTATTCTATTTTGGTGATGAGAATGAAGACACAGTTACCAATGGTGATGAAACAGTAAGTTTCAGCCAACTCATCAAAGACCGGGCAGCTTACCGTTACATGGAAGACCTGGGCACTAAACCCCGGGTGTATTACCTGCCGCCAAAAGACAGGCAGTTCCCGGTGGAAAGAGGATATGAAAATCTGCCCGATAAATTAAAAGCAAGATTCAAGGATGTTATGGAACCGAAACAAGATGAAGTGAAGAAATAAATATCCGGTAATATTTAATACTGATCATTATGCATCTGAATACTTATCAAAAAGAGATCTTCGAAAAACAAAAACCAGTTATCGAAAGCTTTGGTAAAAAAACATGGGGCTGGACGACCTTTTTCCTGTGCTGGATATTGTTGGGTGGTTATGCCCTGTATCTTCAAATTGCAAAGGGACATGCGATCACCGGCATGAGGGATAACGTGGTTTGGGGTTTGTACATTGCCAATTTTATTTTCTTTATCGGTATCAGTTATGCAGGCGCTGTCATCTCGGGTATTTTACACATTTTAAAAGTAGAATGGCGTAAACCGATCATCCGTATTGCCGAAATGATCACCGTGATCGCTACCATCATCGGACCGGTATTTATATTATTATGTATCGGAAGGTTAGACAGGCTTCATCATCTCTTCTTGTATCCACGATTACAATCGCCCATTACCTGGGATGTACTGGCCATAGGAACTTATTTCACCGGCAGTGTGATATTCCTGTACCTGGCATTGATAAAAGACTTTGCCATTTACCGTGATGCCAAACTCAACATACCAAAATGGAAACAAAAATTCTATAAGATACTTGCCATCGGCTACCGGGGAACTCCAAGCCAGAAAAGACATATCCGAATTTCCACCAATCTCATGGCTATCATGATCATTCCGCTGGCCATTATTGTTCACTCTGTGTTGTCGTGGATATTCGGTATGACATTGAGGCCGGGCTGGCATAGCACCATATTCGGCCCCTACTTCGTACTTGCAGCTATTTACTCCGGAACCGGGGTGCTTATCATGGCCATGTGGGTGTACAGGAAAATGTATGGACTCAACAGTTATCTAACCGATAAACATTTCATCTATCTCGGTTATATTATGATGGTGCTGGGAGCAGCATACGGGTACTTCACTTTTTCCGAATACCTCACCGGCTGGTTCGCTTCGGAAAAATGGGAGAATGAAGTGATAAGTAAATTATTCAACCCAAAAGAATACGGATGGTGGTTCCTGTTCGCCAATGTAGCCGGTATCTTATTGCCGATACTCATAGTGGCGATTCCAAAAACAAGAACACCAAACCTTATCGCTATCGCTTCTTTCTTTATGGTGATAGCGCTATGGGTAAAAAGATATCTCATCATTGTTCCTACACTTGAATCTCCATTATTACCCATGCAGGATACAAGGATGGAATTTGTGAAGTATTCTGCTACCTGGGTGGAATGGGCGCTCACATTGGCCGGCGTGGCTACTTTCTTTTTGTTCTTTACTCTTATGTCAAAATTCGTTACCGTGATCCCAATATCTGAATTCGGTGATAAGGACAAGTCACTGGTGAAAACGCAAGACCATATTCATGAACCCGAAATTGTTCCTGCATAAAAACTGATCTATGAAAAAAAAATGCACCATATCAATATATAAAACAATACTCGGCAATACATTCACAGCTGTAGTGTTAGTTACTATAATGTTATTTTCTGTAAGGGTAAATGCGCAGGCCGACAGTGTAAAAGCAAAAGCAGAAGAAACACCAACCATGCTTTCACCATCATTTGAACTACTGACTGTTCAGAAGACCGATGGAAGTATTGACCTCAAAGCAGCCATAAAAGCAAAGGTTAAAGGAACGTTCATTAAGCTGCCGTTGCTAAAGGTGAAATTTCTTTTGATAACCGATACAACAGAAAAAGAACTTGGCTTCCTGATCACTGACAGGAACGGGAAAGCAGTATTTACTTGTAAGCCAGGCTCAGTTGAGGCAGGTAAAGAGGGTTCACTGCATTTTAAAGCGGTTTATGCAGGTAATAAGTCAATAGAAGCCGCAGATGCAGAAGTTACTGTAAAAAGGGGGAAGCTGGAGATAAGCCCGGTTAAGGATGATTCATTATTTAAAGTGAAGGTAAAATTCACTGATCTAAGTGGTGGTCCCGATAGTATTGCTGCAAATACAACAGTTTCTGTTTTTGTGAAGCGTTCATTCAATCCTTTAAAACTCGGGGAAGGAACAACCGATGAATCTGGCGAAGCCATTATAGAGATACCGGCCAAACTGCCCGGCGATGCAAAAGGAAATATCACATTGCTTGCCAGGATAGATGAAAACGAAAACTACGGAAACCTGGAAGCAGCTTTGGCGCAGCCCTGGGGTGTAAGTGTTTCCGACAAACTCCAGGATATGCCAAGGGCATTATGGAGCGCTCATCCACCGTTGTGGATGCTCATCACATTTATTATCTTAGTAGGTACAGTGTGGGGGCACTATATTGTTATCATTTATGAATTGTTTCGTTTACGGAAAGAAGAACCGCATACGACAGCAACCCATTCTTAACTTAATATATCATTAAACAGTAAAAACAGGAAACATGAAAAAGAAAATTTTTATTCCACTGGCGGGCTTATTTATAGTTGCAATGCTTGCCTTTGTTCCCAAATCAACCAACCAGACACCATGGCCTGTTCCGGATGCGTACAAGAATAAGGTTAACCCGGTAAAGGCCGATGCAGAATCCATTGCTAATGGAAAGAGCCTGTATACCACTCATTGCAAATCATGCCATGGAACAAAAGGTAAAGGCGACGGACCAAAAGCCTCTCAATTGGACACCGAATGCGGCGATTTCACTAAACCAACTTTTCACGCACAAACCGATGGAGCGCTGTTTTATAAAACCTATGAAGGAAGGAAAGATATGCCTTCATTCAAAAAGAAAATACCGGAAGCAAATGATATCTGGGCTGTAGTAAATTATATGAGGACATTAAAATAAAAGAGTGGCTTTTTAGCGACGATTGCCGCTTTTCAAAATTCATCTGCCCCGTAAGCAGGTGAATTTTTTTGTATTGGATCAATCTCCGCAAGATAATGGAAGGAACTCAATGTGGTTTTTGAATCAGGCCAGGATATGGTAAACACAGAAATTGATATATGTATATGCCATGTGCTGTGTTTCCTTACCGTAAGTTTTTTGCCCGGCTCATGCCTGCTATTCTTTTCAGCCTTTAATTTGTAATTTTACCACCAGATTGCATTGCCCCTCCACTTTGGATGAGGCTGATAAAACTGCCGTTTATGTCTTACACTCCTCAGAATAAAGTACGTATTGTTACTGCAGCCAGTTTATTTGATGGCCATGATGCTGCCATTAATATCATGCGCCGCATCATGCAGAGCAAGGGCGCCGAGATCATTCACCTGGGTCATAACCGCAGTGTCCACGAAATTGTAGAATGTGCCATCGAAGAAGACGTACAAGGTATTGCCATCACCAGTTACCAGGGCGGCCATGTGGAGTTCTTTAAATACATGAAAGACCTGCTTGACCAGAATGGTTGCGGTCATATAAAAATATTTGGCGGCGGGGGTGGAACCATTTTACCAACCGAGATAGAGGAATTACATAATTATGGAATCACAAAAATTTACAGCCCCGATGACGGGAGGAAAATGGGCCTGGAAGGTATGATTGAAGATGTGATAAAGCAATGCAGCCTCCCCAACCCCTCCGAAGGAGGGGCTTCGGAAACACTTCAATGGAATGGTAAATTGCCTTTAAATGAAGCAAAGGACATTAGAAGAATTGCCAGGGCTATTACGTTGTCAGAAAATGGGGAGGATAATTCTGTATTACTTTCAGAAATAAAAAAACTCTCTCAAATTCCCCCCTTGGGGGGTGGGGGGGCAGTTCCCGTGCTTGGAATTACAGGAACCGGCGGCGCAGGCAAGTCCTCTGTAACCGATGAAATTGTTCGTCGCTTTTTAAATGCATATACAGATAAAACGATAGCCGTTATTTCTGTTGATCCTTCAAAGAAAAAAACCGGCGGCGCTTTGTTGGGCGACCGTATAAGAATGAACTCTATATCTTCTCCCCGTGCTTATATGCGTAGCCTGGCTACCAGGGAAAGCGACAAAGCATTGAGTGAATACGTGCAGGAAGCCATTGATGTCTGCAAAGCTGCAACATATGATTTTATCATCCTGGAAAGTGCAGGCGTGGGGCAAAGCGATGCTTCTATTTTAGATTATGTGGATGTGAGTATGTATGTGATGACACCAGAGTATGGTGCGGCATCACAGCTGGAAAAAATAAACATGCTTGATTATGCCGATGTAGTTTGTGTAAATAAGTTTGATAAGGCTGGCGCTTTGGATGCACTGCATGATGTTCGTAAGCAATACAAACGCAACCACCAGTTATGGTCTGCAAAAGATGATGAACTGCCAATCATTGGAACCATTGCCGCACAATTCAATGATGCAGGTGTAAATGAACTGTTTGAAAGGCTGATGGAGAAAGTGGCAGGTAAATGTGGCGTGAAATTTCACGGAGAGCTGGAACATCATGCCCATATAAAAGACACGGTAAGTCAGTCAACGATCATTCCTCCAAAAAGAGTAAGATACCTGGCAGAGATAGCTGAAACCATTTCTTCTTATGATGCCTGGGTTATAGAACAAGCAACCCTTGCAACAAAACTTTACCAGCTGGAAGGAGTATTAACCCCGACAGCGGCTTCAGCTCTGTCGGCGGTTGTAAAGGAAGAGTTAAGTAAAATAAAAACTTCACTTGAAGAACAACTTCATCCCGAGTGTAAAAAACTCATTCAGTCCTGGCCACAAACATTTGATCGCTACAAAAAAGAATTTTACGAATTTAAAGTAAGGGATAAAATAATAAAACAACCGCTTACCTATAAGAGTTTATCGGGTACCACACTTGCAAAAGTCATCTTGCCAAAGTATAAAGACTGGGGAGATATTTTGAAATGGCTGCTCCAGGAAAATGTACCCGGAGAGTTTCCATTTACTGCAGGCGTGTTTCCATTAAAAAGAGAAGGTGAGGATCCTACAAGAATGTTTGCCGGCGAAGGCGGGCCCGAACGAACCAACAAGCGTTTTCACTATGTAAGTCTTGGCCAGCCTGCAAAGCGCCTCAGTACTGCATTTGACAGTGTTACATTATATGGAGAAGACCCTGATCATCGCCCTGATATTTATGGAAAGGTGGGGAACAGCGGTGTAAGTATTGCAACGGTTGATGACGCCAAAAAACTGTACAGCGGTTTTGACCTTTGCGATCCTAAGACGTCGGTGAGTATGACCATCAACGGGCCGGCTCCTATACTGCTTGCATTTTTTATCAATGCTGCTATTGACCAGCAGTGTGAAAAATATATCATTGATAATAACCTGAAAGAAGAAGTCAATAAAAAAATTGAAGGCTTATACAAAATTGACAGCCTTCCCAAATACGTTGGTGTTGATGGAAAAGAGATTGTTCCTGCTAAAGGGAATTTACAAGGCGCTCTTCCCGAAGGAAATGATGGATTAGGTTTAAGGTTGCTGGGTTTAAGCGGACAGGATGTTTTACCAAAAGATATATATGAGCAGATAAAAGCAAAAGCATTATCAACCGTAAGAGGAACAGTGCAGGCAGATATATTGAAAGAAGACCAGGCACAAAACACCTGTATCTTTTCTACCGAGTTTGCTTTGAAACTGATGGGCGACGTACAGGAATATTTTATCAATAACCGGGTACAGAATTTTTACAGCGTAAGTATCAGCGGTTATCATATAGCTGAAGCCGGGGCTAATCCTATAACACAACTTGCATTTACCCTTGCCAATGGATTCACTTACGTGGAGTATTATTTAAGTCGCGGCATGAAGATCGATGATTTTGCACCCAACCTTTCTTTCTTTTTCAGTAATGGTATGGATCCTGAGTATAGTGTAATAGGTCGTGTGGCCAGAAGGATATGGGCAAAGGCCATGAAGAATAAATACAAGGGCAATGATCGCAGCCAGAAATTAAAATATCATATTCAAACCAGTGGCCGTAGTTTGCATGCCCAGGAAATTGACTTCAATGATATAAGAACAACATTGCAGGCATTGTATGCGATCTATGATAATTGTAATTCTTTACACACTAACGCATACGATGAAGCCATTACCACGCCAACAGAGGAAAGTGTTCGCCGTGCAATGGCCATTCAGCTTATTATTAACCGGGAACTGGGAACCGCTAAGAATGAAAACCCTAACCAGGGCTCATTCCTTATTGAAGAACTGACCGGCCTGGTAGAACAGGCTGTGATGGCTGAGTTCCAGAGGCTGACAGAACGTGGTGGCGTATTGGGTGCCATGGAAAGAATGTACCAGCGTAACAAAATACAGGAAGAAAGCCTGTACTATGAAACTTTAAAACATACCGGCGAATATCCAATTGTTGGTGTAAATACTTTCTTAAATAAAAAAGGCAGTCCTACTATTTTACCCACAGAGGTTATTCGTTCAACTACCGAAGAAAAAGAGTTCCAGATAAAAACACTCCAGGCATTTCATAAACGCCATGAAGATAAAAGTGCAGCCATGCTCAAAAACCTGCAGCAGGTTGCTGTAAATAACGGGAATCTTTTTGCCGAACTGATGGAAACGGTGAAATACTGCAGCCTTGGACAAATTACCAATGCACTGTATTCAGTAGGCGGCCAGTACAGGAGGAATATGTAACCCAAACGGAGATTGCTACTGATAAAGCATTACCCGCTTATGAATTGGGAATAAAAAACCGGAACAAGCTGCCCCGGTTCATTTAAAAATGTTGTTTTTTATCTGCTTAAAGGAATCATCAACGAAACTTTAAACTGCCTGGCACGATTATTTGCAAACCCGTTTTGTAATCCCGGAATTAAAATATTCTCCATAGAGCTTTTTAATTTCATTCCCCTCGCTTCACGTTTCAGATCTCTTGCTTTTTTAGAGAAATGAATACTGGTTAATGCAAGACCTAATCCAACCAAAGTACCGGCTGCGCCAACAACGATTTCAGTTGTGTATTTTTTATCTTCATAGCCAATAAAATACCCGTTATTATCATAAATAGCCCGATTGTCTCCAATCTCATTTTGAAGCAATCCGTAAATTAAAGTGCCAATACCGCCGGCAGCTATAACAGGGCCTGTTGCAACAAGTATCGTACTTGTAGTTCTGGCCCTGCGGGATTTGCTCATTAATTCATCATAATCGCTACCGTTTTGTGCAAAGGATGCAGCCGTAACCAGTAAAAGAGCCAGAAACGTAAATAAAGTTTTCATGTGAGTATTTTTTTATTTAAAAACAAAGATATATGAAAACCTGGTTCATCTATTAACCAAAGAAATATGTAATTACAAAGGTTTTCCGCTTTCCAAGGTTTTTATTGCATCTTCAATTACTTTTTTAGACCCCGGGTTGGGAGCTTGTGCCAGTGCCTTTTTTGCATACTCCAGCGCTTTAGGCAGATCGCCCATGGCTGAATAACCCCTCATGAGGCCGGCAGTGGTTGGCCAGGCACCATTATTCTTCTGGTAATTTTTTTCAAACACTGCCAGCGCTTCTTTCACTTTCTTCTCGCCTAAAAGTTGCCGGCCATAAGTATGCAGTTCGCCAACACTCGCAGTTTCTATTGCACCCTGTATAATTTTATCTGCTTCGTCTTTACGGTTTAGGGCCTGTAAAAGTCCAGCCTTTATAGATATTACCCTAAAATTATTCACCCCACCCAGCGAAGGGTCAACAGCTGTATTGATCCAACCCAGAGCTTCTTCGTAATTCACTTTGTTTTGCAGGCACCAATTGGCAGCAGCTTCCAAACTAGGGGGATCAAAACCCATGGCCCCGCTGAGTTGTGTACGTATGCTGTGCAATGTAGTAGCTATCAGATCGACTTCTACGGTAAAAGGAATACGCCAGCGCTCCCACTCCAGTGCCAACTCCACCGAACGGTTGGTTTGTTTTGAAAAAGTATATTCCAGTCTTTCTTTGCTTTCTTTCATATCCTTTTGCTGTTTTGTACCAACCCTCAGTACGTCCCAGTTGCTGTTATAAAAATAACTTCCCCACCCGGCAGTATTGCTGCTGAAGATAAGTATGCATGAATCGGCATAGAGGGCAATGAAGAAACCATATTTGCCGGCATTCAGTTTTTTCCCATTGATCGTCACATCAGTTGAAAAGGATATGGTGGTATTCTCATCGGCGCCGGCACGCCATGGCGAAGCCACATTGGAGCCAAAACCCAGTACTTCAAAGCCATAATTTGCTACCGAAGTGCCCCAGATCTTTCCCTCACGACCCTTTACACCGGGGGCATTCCAGCTAATATCAATATCTGTTATACCCAGCTTGCGGCCGGCCTTGCATTTATAATTTACGTCGCTGTTGGGAAGGCTAAGTAACTGGGCAGCTGCGGGGTAGCTGCAGGCAGCAATAATAAGCAGCAGGAAGAACTTTTTCATGGCAGTTAATTTTATTTGAAGGTAAGAAAGCAGCCGGGAGTTGAATGACCGTTCATAAAAAAACGATAAAGAATATCCCTGGTGTGGTAAGTTGTCTCAGGTAAGATTTCATTTCATTCTCTTGCATTTTCTAAACTTTCTAACTATCTTTTATCTTTATTACGAGCAACTGCTTCCCTGGCAACCACTTTATTAATCATCTTAAAAATGTAAAAATGAAAAAAACATTTCTTTTCACCGTAGTGGTATTGTTTGCCGTTGGCTGCAACAACAAATCCGATGCTCCGGCAGGTACAGCTGATTCTACTAATAAAGCAACGGCTTCAACTACAGAAGAACTGAATTATCCCTACCAGTTAGAAAAACCATACCAGAACTGGCAGATGGGCGACCAAAAACATGTAGTTACTGCTATGGCTTCACTAAAGGCTTTTGAAAACGGGGATATCAATGCCTGTATGGCAGGATTTGGTGATAGTGTTGAAGTTCGGTTTGATTATTTCCAGGCAAAATTCAGTAAAGACAGCCTGACAAAATTCTTTACCGCAGACAGGGCCAAATACAGCAACATAAAGATAACAATGGGTGACTGGGAATCAGTAATTTCAAAAGACGGGAAAACCGAATGGGTTACCATGTGGTACAAACAGGTTATGACTGATAAAAAAGGAAAAACGGATTCATTGGCCGTAATTGATGATTGCAGGATAGTGAACGGAAAAATTGTTGAGCTGGATGAAAAAATACAACACTTCCCGGCTAAAAAATAGGTGTTTATTGTTTTTAACTGGCCCCGCAGATTGCTGCGGGGCATTTTTTTAATTTAGCTGTACATTTATTGCATGATCACACTGCAAAATGAAAAGCTTACTGCTGTTATTGCAAACAAAGGAGCAGAACTGCAAAAACTGGTAAACAGCCGTACCGGCATGAATTATATGTGGAGCGCCGATGCAAAGTATTGGGGCAGGTACAGCCCGGTATTGTTTCCTGTTGTAGGCGGGTTGAAAGATGATACTTATTATTATAAGGACAGGATGTATACCTTGCCCCGTCATGGTTTTGCACGTGACAAAGAATTTGCTGCGGAACAACTCAGTTCAACAGAAGCTGTGTTTACACTTGATCACGATGAACAAACCCTGGCAGTTTATCCCTTCCCATTTACTTTAAAACTACGCTATCAACTTAACAGCAACTGGTTGGCCTGTACTTATGAAGTAAATAACCCGGGCAATGATGTGCTTTTATTCTCTGTTGGTGCACACCCTGCTTTTGCCGTGCCATTAGCTGCAGGCACTGCATATGAAGATCATTTTCTCGAATTCAATAAAGCCGAACAGTTGCAACGGTGGAAAATAAAAAATGGTTTGATTGACACAGTTACAGAAGCGTTACCAACAGAGAACGGAAAGCTCGTGTTGCAGCACGACTTGTTCTATGAAGATGCGATTGTACTTAAAGGATTACAGATCAACTGCATTAGCCTGGGATGTAATAAACATGACCACGGACTGAATTTTTATTTCAATGGCTTCGGATTTTTTGGCATCTGGGCTTCAAAAGACGCTCCTTTTGTTTGCCTGGAACCCTGGTGCGGCATTGGCGACCATGTGGATCACAATCAACTGCTGGCCGATAAGGAAGGAATTAATTTACTGGCACCCGGCGACACATTTACAAGAACATGGAGTGTGGAGTGTTTTTAAATTTGAATACTGCTGTCTATGATTTTCCAAAGTTTCTTATGCTTCTGAAGTCGTAGAATATAATCACGTTCACCTGGCCCATATTTGGATAATAGTAGCTGAATGAGTTGTTTTTTATCTGCTTTTGTCCACCCACTCACTTTTTTATTATTCGGAAAAAGTATAGCCATCCATAAAACCTGCCTGGCCAATACCCGGTGCTGCAATGCGGTTATTTTTCTTCCCGACCCGGCAACCAATCTCTTCATTTGCCCCATGTAATAGCTCAGGGCTTGCTTACGATCGCTTTGATGATATTTCACAATATTACGGGTAATAGTTTTGCTGATGTGTGCTGCATCATAGCCTGGCGAGGTATTATTGTTCAGTAGCAGCTCAAGGGGTGCAGCGGTAAATTCTCTGAGTACCTTAGTGTCCGTCCTGTAATCTTTAAGAGTTGTTCTCTTTTTATTTTCTTCTTCAGCAAGCTCTTGCAGTGCTGCATCTGACGGCCGGAATCCCATTTTGTAATAAAACCAGAAGGCACCGCTGTGCAGGCCGTCAGAATTATTCTTTCCGAACTGGTAGGGCTTTACCACAAACCGGTTAGCATTAAAATGAGAATGATACAACCTGAGAATGGCAGCAAAAAGCAATGATGAATTTCCTCCCCTTAACGCAGGGAAAATGCTGATGCCGATCTTGCACCTGTGCCCCAGTATCCACCCGCCTCCATAAGCCGCAGGCACGGAGTTAACAAAAGCCATATAGCCTATATAGGATTCAATACTGAAACGGTTTTGCGGCAACATCGTATACAGCGCTATGGAAATTCCATGGCCCATGTCAAAGTATTCTACATTACTGCTATCACTATACGTCAAGGGATCTGTTTCACGGCCATGCAGGGCCAGTGCAGCACGGGCAATGTCAAGCAGTTTTGTTTTTTCTTCTGCAGAAATTTTTTCTGCAGCATTTATTTTTTTGCTGATATAATGGCGATGATCCTTTAATACCGGCATTGAATTCTGGAAACATATCCTTTTCAAAGGCAGTGAACGCAAAAAGGTCCTGTTTAAAAAAGGATGATCCAGTTTCCAGTTTACATACACCTGCAATTGCTCATACAAACTGCTGCACACCGTTGGTGGTATTTCGCTGTTGTGAAATGTTTGCAGCAGCCATTGGAGGGCAAAACTGCTGTTCTTTTTACCGGTAAGTCTTTCAATGCGTTTTGGCAGGCTATAATTTCCTTGTGTAATTTCCTGGTACTCGAGGGTCGGCAGAAATAGTGAAAGTATCCTGCTTACCAGTTCGGGTTGGGCATTACTGCTGTGTAAACTTATACTGCTGCCGAATGTAGCGCTTAGCCAACTTGCGATCTCGTAACTGAAAGCATATACCAGTTCACTGGCATAGATGCCCGAACCATTCAGCTGACTTTGTTTCCGTGGTGAGTAATTATGGAATATATCTTCAGTTGATATCTTCAACTGCTGCATTTGTTGAAGTGCCAGCGTATGTAATTCCTTGTTGTCAGGATAAGCAAGTATGAAGAGCAGCGCTTCATGATATTTCTTCAGCTGTGCTGCATCTGTAATCATTTTGCCATTGAGCTGCTTTAACAACGCCAGCTTGCGGACTGTTGAGGGAGCGGAGAAATCCCGCTTTAATAAGATTAACTGACCTGTTTGTTGTGCTGATCCGGTTTGCATAGCTGCCGATTTAACTGCAGCAAGGTAAAATACCAGGAATTGAAATTAACTGAGTTTTCTCATGTGGGCGACTGATAAGAAAACAGGCTGATGAATACCAGTCATTTCCGTTTATAGATAGTAACTAGAGGAGTTCTTTACAATAATAACCTGCATTTTTCACTATTGCTTCCACTTCTGCGGGGTCTATATTCAGGTTTACGATCCGTAAAACATTATCGCAATCATGCAGATCCACATTCCATTGGTGAATGCCGGGATGGACATCCAGGTAAGATCCTACGTCCCCGATGCGTTTGCTGTCGGAAAGATTGGTTTTAAATACAAGAATTTCCATCCCGGTCAGTTTTAGTGAATACAATATCTTTTTATTGTGCTGTGATATCCTCAGCCTTTTTTTCTTCGAAATTTACCCAACCTTCACCCCAGTGCCTGCATTTGGCTTTGAATTTTTCTTTTTCTTCTGGCGTCATTTTATCAAATCGGCGTTTCATTTTCTCTTTCCAGGCCGGGCTGCCCCTCCAGCGGCCCCTGCTGCCAAAGCCGCCAAATAATATCTTACTCAATACCAAAATACCCAGCGCCTGTAAAAAACTAATGGTCTTTACGCCGGTAACCACAGCGGGCAAAATGCCATTCCACAAAAGCATCACTATATAACCGAATAATAATACTGCAGCGGTGCCAAATATTAATATCAGTATCCCTTTTTTGATCCAGAACTTTTTCATTGTATTTGTTTTTAGACACGAACGACACTTATAAGAATTCGTGTAATTTGTTTAATTGGTGTTTAATAATTTAATAATTCATCCTTCAATACCTGTAAGCGGTCCCTCAAATGCAGTACAGCATAGCGTTTCCGGCTGATCAGTGTGGCCACACTTTCCCCCGTTCGTGCTGCAATATCTTTAAATGGAATGCCATCTATCTCATTTTGAACAAAAACATCTCTTTGTGCCGGAGGCAATTCGTCCAGCGCCTGTTGTAGTTCTTCCCAAAAAATATTCCGCAGGTATTCGGTTTCCGGTGTTGAATCTGCAGGCAGCATCATTTCTCTCCAGTCAAAACTGTCTTCCTCGGTTTCCGAACTACTTAGTACATCATCGGCCAGTGGAAGTTTATGCTTACGGTAGTTGTCAATTATTTTATTACGTGCAACCTTGTACAACCAGCTGGTGGTTTGCTCTATGGGTTCAGCATTACCGGCGAACTGGTAAAAAACATCCTGCAGGATATCTTCTGCATCTTCCGTACTGGCAACCCTTTGCCTTATAAAACCTAGCAGCCGGCTGCTTACCGATTTGATTGTATTGGTAATATTTTTATTCCGTTCGGAAGTCATGTCTAGTGCTATCGTCATTGCATCATCTTTCTGTACAGATGAAGACGGGCGACGGGTAAAAATGTTTTAAGAGAGAAAGATATTTTTTAAATGTCCTTTGGGAGTTAGTAAGTATTTGTCATATCCTCATCCACACAAATGATAAAATCAGCCTTCCCTTTGTTTTCGGCCAGCAGTTCTTTAATATTTTTTTGCGATACCGTAGTAATGGTTCCATAGCCCAGGTCGGGGCGCTTTCTTTTTAAATACCAGTTAATGCCGTCGTAATCATCAGAATGAAAAGCGCCGTTATAATGAATGAATAATGAGCCCGGCTTGAAATTCTGCAGAATGAAATAGGCCATGGTAGCATCTTTGGTTGCCTGCGCCTTAGGCATATTAGGGCTTCCGTGTCCACCCATCATACTCATCATTTTTACATAGCCCGGAAGCAGGGAGTCATAATCCATAGGCAAAGGAGCCATCCATGTTTTTTCGAGTGCCGATAACGTATCGAGCGACCCAAAACCTTTTTTAGAAACCATGGATGCATACCTGCGGGGGATATTGGTGGCAATAAAAGCGGCATTCTTCTCTTTGGCAAAATTTACGATAGGTGCATAATCGGTTTTATAGTTGGGCCATAACCTGGCTGAAGAATCAAGGCCTTTTGCACTGATCTTTCCCGACAGATAATCATTCAATGCCTGCTGGTTATCTGCTTCAAACATTTCAGCGCCAAAGGTTAAATTTCTTTTTTGGGAAAGGTCTTTTGCTACCGATAGTTCCAGCCAGTGTGAAATGGCGTTGTTGTGAAACTCGCCAAACAACACAATATCTTTTTTAGCCAGTTGCTTAATCATCTTCTTGTAGGAAACCTTTTTGCCTTTGGCATTGTAAAGCACATAGGCAGGCTTTTGCTGCGCAAACAGCACACCCTGGAAAAACAAGAGAACTGCGATGGTAAAACACTTTTTCATGATTGTATTTTGAGGCTGTAAGTTAGCAAGAATGCAGCGGCTAACAGGAAATTTCTTATTGATTTAGTTACGTAACTTCCGCTTTTAATACTGACTGATGATGTACAAAAAATTCGTTCCTTTTCTTTTACTGATCGCAATTAGCAACAGTTGCAGTAATAAATACAGCGCAACCAATAAAAGCTATAAAAAACAGGCTAAGGCATTTGCAAAAGAATTAAAGGCCCGGCCCGGGAACACCGATAGCACAATTGCTCCTTCTTCGTGGGTGGGCACCACCAACTTTGGAATGCGTAAACCCAATTTTGTCATTATTCACCATACAGCGCAAAACAGCTGTGAGCAGACACTGACCACATTTACACTCACCCGTACGCAGGTAAGTGCACACTATGTAATTTGTAAAGATGGTACGGTACATCACATGCTCAATGATTACCTGAGGGCCTGGCATGCAGGCGCAGGGAAATGGGGAAACCTTACAGACGTGAATTCTTCATCCGTAGGTATTGAACTTGATAATAATGGTTTTGAACCATTCAGTGAAGCACAGATCAACAGCCTTTTACAGGTTTTAAAAACACTCAAAAAAAATTACAATATACCGGCAGCAAATTTTATTGGCCACGCCGATATTGCTCCTTCCAGAAAAGTTGACCCCAACAGGTTCTTTCCCTGGCAACAATTAGCACAGAATGGATTTGGTTACTGGTATGATACAGCATCAGTAAAAGTGCCCGATAATTTTAACGCTGTACAATCATTACGGATCATTGGCTATGACATTAAGGATTCAATGGCATCCATCAGGGCTTTTAAGCTGCACTTTGTTCAGCAGGATAGCACTCCTAAAATCAGCGAAGCGGATAAAAAGATCATTTATGAGCTGAGTAAGAAATACCAGTAGCCCTTTTGTTCAAAGATCCTGGAGCAGGCTTGCCCAGTCTTTTTCTTCAAGTACTTTTCTTTTTGAGATATCATTTTCATCATACCATTTTACCAGGCGGATAAACCCATCGGCGATCTCAATGCCCGTAATATCGCCGTCATTAAAACAACAACATCCGGTATTAAAATACACAGGCCTTAATTTTTCGCTGTGTTCTATTTCGATATTGTTAGAAGGATGGTTTGAATACCTGCCTGAAGCAAACACCGGGTTATGGGTATGCCCAGTGATGAGCAAAACATTTTTCCTGTTACTACTCCATTGATGCATTAGTTTATTATGTTTATTGCGCAACAGGTCATCTTTACTTGGGGTGTTTACATTAATGCGCAGGTAACGTTGCACAGGAGCCCAGATATGGGCCACTATCCAGGTACTGAAACTGTTGTTGTCACTCATTTTGTCGCCCTGGTGGCCATGGGTGCAAAATATATTGAGTGCCTGGTCATGTATCGTGGTTTTTAAAATGATGCCTTCATAAACATGTAATGGCAACTGAAAATATTTTTTTAACAGCCGTTCAGCATCCCATTTGTTTTTCCAGATGATATCATGATTGCCGAATGTTTTATAATAGTTATTAGGCTGGAAGGCAGCTTCTGCAGCAAATGTCTTTTCATTTTTGGGTAACACTTTCTCTACTTCATATTTCCATGTCTCTTCACTGTCACCCAAATTGATGAAAGAAAAATTTTGTTGCTTGTAATATTCCAAAGCGTTCAGGTAGTTGAACTCATTGTTAGCAAAATCATCGGCGCTGTCCCGGTTGCCTTTGTGCTGGTCACTGAAGATGATGAACTTATCCCTGGTGAGATCGATAAAAACCGGGTAAACCCGTTTAGTATTTTTTTTAACGCTGTTGTAGAGCTTACTCAATGATTTGAATACAGCTTCTTTTTCAGGTTTGGCACTTAGGGTATTGGCCACCCAGGTAAGTGGCCGTTTAAATAAATATTGCAACAGCTTTCGCATGAAATGAAGTTAACGAAAACTATGCAGGAATTTATGGCTTAAAATATTTTCCGATGACGGGGAGCTTCGCCAGTTCTTTGGCTTCAATCCTGGAAACAAACCAGGTAAATAAAATGAACAAGACAAAACCAGAGCTTAAAGAAAACAGCAATGAAGCAGAAATGAATTTTACCAACGCAAGGTGTATAAGATAAATGAGTACCACCAGCACCAGGTAAGCAATCAGTTTTTTTACTGCATAAGGTACCGGGTAATATTTCTGCCCCAGCAAATAACTGCTCAGCATCATAAACAGGTAGCAACTAAATGTTGCAATGGCAGCGCCTGTGTAATGCAATCTTGGAATAAGGAGTATGTTCAGCACAATAGTAATTACAGCGCCGGCAATAGTGATGACTGCACCCCAGCTATTTTTATTGGTGAGCTTATACCACACACTGAGGTTGTAATAAATACCCAGGAAGATATTACCCAATGCAAGTAATGGCACAACCTCCAGACCCTCGGCCCAGCGAGGATTTGCGAAGGTTATAAATATCCACTTGAAAACATCCAGGAACAAACCGATGAACAAAAACATGAAGCAACAGGCAATCACAAAAAATTTCATCACACGGGCATAGGTTTTTTGTGCATTCTCATCATTGCTTTTATTAAAGAAGAAGGGTTCGGCAGCCATGCGAAAAGCCTGAATCATTATGGTAATAAGTAAAGCTATGCGGAAAATATTGGCAAATATCCCCAGCTCATGATCGGCTTGTTGCTGTGGAAGATCAACCACATGGCGGTAGATGAGGCGGCTGAGTACATCATTGATCATGCCACCTAACCCAACGATGATCAACGGAGCGCCGTAACGCATCACTTCTTTCCAAAGCTTTGTATCGAAATGAAAACGAACCTGTCTTATCTCTTTGAACAGGATCAATAAAGTAAATAAACTTCCGCAGAGGTTGCCAAGCAAATAATATCCCAATCCAATATCCTTATTATAGATAATGGCTAAAAAATGATCAGGATCTGACTTTAATATTTTAGGCACAATACCCAGGAAAAATATAACAACCAGTACATTCACAACGATTCCCGCTACTCTTGCAAAAGCATATCGTTTAGGACGGTTCTCCTGCCGCAGTTTGGCAAAGGGTAATGTATTTAAGTTATCAACGGCAATAATGGCTGCTATCCAAAGTATATAATCGGGATGATTTTGCAGATCGGCGGCAGTAACAAGCGTGTCCTTACACAATAATAAAATGACTGTGAAAAAAATACTGCTGTACAACAGTGAAAGTGAAAGTGTGTTGTATAATTTTTCTTTATCGTGGGTTTGAGAAAAACGGAAATAGGCCGTTTCCAAGCCGTAGGCGTATAACACATTTAAGAATGGGATAATGGTGTACACCTGTACAAGGTCTGCCGTTTTGCCTGGCATGGCCACAAAGAAGGGCAAGGCCATATTCATTAAATAACCGAGGAAGCGGCTGGCAATGGTTGGTACACCATACCACAATGTTTGTCCTGCTAATTTTTTAATACCGCTCAACTATGGTTTCGATTTAAGTTCAAATTTAACTTTATAATTTCATTTTAAGTAGTGTATCAGTTTGAAATGTTGTCAGCCTGAGCTTGTCGAAGGCGGGGGCAAACTAAAGTCATACCGGTTTCGAAAAGCTCAACCTTACAGTCTTTGATATAATAAGTTTTCAAACTGATGCACTACCTCATTTTAAATTATTGCCTTAAAATAGAATGGCAAATTTTATCTTTGAACTAAAGAAATAACATGAAAAAAATTATTTGCCTCGTTGTATTGATGGCAGTTTATGCTGCCACACAGGCCCAATCTTATACAGGCACCGCAGACTATAAGAAGATGAGCAGGCAGGCCATATTCAATGAAGTGCCTTTTGCCGATAAAGTAACCGAAGCAGCCATACAGGACAGCCTGGAAAAGCTGGGCTACAAACCCAAGGAGAGCAAGGGTTTCATGGTATATAAAGGAGTAAAAATTTCCTCGCTTTCGAATGAACCCCTGGATATTTATATTTCAGTAGAAAGGAAAAGCAAGAAAGAAAAAGAGGTTTCTGTTATTACCATGTTGCTGGCGAGGGGTGAAGACAATTTTGTAACCCAGGGCGTTGATCCAAAAATAATTGAAAACGGAAAATCATTTCTTAACGGGTTCACCAATCACATTGAAAGTTACAACCTGGAGCAGCAAATAGCCGAAATGGAGGAAGTAAGGATAGCTAACGAAAAGAAAACAAACAGCCTGGCCAGTGATGCAGATGACCTGCAGAAGAAAAAGAAAAAACTTGAAAAAGAGATAGAAGATAATATTAAAGAGCAGGCTGATCATAAAGAAGCTACAGAAAAGCACTTGCAAAACCTGGAGGCGCTGAAAAGTAAAAGAAAAAATTAAACCCACTTAATTCTGGCTGAACCTGGGATTGCGGGTCATAGTGGTGTCGGTGAGAGTGTTCAGGAAATAGATCAGGTCATTCTTCTCCCTGTCGCTGATGGCGATCCTGTTTATTAATAAACTGTCCAGTGTTGGTTGTGTGGTGATAATATTTTTACGATAGTGATCTATTGCTGTTCCCAATGAATAATACCTTCCATCATGCATATAGGGAAACGTAAGCATAACATTACGCAGGCTGGGGACTTTAAATTTCAGTGAATCATTTTTATTACCGGTGATCTTCATTCTTCCATAATCATTTAAATAAGTATTCACCGCCATGCCGTTATTTCTAAAACTGTTATCCGTAAATAAAGGTTCCTTGTGACAGGCAGCACATTTTGCTTTAAAGAAATTATAACCGTTCTGTTCACCCGGTGTAAAACTGGCTTTGCCCCTTTGTACTTTATCATACTTTGAATTGGATGATACGATTGAACCTGTAAATTGTGCCAGTGCCTTCAACATGCGCTGAGTGTTTATCTCCGGCGTTCCAAAAGCAGCTTTAAAAAGTCTTGGATAGGCTGTGTCTTTTTTCAGTTTATATAATACACTGTCCAGCGTTTCGGCCATTTCGTTTTTCGCAGTGATGGGAGAGAGGGGTTGCACTTCAATATGATTAATGCCTCCATCCCAATGAAGTCTCGTCATCCACGCAAGGTTGAACAAAGGGGGAGCGTTACGGGTGGTAAAAGTATTATTATAGCCATGACTGAAATCATGATCGTAAGAAGCAAATGCGGCAAACTGCTGGTGGCAGCTGGCGCAGGGGAAATTGCCATCCTTGCTTAACCTGCCATCATAAAATAATTTTTTACCTAATTGAAAACCCTGTTCTGTAGGGCGGTTCTTCGCAAAAATATCCGTAGCCGGTTTTGGCCAGCCGGCAGGAATTTCAAGTTGAACATAATCGGGGCTGTACAGCGAATCATTGAGCCTGCCTGCGCCAACAAGAAAAATGAAAAGGGTAATGATTGTGCCCAGCAATATGATGACCCTTGATTTCAAACCTAATTGTTTATGATATTTTTAATGGTGAACATCTTACTGTAATTATCAGCAAACTTTTTTGCTAATTCCCCGGGGGTGGTGCATACAGGGTTGTCGCCAATTTTAAGGTCATTGGGCCCCTGCCACCATGTATCAAGATCAGCTTCAATGATTATTTCACTGGTCCTGCCTTCCTTCACATCCAGCATCAGGCCTGCCGGAAAATTCAACTTTATCTTTTTTAAAACATTATGAACTCCTGAAAACCCGCCGATATGAAATTCCACTTTATTATTCACCACTTTTGACTGGGGTGAGTTGCCCTCCATCTTGGCCATCACGTAACCCGTATTCCAGGTCCAGAACATATCATTCAGCGGATCCAATGCACCTGTTTGAGCACCACTCACATTTTTCAGGCTGTCAACACCCAGCATGAACAAAACAGATTGATAGGTATTTGCGTTGGTCAAAAAACTAAAACTCAGCGAAGCCGGTTTGCTTTCATCTACCAGGTGATAACTGTCTGTCTCTTTAAAAATACCATCCGGGAATACCAGGGCAATATGGCTGATATAATATTTGAAACGGGTAATGCTGTATTGCTCGGCAAAAGGGTTGGTGTACATACTATCATGTAACTTAATAGGTACCCCCCTGACGGTATTCATGAAAGTGATCTTTACGAAACCGGTCTTTTCTTTAGTGGTAATTGTTTTTTGAGATGCGGAAAAACCAAAGGCAACGGCCAGTAAAATAGGGAGTGAGAGCAACCTGTTTTTCATGACATTTTATTTACCAGATATCGCGGCTTACTTTTTTTCTGAAGGATTTGAGCGTACCTATTTTCTTTTTTATCTCTATCCTTTTTTCTTTCGATTCTTTTGAAGGTTTGGTGGCCTTCCTTGCCCTGGGTATAACCAGCGCTTTTGCAACCAGCATGTTCATCTTCTTTATCACCTGCTCCTTATTGCCCAATTGCGTTCTTTCGGTTTGGCTTTTTACCAGTAAAAACCCTTCGGAATTTATCTTGTTCACCAACTTTTGCTGTAAGGTATTTTTTTGCTCAACAGTAAACAGGGCAGATGAATCAATATGCCAGTAACCTTCAACCATGGTCTCCACTTTATTCACATTCTGGCCGCCTTTTCCACCACTCCTGGCCGTTTTAAATTTTATCTCGTCAGATATGTCCCTCATCTTGTCAAATTTAGGTATAAAATGCACGAAATTGCAGCTGAAAACGTTTTATTTGAGTCTATTATTTCGGTAATAACTAATTTTTGTACATTTTTGCATGAAACCAATTGAAAGGAATGATTAAAGGGATTTACCATTCATTACAAGAACGAAAACAGCAACATAAAAAATCATTTGCCGTACTCATCGACCCTGACAAGGTGAATGACAGCAACATGGAACAGCTGGTTGAACTGGCTGTGGAAGCCAAAGTAGATTATTTGCTGGTGGGTGGCAGCCTGGTCATTTCAAATTATCTGGATGAATGTGTGCAGCTCATAAAACGCAATTGCTCAATTCCCGTTATACTTTTTCCCGGAAGCCCTAACCAGGTAAGTAAATATGCCGATGCTTTATTGTACCTCTCCCTTATCAGTGGCCGCAATGCCGACCTGCTGATCGGCCAACATGTGATCTCTGCACCGGTGGTAAAACAAAGCGGTCTGGAGATACTTTCAACAGGTTATATGGTTATAGATGGTGGGGCGCCTACTACGGTTTCTTATATCTCTAATGCAACTCCTTTACCTGCCGATAAAAATGAGATTGCCATGTGTACGGCTATGGCGGGCGAAATGCTGGGCATGAAACTTATTTATATGGATGCCGGCAGTGGCGCCAAGCGTGCCATTACCGAAGATATGATCGCCAGGGTTTCTTCTGTTATTGAAGTTCCGTTAATTATTGGCGGCGGAATCATTGAACCTGAAAAAGCCTACCTTAACTGTAAAGCCGGCGCCGATGTTATTGTAGTTGGCAATGCCATTGAAAAAGACCCCAACCTGATAAAAGAAATGGCAGCTGCTGTGCACAGTGTGCCGGTTAAAGTGTAATTTTTTATTTGTTCCCTCTTCACATTTTCAAACCGGCGATATTTTTAGGATTTTCTGGTGGAAGACCTACGCCAGAAAATCAATCCCGCTTACAAATAAAAGTGTCATAAATAATGGGTATAAAAAAAGTTGCTTTTTAAAAAAGCAACTTTTGTGTAAAAGCATTTACAACCTTACAAAATTTCAATCAACTTAGGCTGTTTTTGTTTAGCATGTTCCATTTTAGGAATTAAAAGATGTAATACGCCATCTTCATATTTTGCCTGAATTTTTTCAATATCAACTACATCTTTTTGAAGTGTAAAGGTCCTTGAAAAAGATTGATAGCTGAACTCACGGCTGGCGTATCTTACATCTTCATTCTGTTCATTTTTTGTAGCCCTTTCAGAACTGATGGTAAGGTTGTTGCCTTCAAGCACCACTTTAAAATCCTTTTTTGTCATGCCAGGCGCTGCCATTTCCACTTCGTAATTGTCCGGAGTTTCTTTAATGTTAACCGCAGGGATTGTCGTATTAGTGTCGGAAAAATTTGACAAACCCCAATTAAAAATGTCACGGTTCAGGAAATCATCAAAAAGTGTTGGGAAGTGGCTTTGTAAAGTGCCGTTTCTTTTTACAATTGTCATAATTGCCTCCTTTTTAATTTGGTTAATAATAAGTTTTGAAAGGGAAGAACAAAATAAATGCCACCGTATTTTTTCTGAATTATTTTCAGAGAGGCTGAAATTTTTGCAATGTCAGAAAGTCAAATTTTCAGTTTTTTGTCCTGCTGTAATCGTGATAAGTGATAGTTGTATTGTTTAGCAGGCAACTCCTGAATGTTCACCACTCCCGGCAAAATTTTCTAATGATTATCAATAGGAAATGTGCCAGGGAGTTCAACAGGGCTGTATCATGCCTAAATCAACTATCTTGCAAACCCTGCCAAATAAGGCAGCAGAATAATTTAAATTTTAAGCTATGATCCGTCAGTTATTTTTTTCAGCAGCGCTGTTATTCAGCATCCCTTCCATTGCACAGGTAAATGATCACAAACCGGCACAGTATAATGTAAATGGCATTCTCTGGCAGCAGCAGAGTGGCGAATACAAGGCATTATGTTACCAGGCATTTAACCTGGCCCGGCTAAGACTTATGGAAATTTTAATGACCAATAAAGACAGCACGCCGCTGGCCGTTGTTACAGATGTGGATGAAACCATTTTAGATAACAGCCCCGGCGCAGCAAAAGATATCCTTAACGGGCGTACGTATGGCGACAGCACCTGGAAACTCTGGGTTGACTATGCCAAAGCCAAAGCCATGCCCGGCGCCGTAGAATTCTTTAATTATGCCGCACAACATGGCGTACAATGTTTTTATATAACCAACCGCAAGGCCGACCTGAAAGCATCCACTATGCAAAATCTGCAGCAGCAGGGATTTCCACAGGTTGACAGTCTGCACGTAATGATGAAAGGCTCCAGCAGTGATAAAGAACCCCGCCGGCAGGAAGTGATGAAAAAATATAACGTGGTGCTGTTACTTGGCGACAACCTGAACGATTTTGATAATCTCTTTTTTGAAAAAGCAACAGTAGAGAGAAACAGTAACGTTGATAAAGTACAATCTTTTTTCGGGAGCAAGTATATCATGCTGCCCAATGCTACGTATGGCGACTGGGAAAACGCTTTATGGCAGGGACAAAAACTATCAGCCGAAGAAAAAGATAAAGTGAAATGGAGCTGGTTGATAGGGTATTGATACCCTGACACTGGTTGGTGCAACTCTGGAAAGAAAATAAAATAGTAGTGTTTCAGTTTGAAAATTCTCAATAATAACTTACTGTCAGGTTGAGCTTGTCGAAACCGGATTGTACAGAGAAATCGCCTTCGACAAGCTCAGGCTGACATCCATTTTTCATACTAGTACACTACTAAGAAAATGATCAGGTTGCTGCCTGTTCGGTTGCATAGAGTGCAGCGTTGCTTTTTCCCCGTACAAAGGCAACCCTTTCATCAAAGCCAATAGCATGCGGTAATGCCTGCACCAGGTTATTGAACTGCTGTGTCAGTGATTCATTGTGATCGATCCTTTTTTGTGTCTTCAGGTCAACGTGTACAAAACTGGTCCATAACAAAGCTTTCAGTTTTTTCTTCTCCGCATCCCACATCAGCAATTCTACCAGTATATCGGAACTGTTCATCTGCAGTATGCAGGATTGGATGATCACTTTCTCCATCAGGCAGGCCGGCGACAGGTAGGCGATCTTGTTCAGCGCCACCACCCAGCTTGTACCGGTTTCGGCTGCATATTGATAGATGGGGAAATTGTAGTGCTTCAGTAAATGATCTTCCCGGGCATTGATCAGGTAATCAATATACCGGGAATTGTTGAGGTGGTTGAACGGGTCACAATCCGGGAAACGGATGATATGGGAGCTTTCGGCGATCTTCATGCTGAAGTTATTTGGTAGCAAAGGTATGCAGGTTTAATGAATGCATTTCAGTATGTTCCGCCTGCAGGTTGTTGAAATGAAATTATTGGAAAGAGGGGAGTATGATACCTTGTTCAGGGGAAGCCAGCCTTTACCAACTCAACGTGTCCCGCCCAGGCGGGAACGTAAGCCACAAAATGCGGGAGGTAGTAAAATGAATTTAGTATAACGAGCAGGTATTTGCGAAGGCTGGGAAATAAACTTCCGTGTCCGCCCCGGCTACCTGAAGCTAAATTTATAATTAAAAGTTGATGATTTGCACATAGCCAAATAGTTATTCGTCTGCCCGATATGAAGCCAAATTGAAAAACAAAAAGTTGAAACACGGCTTCCGTCCGCCCAGCTTTTGCAAATACCAATGTTATCGGCTGCCCCTTCTTCGCCCTGTTGTCAGTACTACGATTATTTAAGATAAATTTCGTCTCTAATGTAACCGCTATTAAGCCAAAAGCAATGTTTGGTATATTCTTTCAATTTTGTAACCTTATCCTTTGTTGGTAATGGATATGTATCATTAGCATTTTGTGCATGTGGTCTTACGTGTGAAACTGTATTGAATTCTTTGTTCGGGAAATTGGTATAACGTATTTTATTTACTACTTTTTTCTACGATGTCACCACTTGCCACAATAGACTTTGTCTTAGCCCAGACTTTTTCGCCTGTAGAATATCTTTATGAGGCATATTCCAAAATTTAGCCTTCTTGAAAACAAGCTCTCCATTTGAGAATTGAAAGAAAACAAAAAGGAACTTATGTTCTAACAACTCTTTAAACTCTGAAGTTTCCCAGTCTTCTTCAATCAGTTCTTCATATTTAAAAGTTGGAAATGAAATATCTTCTTTTTGGTAAATTGTTTTCTTTGAGCCTTACGGTCTTTACGATTATTTCAGCTTTTTCAAACTCTTCAATTTCTTTGTCAAGTTCAATGCCGAGAATCGCTTTGGTCAAACTGGCATAAAAGCTTTTTGCATTTACGTTTAGTTTAACTCCTAGCTTCTTAAATATTTGGTTAACTATCAAACCAGAGTACGGCTTAAACTTTGACAAGACAATTTCTTCTAAGCTTTTCTTCTTTACTTCTGTACTTGATTTGATAAGCTTGCCATAAATACCTGTAGCTTCGTTAGCAATTGAAGCGATAATGTGATTAACATATCCTTGCTTCAATGAGTAGGCTCTTTGCTTGGCAAGTAAAGGATTATTGGGTTGTGGTCTTTGATTACCACCTTTCCCGCCTTTTGTGCAAGCACCTAGGTAAAAAGTATCGCCTTCTGATAATTCATGTGCTTTGCCATCGGTAATTTTCTTTTTTATGGTTTCCCAATCCCTTTTAATGATTTCTAAATCATTTACTGGGAAATTCCACTCATCCACTAATTTGATGATGTAATCCAAAATATTTTGATTGGCATTGTGTAAATAGAAAACCAACAAAATATTGGCGTTCTTTTTCCAAAAGGAACTTGTTGCAAAATCTTGATTTACAACTTCGAGGTAATTGATGATATTTAGTACTAATCTTTCTTTGGAACGGAATTCTTTATTCTTCAACTGTTTTAAGGGAGAAGATTTGAGTTCAAGGCCTATTTCATTGAAATCCGCTTCTGATTCTGAGTTTGGTTCATATTGGAAATAATACTTTTCAAGTAACTGTCCGAAATTCCCTTTGCCAGAATAAGTATGTTTTAAAATCGTTGGATTACAGACCTCTTTGAGTGTTTTGTTTCTTAATTTTTTTGCGAAGGCTAAAACTGACTGCTTATCAGACTTGTTGTACAAGGGCTTCATTCTCTATTTTTTCCTTTAAAGCTAAGCCGATTTTTTCAATAACACCTACTACCAATGCATTGCCCATAAAGAAAGCCCTTTTTGTGTCTGAAACTCCGTCTAATTTTGTATGATTGTCTGGAAACATATTCAGCCTTTCAAGTTCGACAGGGGATAAGCGTCTGTACCCTTTTTTAGTTTGTATGACATGCTTAAACCTTGAAGGAGATGAACCTCCTTCACCAGTAATGATAGTTCTTGATGGTTTGTTTAAAGAGTCAGGAAATACCATGCCGCCTTCGCTGTAATTGTATTCAAATCCATCAAGGTTTACACGGATTTCTTTTTTGGGGCCTTTTAAATACCTCCATTTATCAAGGTCTTTGTCATTAATGTAAAACTCTTCAGTTACTTCGCCATTCTGAATAATGTCTTTAAGTAAAACTGGTTCACCATAGAATTCAGGAATTGTTTTAAATGTAGTTACAATGCCCTTAATCATAACCCCGCTGTTTTCAAATATTGATGCTCCGCCATTTTTATTGAAAGAAGAAGATATTTCAACAATATCATCGGTCAATTCAAATTCGGTGGGGAGAACCAACTCATTTGAAGTAACAGGAAAGGCAGAAGCAAGAGTTCCGTCATTAAGTATCCAATCCCTTGGATCACAACTTTTAAGATTTTTATATATTGCCGCTGTTTTTAGGTATGCTAAAATGAAAATCCTTCTTCTTCTTTGTGGCATTCCATAATCAGCCGCATTAATTACTCTCCATTCAACTGCATAGCCAAGGCCATCTAGGCTCTTTAAAATTATTGCAAAATCCCTTCCTCTTTGTTTTGATGGTGAAATAAGTAGGCGATCTACATTTTCCAAAAAAATGTACTTTGGCTTTTTCTTTTTTTCACTCAATATCTTATGTATCGACCACCACAGGACACCTTTCTTGCCGATTAAACCTTTTGAGTTTTTTAAAGTTGTTGCTACAGAATAGTCCTGGCACGGAAAGCCGCCAACTAGTATATCATGGTCGGGGATTTTTGTAACGTCAACAGTTGTGATATCTTCATTGCTGTGTCCGTCATTACCAAACCTTTGCTCATAAACTAATGAGGCATGTTGTGTTTTTGTAGATGGTTCCCATTGATTGCTCCAAACAACTTCATACAAAGGCTTAATTGATTTGGTATATCCCGAAGAGGCGGATTTCTTTTTCCATCCTTCTAATCCTAGTCTGAAACCGCCAACTCCTGCGAACAGTTCTGCAACTCTAATTTTATTTGGCATTGTGATTGTTTTTTAAGTATTCAACTTTATCTTCAGCAAGTATAAGAGTATCTAAGTCTGCCTCTTCTTCTAATATTTTATAAGCAAATTGGTCGCTTAACAACTCTTTAAGTAATTTCTTTTCATCGATTTTATAAAAGACGGCTAATTGCTTAACCTGCTCCTTTGTTGCTTGCCTTTCATTACGTTCAATTTTGCCAAGCAGTGAAGTGTCAATCCCAATGCTTGTTGCTACTTCTCTTAAAGGAAGATTTGCCTTTCCCCTTATTGTTCTGAGTTGTTCTCCAACTGTCGATATGATTTTTTTTGAAAATGCCATTTAGGACATAATTTGTCCAAATGTAGGAGAAGAAATTGAGAAGGACAAATTTTGTCCAAATTATTTTTCAACATGCGGTTAACAAAATCAATTAGTGATTTTGTTAACTATAGAAGTCAGTGTCTTTTCGATTTTATGCTTCCGTAATTGGCACTCCCAAACAGTGATTACTTTCCAACCCAGTTTTTTTAAAGCTTTTTTGTCTGATATATCTCTTGCTTTGTTTCGTTCAATTTTAGAAGTCCAAAATTTTACCCGTGTCTTAGGCATTTTGAAGATTGAGCAGTTATCGTGGCCATGCCAAAAACAGCCATTAACTATGATTACGGTCTTATGCTTTTTTAATACAATGTCCGGGCTACCGGGAAGATTTTTTTGATGAAGCCGAAACCTGAACCCTTGAGAAAATAGGAAACGTCTAACTAGCATTTCAGGCTTCGTATTCTTTGCCCGAATCTTACTCATTATCTCACTTCTTTTTTGTTTTGTGAAAATGTCAGTCATGGTACAAAGGTAAACCAATGATGACTGTCGATTAAGTTGAAGAGATTTGTTCGTCTGCCCAATACGGAGAACTGCTGCCGGTGAAGGGTTGCCGATAACACTTAAATATACGACACTACATAGCTTATTTCAAAAAAACACGCCTTGATTTTCAATCCTTTGGCATTCGCCATTTTAATTGTAGTGGCGCCAATGACATTTTTTAGTTTTGTCTTCGCCATCTTCATTGTTGAAGACATTCTTATTTTACCAGTCAATTTTGCCACTTCTCCACAAATCATCTAATGGACTTATTATATTGACTAATTGCTGTTTAATTCCCGTCCAACCTATTTCTGCTTCTCCACCCTCGTCGGTGTATCCTTACTGCTTACGATGATTTGGCTACGCTGTGTTTATTTTCACCAGTGTATAAGCTTTGCCGAAATAAATTCGCAAATGATCAGCTCTTTATCCGTTTCAATAAACACAATAACGTATTTCTTTTTATAGGGGACACATTTATAACCCAAAGATGCCCGGCCTGGTTCTTTGCAGAGGGGATATGATTTCCTTTTGTCGGCAAGGTTTATGAAGTGATCATATGCATCATCTGTAAATTTATCCGCAGTGGCTATCATGCCCTTCGATTCGATGAACCATGCAATGGCAGCAATGCCTTCCGCAGCAGATTGTTTTACAATTACTTTCCTGACGCCCATTTCCTGATGAGTTTTTTACTGTATGCACGGGCTTCTTCTACAGAAAATGTTTTTTCCTGCCTTGTCTTTAGTGCAGCTTTCTTTTGCAGGGAGTTATATTCTCTCTCAGGTATCAGGATGTATTTCTTTTTGTCAATTACAATTTCGGTCATAACAAAATGTTTGTACAGTGAAGTTACAAAAAAGCTCAGGAAGATTGTATACCTGGCTCAAACCTTAATTCCCGGCTAACTTATTTCTGCTTCTCTACCCTTGTCGGTGTATCCTTTCCACTTACAATGGTCTTGCTGCTGATGGCAATGGCTTTAATGATCTCGGCCATATTGTTCATGTCAAGTGTGCCTATCTCGTCGCTTTGTTTGTGGTAGTTGGGTTCATTGTTTGGCGCTTCTTCCATTTTAGAAGTGGAGATGGTATGGGCAGGTACACCCAATGCGGCAAGTGTGGCATTATCGCTGCGATAAAATAAATTTTGTTTGGGATAAGGGTCGGGCTCAAAATGGAATTTAGAACCTTCTAAGTTGGCCTGTAATATTTTGCCCATATCGCTTTTTTCGTAGCCGGTAATATAGGCGCTGTTAGTGCCCCACTTGCTTTCGGTGCCTATCATTTCAATATTGAACATGGCCATTACTTTATCGGGGTTCATCTGTTTGCTGAAGTAGCGGCTGCCAAAACCACCTATCTCTTCGGCGGTGAATGCAACAAATACCAGGGTGCGTTCATTGTTCTTAGCCTCGCTGAAATATTTTGCCAGCATCATCACAGCTGTTGTTCCTGCTGCATCATCGTTGGCACCGTTGAAGATACTGTCCTGGTTCTTATCGGGTTTACCAATACCCAGGTGGTCGTAATGCCCGCTAAATACAACGTACTCATCTTTCTTACTCTTGCCCGGTATCACACCTACTACATTCTTCAGCGCCTGCAATGTTTGTTCGTGTTTAACATGCAGGTTAAAAGAAGACGGGTTCATGTTTGTGGTCAGTATCAGTACCTGTGTAACATTGGAAGGGAATTTGGCATTGCCTGCAAAACGCTGCATGCTTCTGAAACGGCGGGTATGGGCGGTATCCACCAGTATCAATACATTCTTCTCTGCTTCAAACAAAGGGAATATTACTTTATTGAATGTATCGGTTGCCTTTAAAGTCACCACTTCATAATCTTTCAGTGAATTGATATTTACTTCTGCTGCGGTGGTGTTCACGGCAATATTGTCTGTGGTGAGTGGTTCATTATCGATCATGCCTTTTACTTCCACGGGTTTGCTTTTGGTCATGGCAAATTCCTGGAAATAGTTTTTTGCATTGCCAAAGAAACTCAGTTTGCTTTTTGCAAATTCAGCTGCAATAAAGTCGGCGGCTTTGTCAATACCCGGAGTAAAGGTTTTGCGGCCCTGCATATCATCTGCCGATAGTATTCTTTCAATACGGTCCACTTCTGCAGCGTTAATGATCTTATCAATCTTTTGTGCAAAAGAAAACAGGCTTATAAAGCCTGCTGCCAGGGTTACAAATAATTTCTTCATTCTTAATTTTTCATTTTTAATTATCAAAGGCTCATCATCTCTTTAAACTTCACCGCCTGCCTGCGGCTCACTTCTATCTTTTCGCCACCATGCAGTTCCAGTAAAAGCCCGCCATTGAAATAGGGTTCTATCTTTTCTATCATGCGCAGGTTCACTATATGTTTTCGGTTGGCACGAAAGAAAACTTTTTCATCCAGCCTTTCTTCCAGTGCATTCAGCGATTTTAAGATGAGCGGCTTGTACGTTCCGAAAAATACTTTGGCATAATTACCCACGCTTTCAAACAAGCGTATCTCTCCCAGCTTAACAAACCAGCAGCGTTCACCATCCTTTACAAATATCTGGTCCACCTCGGTTAAAATACCCCGGTTAATACCCGCCATAGTTGCAGCCATTTCTTTTTCTTCGGCTAAATGCAATTTGTGTATGGCATCGGAAAGGCGCTTGGGTTCTACCGGCTTCATTAAATAATCCAGTGCATTTACTTCAAATGCTTTCAGGGCATATTCATCATAAGCGGTTGTAAATATTACGTGTGGGGCGCTATCCAGTTCGGTCAGCATATCAAAGCCGGTTTTACCTGGCATCTGGATGTCTAAAAAAATAAGGTCGGGAGAAAGGTTCTCAATTTTTTCCAGTCCTTCGGCAGCATTGGCAGCCTCACCCACCACTTCAATTTCGGGAAATTCTAAAAGCAATTTTTTTAATTCATTCCTGGCCAGTCGTTCATCGTCAATTATTAAAGCCTTCTGCATAACTATCAAAAATTTGAGCCTGCTTTCAGGCAGGCAGGTTGAAAGTAGTTAATTTATATCGTTACAGGAAGTGAGACCTTTGACTCCACCATATTTGAATCAATATTCCTGATCGCAAAAACAGCCTTACCCTGGTACATCAAATTTAGCCTGTCCTGTGTACTTTTTATTCCAAAACCGTTGCCGTTAATATGCCCGTTGAGCTGGCCGGTGTTTTGAACCATTAATTCAAGATGATCGTCCTTGAAGTTGGAAACGATACGAACTTTTCCTCCATTCACTAATTTACTTATCCCGTGTTTTATGGAATTTTCAACCAATGTCTGCAACATCATGGGAGGCACCTGCTGGCTAAGTGTATCCTTGTCAACGTCCATTTCAATTTTTAATCTTTCCTCAAAACGCATCTGTTCAAGGGCCAGGTAATCTTTTACAATATCCAGTTCGCTCTCCAGTGTTACTGTTTCCGATTTTTCGGCCTGCATACTGCTTCGCAGGATATTGCTTAATTCGGTGATAGCCCTTCTTGCCCTGGTGGGGTTTTCATCAACCAATGCCCTGATGCTGTTAAGTGAATTAAAAATAAAGTGTGGATTAATATGTGATTTAATGGTTTTTAATTCCAGTTCCTTTACCGTTGTTTCCAGTTTAAGCCGGGCCAGTTCACTGTTCCTGTTCTTTTCTACGTAATGATAAACAATATAGATGAGCATCCATATGGCCGTTAACAGCAGGTTATAATAAATGCCTACCAGGTCGGCCCTGCTTTCATGCACCCACTCGCCTTTTGCGTTCCTGTACCAGCTGGTGGTTCTTTTTATTTCGGCAACACCTTTTTTTATGCTGCTGTCAATGATCTTTGTCTGGCCTTTGTAATAGGCAATGGTGGAAAGGCCATATTGCTCTTCCATCTTTTTAGCCTTCTCCAGTTTTTTGTTGAGTACGAATTTGTCGTAAGAATAACCGGAGCGGTATTCAATAAAATTATCGGCATAAAATAAACCGGTACCCGAAGCGCCTACCGCCAGGATAAACATCAGTACGATCTTATTGATTGAAAAACGGAGCCAGTTGGTTCTTTTGATGATGAGCCTGACAGTGTGCGTTATTAATATACCTATGGCCAGGAAAATAAGAAGGCTGATGATAAATTCCTGCTGGCCGCCTTGTTCTTTTATACGGTCAAAAACAACAAAATTGAAATATAGTATAATTAAACCCCAAACACCCCACCCGGTTACCTGGCATAACCAATACCTGATATTTGTTTTACTCATACTGCAAAATTACCACTCAATATAGTGAATTTAAACGCTGTTTTGATTAATGGTGAAATGTTGGGGTGGGAGGTTGGCATTGTCAGCGTAAAATGACAAAACCACTACTTTTTCAACAGCTTGAAAGCGTGATTCCACTGGCCTTTAAGGATGCCCGGTATACACCAGAGTATGCACAATGGCTCTATGGCCCGGGCCGCCGTTACCTTGCCCATATCGGCAGTTTCCCAGCCAAATGCCTTGAGTATGGATGTAACTGTTTTTTTGGCTTTCTCATCATTACCGCAGATGAACATGGTGGGTTGTATGCCTTTAAAGTCAGGTTTATACATATGGGCATTACCCACACAACTGAAAGCTTTTACAACAAATGCTTCCGGTATCTGCCATTGTATTCGCTCCATCAGCGAATCATTATTACCCGTAAAGAAACTAAGCACACCGTTTTCGGGAGCAGTATTGGCAATGGGGTTGGTTGCATCTATCACTACTTTGCCTTTGAAATTGTCAGTACCGGAGTTGTCAATTACCTCTTTTGCTGCAAGGCCCGAGATGGCCAGTACAAGTATTTCTCCAAAGCCTGCTGTTTCTGAAAAACTACCTGTTTTGGCACCATTGTTTTCTCCTTTCCATTTCACCACTTCTTCTTTGTTTGTATCTCTTGTACCCAGCATTACCTCATGCCCTTCTTTCAAAAATGCTGAACCTAAAACACGACCAACAATGCCGCTGCCGATGATACCTATTTTCATAAAAACTTTTTTAGTGATTAATGATTAGTTTTACAAAACCGAAAGAAAATTGTTCATGGCCAATCCCAATTTAAATAAAGAAACGGATTTTTTAAGCTCTGCCGAGCGGGAGTTTGAAAATACCATCAGGCCTTCGGTCATCAATGACTTCTCGGGTCAGGCACAGATCATTGAGAATATTACCATTTTTATCAAGGCGGCAAAGATCAGGGGCGAGGCGCTGGACCATATCTTATTTCATGGCCCGCCGGGACTGGGAAAGACAACCTTGTCACGGATCGTTGCCAATGAACTGGGTGTTAGTATAAAGGAAACCAGCGGCCCGGTTATTGAAAAGCCCGGCGATCTTGCGGGGTTGCTGACTAACCTGGAACCCAACGATGTTCTTTTCATTGATGAGATACACCGGTTGAGTACAGTGGTGGAAGAATATTTGTATGCAGCCATGGAAGACTACCGCATTGATATCATGATTGACACCGGGCCCAATGCAAGAAGTGTGCAACTCAACCTCAATCCATTTACTTTGATTGGTGCCACAACAAGAAGCGGTTTGCTTACTGCACCATTGCTTTCCCGGTTTGGGATCAAATCAAGACTGGAATATTATGACGCCGTTACGCTAAAAAACATCATCCTTCGCTCCGCAAAAATATTAGGCACAAAGATCACAGGCGATGCTGCTGATGAAATATCACGGAGGAGCCGGGGTACACCACGTATTGCGAATGGGCTGCTGCGCAGGGTGAGAGATTTTGCACAGGTGATCGGTAATGGGGTGATCGATCTTGGAATTACAGAACATTCGTTGAAGGCATTGAATGTAGATAAGCATGGCCTTGATGAAATGGATAACCGTATCCTTCATACTATAATTGATAAATTCAAAGGAGGCCCGGTAGGCATTACAACTATTGCCACTGCAGTTGGCGAAGAAGTGGGTACACTGGAAGAAGTGTATGAACCTTTCCTGATACAGGAAGGTTTTTTGCAACGTACTTCCCGTGGCAGAGAAGCAACGGCAAAGGCCTATGAGCACCTGGGTAAAAGATCAGCCGGTGGAAGACAGGACAATACCTTATTTCCTGATACTAAATAATTATTGTGGCCGTTAAACTTCTGCATTCTCCTTTTGTCTGAAATACTCAACCTGTATTATGAAACCAATATTTGCAGCTGCATTATCCTGTATCCTGTTTTCTTCCTGTAGTAAAGACAGTTCGACTTTAGCACCAATAACCCCGCAGGTACCGGCTACCATGTATTTTCCACCCATTGTAGGCGATACCTGGGAAACGGTAACACCGCAATCTTTGGGATGGGATGCAACCAAACTGAATGAAGCCATTGATTATGCCGGAACAAAAAATACCTACGGACTTATCATTTTATACAAGGGACGAATTGTGGCAGAGAGATACTGGAACGGGTGGACCATGAACACCGTATATTATATAGCATCTGCAGGAAAAAGTGTAACCGCTTTTCTTGCAGGTATTGCACAACAGGAAGGACAACTGAACATCAACAATAAAACCAGTACTTATCTCGGCAACGGCTGGACATCGGCACCACTGGCGAAAGAAAACCTCATCACCGTGCGTCACCAACTTACCATGACCACGGGCCTCGAATATAATGTACCTGATGATGATTGTATAACTCCTTCATGTCTTACTTACAAAGCAGATGCTGGTACATTCTGGTATTATTATAATGCGCCTTACCGGTTAACACAAGATGTAATCGCTAATGCAACAGCCACTAATTACAATACCTACACTAAAACAAAACTGGCTGATAAGATAGGTATGAAGAATTACAGTTGGTTCAATTATACTTTATGGCTCAACAGCAGGGATATGGCCAGGTTTGGGTTGCTGATTCTTAACAAAGGAACATGGAATGGCAACACGATCATGACCGACCAGAATTATTTCAATGCCATGGTGAATACTTCGCAGAATTATAACCAGTCGTATGGATACCTCTGGTGGCTGAATGGCAAACCTTCCTTTATGGTGCCCACACTTACTACTGTTTTTCCAGGTATGCTGAACGCTGCTGCTCCTTCGGATATGATCGCAGCTTTAGGCAAGGGAGATAAAAAGATCTATGTTATCCCTTCTAAAGACCTTGTGGTAATAAGACATGGAGATGATACCGGTGATGCGGTGCTTGGGCCTTCTTCATTCGATAATAATTTCTGGACTAAACTGATGCTGGCTATAAAATAAAAAAGCCCCGCTATAGCGGGGCTCAAAGTATCTAAACAAGTTTTATTAATCTGCAACCACCAGCCTGAAACCATTACCGTGGATATTTACGATCTCTATGGAAGAATCTTCTTTCAGGTATTTACGCAGTTTGGCAATATACACATCCATGCTTCGGCCATTGAAGTAAGTATCGCTTCCCCATATTTTTTTCAGGGCGATCTCACGGCTTAAAAGATCATTCTTATATTCACTCAGCATTTTCAAAAGCTCATTTTCTTTGGGCGAAAGTGTTTGCACTTTCCCGTTGATTGAAAGTTCTCTCAGCCTTGGGTTGAAATGATATTTGCCAAGATCATATTCTGCATTTACTTCTTCCCGGTGCATTTCTTCATTACGCTTGAGAATTGCTTTTATTTTATGCAGCAGTACCTCGCTGTCAAAGGGCTTGGTGATATAGTCATCGGCGCCCAGTTTATAGCCCTGGATGATATCGTCTTTCATGGTCTTTGCACTCAGGAAGAACAAAGGCACATCGGGGTTAACATCCCGTATTTCTTCTGCCAGTGTAAAACCATCCATGTTGGGCATCATCACATCAAGCAGGCAGATATCAAATTTTTCACGCTGAAATGCGGCCAGGCCAAGTTTACCGTCTCTTTCCAATGTTACATTATAGTCATTCAATTCTAAGTAGTTCTTCAGTACCATGCCAAGATTGGTATCATCTTCGCAAAGTAATATCTGGGGTTTTGTATTTTCCATTTTTGTTGGTTTATGAGCAAATAAAATTAAATCAAATTTGATAAAGCCAATATTGTGCCTAATATTTTGTTAAAGGTAAGGTGTTTGCTACAGAGGCCGGAAACACAACAATTATTTTTTGATATATTTTTTATCAGTGAGTGTTTTTAAAAATGCAATGATGTCTTTCTTCTCCTGTGCCGTTAAACGGAGGGGTGTTTTAAATGCATCATCTCTGTTGACAGAATTCTCTATAAACCAGTCGGGGCTGTTGTAATAATTGAGCACTTCTTCCAGGGTTTTGAACATACCATTGTGCATGTAGGGTGCTGTTACGGCAACATTACGTAAGCCGGGTGTTTTAAATTTTCCTTTGTCGCTTTCTTTTTTGGTGATGTTATACAAGCCGGCATCAGTCAGCTTTCTTTCATCGTACAACCCGATATTTTTAAATTCATCGTTTGTAAAATCTTCCATACGGTGGCAATCGAAACATTTTGCTTTGTCGCCCACAAATAATTGTCTTCCCCTTTCTTCTTGTGCAGTAAGCTTGCCAAGATTATTACTCCAGTCGTCAAATTTACTGTCAACAGTTTCCAGTGTTTCTTCAAAAGCAGCGAAGGCTGCAGCCAGGTTTCTTGTATCAGGCCTTTGCCCGAATATTCGTTGGAACAGCATTTTATATTCAGCCGATACATTCAGCCGGGCTACAGCTTCTTCAATGGCTAATCCCATTTCATCAGGATTCTGTATGGGCATTAATGATTGCTCTTCCAGCGAAGCGGCCCTTCCATCCCAGAAGAAATAAGGGCGGTTCTTCATGTTCAATACCGAAGGGGTGTTTCTTTTTGTAAGCTTGCCGCCAATGCCAATGCTGAAAGCGGTTGTGTCGGCAAAGGCAAATTCCGGTTTATGGCAACTGGCACAGCTAACAGTGGAATCTTTGGAAAGGATCTTTTCGGAGAATAACTTTTTACCCAGGGCGGCTTTGGTTTTGATCTCTGAGTTTTCTTTTTCAAAAAAAGAACTGGTAATTACTATTGTAATAGCCAATGCAACAAAAAGAAGCGCTATTGTTTTCATGACTACAAATTTACACGTTGCTGGCTTAAAAATCTTCATGTACAATTAAACAACTGGTTGTACCTTTCCCATAAAATAATTACCATGGCAAATAAAGAGGCTTTTATACAGGCCATCAATACGGGCTATACTTTTAAAGGCGAATCAGTAAAGATCGGTGCAGCTGTATTAGATGGTGAATTAGTGCCTGAGGCAAGTATCTTTTTACCGCTCAAAACTATGAACCGCCATGGATTGATAGCCGGTGCCACCGGTACGGGTAAAACAAAAACCCTGCAGGTCATCAGCGAATTTTTAAGCGATAACAGTGTGCCGGTTCTTGTAATGGATATAAAAGGAGACTTAAGTGGCATTGCCGCAATGGGCTCAGCCAATGATAAAATAAAAGACCGTTATCAGAAGCTGGGGATGGAATATAAACCTTCTTTATTTCCTGCAGAATTGATGACGCTAACCGGGCAAAAAGGAGTTCACCTGCGTGCAACAGTGAGCGAATTTGGTCCGGTGCTGTTGAGCAAAATCCTTGAATTAAATGATACGCAGGGCGGGGTAGTAGCATTGATCTTTAAATATTGTGATGATAACCAGTTGCCGTTGCTCGACCTGAAAGATTTTATTAAAGTACTTCAATACATTGGTGATGAGGGTAAAGCTGAAATTGAAAAAACTTACGGAAAGATTTCTACTTCATCTACCGGTACAATTTTGCGGAAAGTAATAGAACTGCAGCAACAGGGAGCTGATATTTTCTTTGGTGAAAAAAGTTTTGAAGTAGACGACCTGATGCGTATTGCAGACGATGGCAGGGGGATGATCAGTGTTTTGAGAGTGACCGATCTGCAGGATAAGCCAAAATTATTTTCAACATTCATGTTACAGATGCTGGCAGAGTTATATGCAAGCTGCCCCGAAGAAGGAGACCTGGATAAACCAAAACTGGTGATGTTTATTGATGAAGCTCACCTTATTTTTAATGAAGCCAGCTCAGCACTTTTACAACAAATTGAAACAATCGTTAAACTCATCCGGTCAAAAGGGATCGGTATTTTCTTTTGTACACAAAACCCGATGGACGTACCAGCAAGCGTGTTGGCCCAATTGGGGTTGAAAGTACAGCATGCTTTACGTGCTTTTACAGCAGCAGACCGTAAAGTGATCAAACAAACGTCGGAGAATTACCCCGAAACGGAGTTTTATAAAACGGAAGACCTGATAACACAATTAGGTATTGGTGAAGCGCTGGTAACAATATTGAATGAAAAAGGGGTCCCCACGCCGCTTGCACATACCATGCTTTGTGCCCCCCGAAGCCGGATGGATGTACTGACCGATGAGGAGATTGGTACGATTACAAGTAAATCGAAACTGGTTGCTAAGTATAATAAGGCTATTGACAATGAAAGCGCCTATGAAATATTAACTGCAAAACTGCAGGAGGCTGCTGAAAAAAATACACCCGAAGAAACGGCTTCAACAAAAAAACCAGGCAAAGAGCCACCATCTACCCTTGAAAAAATAGCCAATAATACGGTTGTTAAAAGTATGGCCCGAACGGCTGGCAATACCATCGTAAGGTCACTTCTGGGTGCTTTAGGGCTGGGTGGAAGGAGCAGGAGTAAGAAAAGCAGTGGTTGGTTTTAACCCTTGCCCGGTTAATGCCTTTCCGGAAAATTGAAAAGTAGAGACCAGGCGTTTTAAGAGAACTGAGGGAGTAACCCCTCATTCCAGCACTTTATACTCAATAGATAGGGGCAAATTCTGCCTGGCGTTAAGCCCTCACTTGCGTCAGGTAGTGTAAAGTAAAAAATAGAATAAACTATTAATTATCAATAATATAAGCTACTAATTGAGTCTGACTTTTTGTAGTTTTTACACATTATTTCTTTAGAAATCTTTCGAAAATACTTCATAAAAATGTTGCATAATCATAAAAACACCGTTATCTTCGTCTCGGTTTTTCATAGGATATTGGATTTTAAAGCGGGACTAGATTTCTATCTTGGTCCCTTTTTTATTTTATAGACCTCCCGGTTGTCAAATAGCTGTTATATAACCCTCCTTATCCGCCTGTATCTTTCGCTCAGCCTGCAGGTAGTTCATTACTTTCCAAACTTTTTCCTTTTTTACTCCCTTTAAACTGGTCAACACATTATTTACCTGGATTGAATGGCCGGTGGTCAACCGCAGGATTTGGTCAGCAATGGATGTAAATTCCTCGGTGGAAATGTGCAGGGCCTTTTCGTTGATACAATTATCGCAGATACCGCAGGCATTTATTTTTGCTGCAGCAAAATAAAGGGCTATATGCTGGCTACGGCAACCCAGGATCTTACATACATATTCAACCATGGCTTCTGTGCGTTGCTCAAAAGACTGCCTGCGTTTAAGGTAATCAATTGTATTAATGGCATAGCTATCGCTGTACATACGGTTTTGCAGTAAGGTTACCTGCGGCTTGTCTTTTTGCGGAACATAACTGATCACACCGAGATCGTTTAGTTTCTTCAGGTCTTTTTTTAATTGTTCTTTATCTGCCTGTAAGAATTTAGCCAGCTGACTTTCATAGATAGTTGCCGGAAAGTCAAAGATTCCCTCGTAAGACCTTAATAAACCTTTTAGAATAGGCTCAAGGGCGGGGTATTGTTTTTCGAAGTCATTAAGCTCATCACGACTGCTGGTAAAAACCACCGAGGATGGCTTGAAAAAAACTTCATTAAAACTCAACACAGCCTCCTGTTCTAAAGTTTTAATAGCATAAGTGGCGGTAAGAATATTTATTTTAAAAGCAGTTGAAAAAGAGGCAATATCAAGATCAAAACTCATTCCTTCGCCTGCACCTGCAGGTACCTGCAGGTGGTTCATCAAAGCGATGTAAACTTTTCTGATCTCTTCTTCCTTCGGGAAACGCAGATCTGCCTGTTGCTGTAGGGATTCTATTTCTTTGTTGTTATATAGTAAAACGGCATAAGCCCTTTTTCCATCCCTTCCTGCCCTTCCTGCTTCCTGGTAATAATTTTCCAGGCAGTCGGGCACATCATAATGTACCACCGCTCTCACATCTGGTTTGTCTATGCCCATACCAAACGCATTGGTACAAACAATCACCCTTGTTTTATTATTTATCCAGTCCTCTTGTTTTTTATTTCTTTCTTCATTATTTAACCCGGCATGGTAATAATTGGCGCTGAACTTGTTCATCTGTAACAGATCTGCTATCTCCTTTGTATGTTTCCGGCTTTTACAATACACTATGGCAGTGCCAGGAACATTCTTCAATATCTCCAGTAATTTATTTTGTTTGGAAGCCACATTAAAAACACTGTAAGAAAGGTTAGGCCGTTCAAAAGACTGAAGGAATTGCAGGTGAGTTTTTGTAAAAAGCAATTTATCGCAAATATCATCCTGAACAACTTTTGTAGCAGAAGCAGTGAGCGCCAGAACGGGAACACCCGGTAAATGCTCTCTCAGGGCGGAGATCCGTATATAAGGAGGCCTGAAATCATATCCCCATTGCGAAATGCAATGGGCTTCATCTACCGCAATCAAATTAATGTGCAAAGCAGGCAGGTACTCTAAAAATAAATTTGTCTCTAATCTCTCAGGAGATACATACAGGAACTTATAATTGCCATAGGCTGCATTCTGTAATGTTTTTTTTATTTCCGGAAAACTCATACCGGAATAAATGGCCAGGGAAGGTATTCCTTTTTGTTTTAAGCTTTCTACCTGGTCTTTCATTAATGCGATAAGCGGACTAACCACTAAACACAATCCTTCCTTCGCCAGTGCTGGCACCTGGAAACAAACTGACTTGCCACCACCGGTAGGTAACAGGGCCAGGCAATCTTTTCCTTTCAACACTGAGTTAATGATCTCTTCCTGCAAAGGCCTGAACTCCTCGTAGCCCCAATATGTTTTTAAAATTTCGTGAATAGTCACCGGATAAATTGTGGCTTGAAATTAAAGCACTTTCCTGTAATTGAGCCTGATGGAATTTATAGCCAATACCACATCACTGAATCCCATAGCCAGTGCAGCAATACCGGGTTGCAGCAAACCAACGGCTGCAACAGGGATGGCGACTATATTATAAATAAAGGCCCAGAAAAGGTTTCCTTTTATTGTGTTGAAAGTATGTTTTCCAAGCCCCAAAGCCAATGGCAGATGCTGAATTCCTTTGTTCATTAAAACAACCTGTGCAGTTTGTACGGCTAACTGTGTTGCTTCACTCATGGATATGCCAATGGTTGCTTTGGCCAGTGCCGGCGCATCATTGATACCATCGCCTACCATGGCAACAGGAGATTCGTTATTTAATTCTTCAATGATCAGTAGTTTTTCTTCCGGTGTTTTTTCTGCAAATACCTTATCAATTCCTAAGGTGGCTGCAATTGCTTTTGTTCTTTGTAAACTGTCTCCACTTAATAAGATAGTTTGTATGTTCCTGACATGCAGGTAACTAATAACCTCTTTTGCTTCGGGCCTGATCTCATCTTCCATATCAAACCAACCAGCAAGTTTTTCGTTTTGTAACAGGTAAGCAGTGTGTGTGGAATCATCGGTTTGCGAAGCTGCAATTTTAAATGAACCCAATTGCCAGGTATTGCCAGATGTATCTTCAGCTTTCATACCGAGGCCTTTTATCTCTTCGATTTTTTTCCATTGAAGTGTATCATTGGTTTTCCAGCCTTCGGTTATTGCTTTTGCAACCGGGTGGTTGGAATATTTTTCCAGCGAAAAAATAACCTGTTTAAAAACTGTTTCTGTTAACAACAACGACTTAAACCCTGTAACTTTTAAATTTCCTTTGGTTAGCGTTCCGGTTTTGTCAAAAACAACCGTCCTGATATTTTTAAACAGTTCCAGGCTTTTTGCATTGCGGAACAGGATACCGTTTTTTGCAGCCCTGCCCAGTCCTACTGCAATTGCTGCAGGCGTTGCCAGCCCCATAGCACAGGGGCAACTGATAACGAGTACTGCAATACTTCTCATTAAGGAATTAGTGCCATTCACATCAAAAACAAAATAATTAAGCAGGAAGCTTAGGGCTGAGATACCAATTACCACCGGAACGAATACGGCACTGATCTTATCGGCCAGTTGCTGAACAGGAGGCTTTTCGCCCTGTGCCTGTTTTACTAAGGAAAGAATATTGCTCAGTACGGTGTCCTTACCAACCGCAGTTACCTGTGCCTTTACTGTTCCGTCTGTTATGATACTTCCACCAATGAGGTTATCTTTTTTCTCCTTGTGTACGGGTTTGCTTTCACCGGTGAGCAATGCCTCATTCACATGCACATCGCCCCATAAAATTTTACAATCCACCGGTACCTGTTCGCCTGATTTTATCAGCACGAGATCGCCAACATGCAGTTTTGTATTTTCTACTGGAAAGATCAGCTCCTGGTATTTGTCATCAAAAGCGATCATGTTAGCCATTACTTTTTGTTGCCCGGCCAGCTTGTTCAATTCTTTTTGTGTGATGCTTACTGAGCGATGTTCGATCCATTCACCCAAAAAAACAAGCGTGATGATGGTTGCTGTTGTTTCATAAAAAATATAATTTACTCCAAGATTACCGATTGTACCGATCAGGCTGTACACAAATGCAGCCAGTGCACCCAGGGCAATCAATACATTCATATTAGGTATTCCCCTGCGAAGGCTTTTAGCCGCACTAACACCAAAATAACTCATGCCCACTATAAATACAGGAGTGCAAACGGCCAGTTGTATCCACGGGTTCATTAAAAAATGAATATGCCATGGCAGCATATGCAGCATCAGCACCAGGGTAAAGGGAAGGCAGAAAAGGAAACGCTGAAGATGATTAGAGAATAAATGCTGAATGTTAAATGTTGAATGTTGAATGGGTATGGCAATCGTTTCCGACACAACCTTATATCCCAAACCGGCAATACCTTTCGATAATTCTTCTTTCGATTTATGTCCATCGGTTTCAAAACTCACATCACCGCCAATAAAATTTACATTCACTTCTTTTTGTCCTTCTTTCTGCAGGTAACGGGTGATGGTTAGCGCACAATTGGTGCAATCCATACCTTCAACCTTCCATTCAACTTTTTCCATATCACAAAATTATTTCTTGAAATTGTTGCCCGGTTACTAATGAAGGAAAATATCTTTGCAACATGGAGGTAAATTTTACACTTGAACAAATACAGGATGAGGCTGTAAAACTATTATCAGCTGCCAATGGCCATAAAGTGATCGCCCTGCATGGAGATATGGGAGCAGGCAAAACCACACTTATACATGCTTTATGTGAAGTCATGGGTGTAAAGGATGTTGTTACCAGCCCCACTTTTTCTATCATCAACCAATATAGAACGGTAAAAGGCGAAACGGTTTATCATATGGACCTTTATCGTATAAAGGATGAGCAAGAAGCTGCTAATGCAGGGGTTGAAGATTGCCTCTATTCGGGAAATATATGCCTGGTGGAGTGGCCGGAGAAAGCGCCGGGTGTTTTTCCAGAAGATACTTTGCACATTACCATAAGTTCTGTTGATGATTATACCAGAAAGCTGAAAATTAATTTGTAATTTGTAGTCTTTCAACATACGTTTATGGCTTCATCAAAACCATTTGTATCCTCTGCATTTTCATACGAAACTCTGGAAGAGACACTGGACATAAAACCCAAAAGTGCCGAACTGTTCATAGGTATCCCCAAAGAAAATTCATTCAGCGAAAACCGTATTGCTCTTACACCCGAGGCTGTAGGGGTGCTGGTGGCGAATGGTCACAGGGTGGTGGTGGAGACCAGGGCTGGCATTGGGTCGAGTTATACCGATAAAGATTACAGCGAAGCAGGGGCTAAAATTGCATACGATAAGAAAGAAGTTTATGAAAGCGATATATTGGTAAAAAGTGCGCCGGTAAGTGAGAGTGAATGTGAATTGCTGAAATATAACCAGTACATTATTTCACCTATCCACCTGGCTGTTATGAAGAGTGATATACTGCAGAAGATGATGGATAAGAAAATCACCGCACTCAGTTTTGAGAACCTTAAGGATGAGACAGGTCATAATCCTATTGTACGCAGCATGAGTGAGATCGCCGGAAGTGCCGTGATGCTGATCGCAGGGCAATATCTCAGTAATGCCAACAACGGTAAAGGTGTTTTGGTAGGAGGTATCAGTGGTATTCCTCCAACAAAAGTTATCATCATAGGCGCAGGTATTGTTGGGGAGTATGCAGCAAGGACAGCTTTAGCGATGGGTGCCAGTGTGAAAGTTTTTGATAATGATATTTACCGTTTAAAAAGATTACAGAATAATATTGGTGTACGCATGTGGACGAGTGTGCTTGAACCCAAGATATTATCCAAACAACTTAAGACCTGTGATGTGGCCGTGGGTGCATTGAGCAGTAATGCAGGCCGTACGCCGGTGGTGGTTACCGAAGAAATGGTAAGCAATATGCGGCCAGGTACTGTTATTGTTGATGTAAGTATTGACCGTGGCGGTTGTTTTGAAACCAGTGAAGTGACCACACATGAGCGACCGGTATTTAAAAAATATGATGTGATACATTATGGTGTACCTAATATACCCAGTGGTTTTGCCCGTACTGCTTCGCAGGCGATTAGCAATGTGCTAATGCCATTATTGCTGGAAACTGCAGCCGAAGGTGGGGTAGATAAACTCATCTGGTATAAAATAAATATCCGCAGCGGCATTTACTTGTTTAAAGGGAGCCTTACCAATTTCTATTTAAGCGAAAGATTCGATTTGAAATTTACCGACCTGAATTTGCTGATAGCGAGTAAGAGATGATAAAGATTATGGTGATTTATACTTTTCAATCTCGATCACTTCTTCACAAAAATCATACTCCTGTTTAACATTGCTGCTTACAATGACCAGCCTGCCTTTTGTGTGGTTGTTGATGAGCGAACGATACAAAGCAATGCCGGCTTCATCGAGGTTCGTTGTGGGCTCATCCAATAAAAGTACCGGGGTATTGCTGAAAAAAGCCTGTGCCAGTTTTAAACGTTGCTTCATACCGCTGCTGAAATAACGTATCTGTTTATCGGATGCATCACTTAACCCAACGGTTTTTAAAATATCGGCGATAGGTAAAAGGAGCGGTTTGAATTTTGAATGAAATTCCAATATTTCAGTGGCGGTCATTTCTTCAATCAATTCTAAATAAGGTGCAGCAATGGAGACTGAAGTATAATGTTGTTCATTTCTTATCGGCGATTGCCCGTCTTTATATTCGATAGTTCCCTCATTCTGCTGAACAGAACCAGCAATAACCTGCAGTAAAGTTGATTTACCCGATCCATTAGGTCCCGTGACCGCATACATTTTGCCTGGCAAGAATTCATAACTGCAGTGGCGGAATATCCACTCCCGGTTGAAACGTTTGCCGGTATTGTTCAGGACAATGGTCATGGAATCATTTGACATTGGGGTTATTCGTCGTCTGTACTTCCTTTTATAAAACGTTTGATAATTCCCCTGCCGCTTTCACGAATAAAGGTTACAATATCATCTCTTTCATCGGTAGCAGGCAATTCTTCTTCAATAAAGTTAAGCGCCTGCGATGTGTTCATCCCTTTGTTATAAATAATCCGGTAGATATCTAGTATCTGGTTGATGCGATCCAGCGAAAAACCCTTGCGTTTTAGACCAACAGAATTTACCCCGGCATAACTCAATGGGGTACGACCTGCTTTAATATAAGGAGGAACGTCTTTGCTCACTAATGAACCACCTGCAATGAAAGCATGTTGCCCTATTTGCACAAACTGGTGCACTGCACACATTCCAGCCAGTATTGAATTATCACCCATGATCACATGGCCGGCCATTTGTGTATTATTACTCATGATGCAGTTATTACCTACAATACAGTCGTGTGCAATATGGCTGTAAGCCATGATGAGGCAATTGTTGCCCACTTTTGTTGTCCACCGGTCTTTACTTCCACGATTCACTGTCACAAACTCCCTGATGGTAGTATTGTCCCCGATCTCTACGGTTGTTTGTTCACCTTCATATTTCAGGTCCTGTGGAATTGCAGCTATTACAGCTCCCGGAAAGATGCGGCAGTTCTTACCAATTCTTGCACCTTCCATAATGGTTACATTGCTTCCTATCCAGGTTCCTTCGCCAATTTCTACATTTTGATGAATTACACTGAAAGGGTCAACCTTCACATTGGTTGCCAGTTTAGCATTTGGATGTATGTATGTGTGCGGATGGATCATTCGGTTGTTTGTTGGTTAATATGCTTATTGATTATTTTCTTTTCACCAGCTGTGCCGTTAGGTCGGCTTCGGTACATAACTTATTTCCTACATAAACACTACCTTTCATTACACATATACCCCTGCGGATCGGCTCTGTTAATTCCATTTTCAGGATGAGGGTATCACCCGGCACTACTTTTTGTTTGAATTTACAATTTTCAATTTTTAAAAAATAGGTATCGTATTGTCCGTCGGGCATTGAATTTATGCAGAGCAATCCTCCTGTTTGTGCCAGCGCCTCTACCTGTAAAACTCCTGGCATTACCGGGTTTCCGGGAAAATGCCCCTGGAAGAAATATTCGTTGAAAGTAACATTCTTCACACCCACGATATGGGTATCTGAAAGTTCAATGATCTTATCGACCATAATGAAGGGAAAGCGGTGCGGCAATGTTTTTTCAATCTGTTGCTGTGTATATACAGGTTCCCGGTTGGGGTCGTAAATCGGAATATCCCTGGTGTGTTTATTTTTTTTGATATACTGTTTTATTCTTTTTGCAAACTCTACATTGCTGCTGTGGCCGGGCCGGTTGGCAATAATATGTGCTTTAATAGGGTATCCAATAAGGGCCAGGTCGCCAACAACATCTAATAATTTATGACGGGCAGGTTCATTGGAAAAGCGGAGTTCAAGGTTATTTAAATAACCTTCGCTTTTTACTTCTACTTTTTTTCGGCCAAATGCTTTTGCCAGGCGGCTCATTTCTTCATCGGTAACGGGTTTATCAACAACAACAATAGCATTATTGATATCGCCGCCTTTTACCAGGTTATTGTCCAGCAACATCTCAAGTTCATGTAAAAAACAAAAGGTCCGGCATGGTGCGATCTCTGTCTGAAATTCTTTCATTGTCTTCAAACTGGCGTGCTGCGTTCCCAATACCGGGCTGTTAAAATCGATCAATGTGGTCAGTTGGTAATTGATTGCCGGTAATGCAGTCATCTCCACTTTCTTCACGTCGTCGAAGTAAGATATATTGGTATCGATGGTGTACCACACTTTTGCAGCATCCTGTTCCAATACACCTGTCTTCTCAATAATTTCAACAAAGGGTTCACTACTGCCATCGATGATCGGGATCTCCGGGCCGTTCAATTCAATTGAACAGTTATCAATACCCATGCCCACTAATGCAGCCAATATATGTTCAACCGTACTTACTTTGGCATCGCCCTTTTCTAAAGTGGTTCCCCTGGAAGTATCTGTAACTAGATCACAGTCTGCTTTGATGACCGGCATTCCGGCCAGGTCAATACGTTGGAACTGGTAACCAAAACCCGGGTTAGCAGGCTTCAATGTCATGTCAACATTAACACCAGAATGAAGACCGGTTCCGGAGATGCTCACTGCTTTAGCTAATGTATGTTGCTTATCTGGATTAAAGTTTTTATCCATGTGCGCTGGTAAATTTTGTTGGCAAAGATATTTAAAATATAATGCCCGTGAATTTATGCAAATGAACCCAATAATGAGGCTAAAACTGGATCTGGAAGCTTCCGAAGACTCCAAATTGGTTCCTCTTGCCTGCATAAGCAGGGGAAGGAGATACTCTCCATACAAAATCCAACCGTAGTATTTTAAAGATATTATCTATACCCGTACCTATCTCAACGTATGTTTTACTATTTAATGTTTTAAATGCAGGAACCTTATTGCCTGAAGTGTCCAGTGTATAATTAAGTGCTGTGTTCTCAGTACTAAGTGATCCCCAGAGTGTTTTCACATTCCAAAACTGCCGCCATTTCATTTTCCGGGTAAGTGGAATGAACTTGAAAAGCCCCGAACCGATATTGTGTTCAACATTCACGCCGGCGTATTTGTCACTGAGGTATTCAAAGCGATTCATGAGATTGTAGGAAGAAGGGACATAGTAATAAAGGTCGTTACCCGGGTGATTCTCTAAGTTGGTGAAAGGCATCGTTCCATTTACTTTTCCTGCATATACCTTATACTTCAGTGTTCCATATGGAGATATCTTCATAAAGTCCTTTACCGATGCTGAGTACTTTGTGTAATTATAGGCACTGTTGAATACTCCCTTGAATCCTTTCGCAAGCATTATCTCCACGATCGGGTATTTGGTTCCTATTGAATACCGGAAGTAATCTGTTTCTATAAAACGTTCCAGGTAAGCAAAACGGAGTTTTAATGCTACTTCCAGAAGTTGGTAGAGAACAGGCTGCTTGCTCACTGCAAAATTTGTTTTATGCGGCAGATTCAATAAAGGTTGATATTGCCGGTGAGCAATAAACCATTCTGTTGAGAATCCTTTTCCCCATTCATTGAAGAATTCGAACCTTGTATCTTTAACGCTTATGAATTTTGGGTTACATTAGGCTTACGGATAGCCAGTGAGAAAGATATTGTCCTGGCTTACTTCCCCAAGCTGGCTGATCCCGTTATCTACATCATTTTGATAACTTAAATGCAGGCGTATGCGGTTTGGCTTTCTTGCTATTATCCAATACGCTTCTGCGCAAGCCTTTGAATTTTTTATCTCTCGTTTCGTATGCAAGGTAACCATGAACATATACCTCTTTCATGAGTTTTTGTTTGTACCGTCGAACCGGAAACGTGTGCCTTCCCATTGATTGGCACTTGTATCCAGTTGAACCATGGTCCAATCTCGAACTTTCCGACATCTCTGTAACCGCCAGCGATAAATTTCACATTACGTTGAAACTTCTGGAATTTGGGCATACTTGTCAGCTTATCGATCGTAGTATAGATCCCCTTTTCGTTTTTTGACAGGGTATCGTGTCGTAAGATGTTCCAGGTAGAATCGGATTTTTCTGTAACTCCTTTTTGGGTTGTTACCACTTCTTCAATGTGCTGTTCTTTAAAAGCTTGCGTTAATGAATCATTGTTTATCAAAATGTCTTTGTAGGATGTGGTTTTTCGCCCGATGAACGTTAACGATTTTTTTCCAAGCAATCTGAAGTCGGCAAAGAATTTATCCCTGTTGAGGAAGATCACCGAATCATTGATAGGAAGATATTCCTGGAACACACTGATACGGTCAATGTAATTGATGTTGGCATCCTTACCAAGATAAAGGGATATCTTTTGTATCTGGAATGTTTTTTCGGTAACCCAGGCATCTCCCTTGAATGTATTTGATCCAACATGTTTCGGATCGAAAACAAAATGGAATATCTTTCTTCCATTGACGATCTGCGTATCCGGTACAGTGAAGTTATAATAGGCATCTCCATTATCGTGGAAAGGACTGATAAAATCCTTATCCATCACGTTTATATAATTACTGTAGATACTGACGTTCTGGTTCATTACACCCAAAATTTTGCTGATGCTTTCAATGTTGACGCCCATGTTTTCTGCACCTACTACCTTACTGGCTTTGATATTCTCATTGATTTTTTTTGGTTTATCCTGGTACGCATAATCACTCAGGGTCTCAGTAAGGTATATGGGCAGAAAGGGTACCGATTCGGATGTGCTGTCCATATTATCGAAAATGAAAGAAAAGTTCTTTAATAGAAAACTCTTCCGGGCTTTGTCGGCATTAAAGTTCTTGATATCAACTTCCAGCTTATTATAAGCTTCATAGGCAAAATTGTCGAGATCGTACCGGTTATACTGTTTCTTTTTGCTCATTATCTTTTTCCATAAAAAAAGACCCTTGTTGACTTTCGACCTAACAACCACTACATTATTCAATCCGCCCCGCTGTAACTGGATGTTTAATGGCTTATTATCCTGCAACTGGCTTACGGGTATTTTGTACAGGTCGAAACCGATATAGCTTACCACCAATGTATCTTTGGTGAAACTGTTGAAATAAAAAGTAAAATTCCCTGCACTGTCAGATGTTTTTCCTGCTTTCAGCCTGGCAAAATAAATCGAGGCATAGCTGATCGGCTCTTTGGTGTGGCCGTCAATTATTTTCCCGGTAATGGTTATGCTTTGGCCAGCAACTGAGGGGGAGATAAAAAGAATAAGTAAAACTGCTATAATATGTCTGGATATCTTCAAAACCTTTTTTTATGATTTGGGCAGGTATAATAAAGCCCTAAAGTTATTTTATTTTTAAGGCAATCAGCTAATCAAAATGTTAAGAGTTGTTTTTTTGTCGGCAACATGACAGTAGAGAAGGGGCTGCATTTAATTATTTTGTTGCCATCATTTCCTTTAATTTTTTTTCCAGTTCAAGCACCCTCTTTTCCAGTTCGGGTAAATTACGGCTGGCGGCCTGGCTGCGAAGGGCTGCGGTATAATCAAAAGCGGGTGAGCCGGTAACGGCAGAGTTAGGTGTTTTTATAGATTTACTTACGCCACTTTGTGCATTGATCTTTGTGCCGTCGGCAATTTTGATGTGGCCCACAATGCCAACCTGCCCGCCAATCATAACATTGTTGCCGATTTTTGTACTTCCACTGATTCCGCTTTGCGCTGCAATCACAGAATTATTTCCTACTTCCACGTTATGGGCGATCTGTAACAGGTTATCTAATTTGGCGCCGGATTTTATAAGTGTGCTGCCGATTGTTGCCCTGTCAATGGTGGCATTAGCACCTATTTCCACACCATCTTCAATGATCACATTACCAATTTGAGGAACTTTTTTTAACGTACCATCAGCCTGGGGTGCAAAGCCGAAACCATCGCTGCCAATCACTGTGCCGGCATGAATGGTCACATTTTTCCCAACCACACAATCATGATAGATCTTTACACCGGGATGGAGAATTGAGTTCTCTCCAACAACTGCATTGTTCCCCAGGTATGCATTTGGAAAAATTTTTGCACCATTGCCTACAATCACATTCTCTCCAATGTAGGAGAATGCACCAATAAAAACATTTTCACCGATCCTGGCTGTAGCTGACACATAAGCCGGCTGCTGTATGCCAGTCAATTGTTGTCTTTGTATTTGCTGGTATTTTTCTAATAAAGTGGCAAAAGCCGAGTAAGCATCGGGCACTTTTATCAATGTGGCATCAATGCTTTGCTTCAATTCCTGCGTTTCGTTGATGATGATGATGCTGGCTGCTGTGCTGTATAAAAACTCTTCGTATTTGGGGTTTGCCAAAAAAGAGAGTTGTCCTTTCTGCGCTTCCTCAATTTTACCGAAAGATGCCACAGCTATATCGGCATTGCCTTCTACTTTGCCGTTGATCATCATCGCTATTTGTGCTGCAGTAAATTGCATTTGGAACTATCTTGGATAACAAATGTAATATTTTTTAACCTTGCCCATAAGGTTTTGATTGATGAGGGCATTATCCACTTCTGAAATATCTTTTACCTCGCCGTTTTTAAACAGGATATGAATGTGCTCCTCCTCCAGGTCATAAGTACTGCTGGCCACTTCGCCGCTAAATACCAGCCAGCTCGCTTCTTCCGGGTTTAATTTTAACCGGGTACACGCCTCAGCAATTTTTTCATGAACCATTTTTTCATCAACCGGGTTTCCAAAATACTGAACTTTCAGCAGTTGCCTGTTGATAATTCCCCTGCATAAACCGGATAGTATTTTGTCTTCGTGCTGGCACCAGCCTTTTATTGCTGCCAATACATCATAATCATCAAGGCTGCAAAACTCTTCGAGGGTAGCTGTTTGAATAGGCCTGTTGATAAAATTATGTAAAGGAAGCAGGGTTGTTGCTTTCAAATATTTAGCCCTTTTAATGATGCGCTTTAGCATTTGCTCGGCACATAAAACTGTTTTATGCAGGTAAACCTGCCAGTACATAAGGCGGCGGGCCACTAAAAATTTTTCAATCGAATAAATTCCTTTTTCTTCCACCATCAGCTCACCATTATTAACAGTAAGCATTTTTAATATACGGTCATAACCAATCACTCCTTCGTTAACACCGCTGAAAAAACTATCCCGGGTTAGATAATCCATCCGGTCCACATCCAATTGTCCACTAATGAGCTGGTAAAGGAATTTTTTAGGATAGCTGTCGGTAAATATCTGTAAGGCCAGTTGTAATTGCCCGTTGAATTGTTTGTTCAGCTCTTCCATGATCATGAGAGATATCTTTTCATGATTCATACTTTCTATCAACACATGTTCCAGCGCATGACTGAAAGGCCCATGGCCGGTGTCATGAAGCAGGATAGCAATTTTTGCAGCCTGTTCCTCGGCGGGGGTGATCTCAACGCCTTTACTTTTTAATTCATTAAGTGCGTTACACATCAAATGATAAGCGCCCAGCGCATGGTGCAGCCTGCTGTGCACCGCCCCGGGGTAAACCAGGTTGGCCATAGCCATTTGATTGATGCGGCGGAGACGCTGCACATAGGGGTGGGCAATTACCTGATTTATTAATTCATCATCAATTGTAATAAAGCCATAAACCGGGTCGTTAATTATTTTTCTGAAAGGCATTAATAGTTCGAAGTTTGATATTTGAAGTTTGGGGTTAGACCATTCAGCAAACCACTTATATGTTAAAAGATGCACAAAGCTAAATAAAGCTTATCATCCTTGCCATAAAAAATTACATTTGTAGCAAACAGTTCATAGTTAATTGTTCATCGTTCATAGCAGAGCTGTCACGGCCATGAACTATTACCTATGAACTCCTTAAATTTGAACTAATATGAGTATAGCTAAAATACTTTGGGTAGATGACGAAATAGACAGTCTTACATCGCAGATCATGTTCCTGGAAAATAAAGGCTATGAAGTACAAACCAAAACAAACGGTTTTGATGCGGTGGAATATATAAAAGACAATATTGTTGATGTGGTACTGCTGGATGAGACCATGCCGGGTATTACAGGCCTGCAAACCCTCCAGCAGATGAAAGAAGCGAACAGCAACCTTCCGGTGGTCTTAATAACTAAAAATGAAGCGGAGAATTTAATGGATGAAGCCATTGGTTCGCAGATCAGTGATTACCTCATCAAGCCGGTCAACCCAAACCAGGTATGGCTGAGTTTAAAAAAGATCATTGATAATAAAAGGCTGGTAGCTGAAAAAACAACATCGGCGTACCAGCAGGAATTCAGGAGTTTATTTATGGCATTGAACAACAACCCTGATTATAATGAGTGGATGGAACTGTACCGTAAACTGGTTTATTGGGAGCTGGAAATGAAAAAAAGCGATAGCCCCGAAATGCAGGAGGTTTTTCAAACGCAGAAGAATGAAGCCAATACAGAGTTCTTCAAATTCATTTCCAAGAATTATGCATCATGGGTGAATCCTAAAAGCGCTGACGCACCGATAATGAGCCAAAACCTGATGAAGTTTAAAGTATTCCCTCATCTTGAAAAAGGCACACCCCTGTTCTTTGTGCTGATTGACAATCTTCGCTTTGATCAATGGAAAACCATTCAGCCCATTTTTGCAGAAAGCTTCCGCATCCATGAAGAAGAAACTTTTTATTCCATTCTTCCTACGGCTACTCAATATGCCCGTAACGCCATATTTGCAGGTATGATGCCTGTGGATATAGAAAAACAATTCCCGGTACAATGGAAAAATGATGATGAAGAAGGCGGAAAAAATATGTTTGAAGAAGAATTTTTTAAAGCCCAGTTAAAAAAACTGGGTAAATCAGATATAAAATATTCTTACACAAAGATCACCAATAATAATGATGGGCAGAAACTGGTAGATAATATCCATAACATGGTGGCCAACGATATTAATATCATTGTATACAATTTTGTAGATATGCTGAGCCATGCCCGTACGGAGATGGAGGTACTGAAAGAACTGGCCGGTGATGAAACCAGTTACCGGAGTATTACCGCAAGCTGGTTTGAACATTCGCCATTGCACCAGGCACTAAAAAAAATTGCCGATAAAAAATTAACCATGATCGTGGCAACCGACCATGGCAGTGTACGAGTTAAAACGCCGGCAAAAGTTATTGGGGATAAGCAAACTACCGCCAACCTGCGTTATAAGCATGGGCGAAATTTAAATTACGAGGCCCGGGATGTACTTGCTTTTCGTGATCCACGGGAAGCTGGTTTACCTGTACCTAATGTAAACTCCTCTTTCATCTTTGCCAAAAGCGACCTGTACCTGTGCTACCCCAATAACTATAATCACTTTGCCAATTATTACCGTAACACCTTCCAGCACGGTGGTATAAGCCTGGAAGAGATGATAGTACCGGTGATAAGGATGACGAATAAGTAAAAATTCAAAATTCAAAAATCAAAACAGGACATCTTGTTGGATAACATAACTCTTTTTTTTAACGGAATGGTGATAACTTTAAACCTGATAACACACCTGAGTTCCTAATTTTGTTATGCACTAAGCTTTTAACTTTTGATTTTTAACTTTTGACTTTCCATGAAATACACACAACATAATTTAGATAAGATAGAAAAAATTATTGAAGAGGCCGGTTATGTTATCCGCTACGAAAGAGGTACTTTTCAAAGCGGTTATTGTATCCTGCAGGCAAAAAAAGTGGTGGTTCTGAATAAATTCTTTCAAACAGAAGGAAGGATAAATACCCTTATTGACCTGATGCCGCAATTGGATATAAATGTTGATACGCTTACACACGAAAGCCAGAAGATGTATGAAGAAGTGATGGCTGTTGGAAGTATTAGGTAATTAGGAATTTGGAATTAGGAATTTGGTGTGCAGTATGATGGAGCAAGGCTTTTCCCTTTTCAAATTTTGAGTCACTATAAATTATTGAGCTCTTTCCCCCTAATTACCAATTCCTAATTCCCAATTCCTATTTTTGCAAAGTGCAAACCCCTCCATTAAAAATAACTTTCCTCGGTTCCGGTACCAGCAGCGGTGTACCCATGATAGGTTGTGAATGTGCTGTATGTACTTCTCCTGATAAAAAAGACAAACGCTTACGTTCAAGTATTTTGGTTGAAAGCGATGCCACCACCATCGTAATTGACA
>JBGANE010000015.1:0-58340 GCA_044222465.1 Ferruginibacter sp.
ATGCGGGTGATGGTTTAAAAGAGTGGACAAAGGCAGGCAGGCAATGGGACGTGGTAATGCTGGATCCGGCATCATTCACCAATAGCCGGGCTACCAGTGTTAAGGGTGTTGCGGGGTATAAAGAGATCAATTTAAGGGGTATGAAACTGGTAAGACCCGGAGGTTTTTTGGTCACTTCAAGTTGTACAAACCTTGTGCAACCTCAATTGTTTTTGGATATCATTCAAATGGCAGCAACAGATGCAAAAAGAAAAATACGCCAGGTTATCTTTAGTTCACAGTCAGCAGATCATCCTATAATAAGAGAACAGGAAAATACACACTACCTTAAATTTTTGATTGTACAAGTGATGTAATGAAGGATAACGAAGGTTATTTTACAACCTGGAATTTACCTGAGTCAACTATCTTACCGTTTTTATCACGCAGCTGATAAATGTAAATGCCGCGGTAAAAATCATCTAATCGCATATTTATTCTTGGAGAAACATTATTGATCTCTGTTACTTTTTTCCCCATGAAATTATATATCTGCAGGGAAAAAGACTTATCGTAGCCGTACAGGAAATCAAAATTGATTGATGTAGTGGCAGGTATCGGATAAGGCCTTACTAATTTTGCAATAGGATCACCAGTACCTGGTGTTTTGTTTTGTGCAAAAGATGTAAAAGTTATTCCAATAAATAAGATTAGTATGTAAAAATACTTTTTCAACATAGTAAAAATATGTAAAATCTCTCAAATAATCAACACTTCGTAGATTACTATTTATTACTTATATATGTTAAATATATATGAAAGACCTACTTCTCCAATCATAACGGAAAATAGCTAAAAAAATTATCATTCCAGCGACTCTAAAATCCCATTTATTACCTTAAAATCAGGCAAATCCCCGGCTTTTTCCAGCACTTCTGCATAGCTCACCATTCCTTTTTTATCAATGATGAAAGCAGCCCTTTTGCTAACCCTTTCATTTCCAAAATCCAGTCATTATATAAACAGCCATAAACGTAGATACCTCTTTATTAAAATCGCTTAAAAACGGGAAATTATATTGCTGATCTTCTTTGTATTTTTTTAGTGTAAAAACCGAATCGACCGATATGCCTATTACCTGTGCATTTACATTGCTGTATCGACCAATATCATCTCTTACTGCACATAATTCTTTTGTACACGTACTGGTGAATGCCTGTGGAAAGAACAAGAGCAAAACATTTTTTCCTTTAAAATCACTGAGAGATGTCTTCTTCTTATCCGTATCAAACAAACTAAAATCCGGGGCCAGCATTCCTGTTTCAATTTTCATTCCTGGTAATTTATTTCTTGTAAAGATAGGCCTTGTGTAAAAATTGTTAACAGGTATTGCATCCTTTTGATTTAATTAGCGGACAATTTTTTAACCAAAACAATATATATTATGAACAAGTACATTACAGAATTGATAGGAACACTTTTCCTGGTGATGGGAGCAGCACTTGGCGGTGCACTGGGGGCGTCACTTGCACTCATGGTAATGATCTATGCCGGAGGGCATATTTCAGGAGCACATTACAACCCGGCCGTAACCCTTTCTGTTTGGATGAGAGGTAAAATTGAGATGAAAGATGCTGTGATGTACTGGATATTTCAATTTGCAGGCGCAGTGATTGCCGCTTTATTGGTGGCCTATGTGTTTGGTGCCGAAGGAGGCGCAGGTTGCATAATACCTGATGGAGGAGGTACTAAAGCGATGCTGGCTGAATTACTGGGAACCTTTGCCTTAGCCTATGTGGTATTAAATGTGGCAACGGCTAAAGGCACTAATGGAAATAGCTTTTATGGATTAGCCATAGGAGGTACAGTTCTGGCAATGGCCACAGCATTTGGAAAATTTTCTGGTGGAGCCTATAATCCTGCAGTTGCTATTGGTTTGACTGTGCAGGGGACTTTTTGCTGGGATCAGATATGGATGTATTTCGTAGGCGCATTGGGAGGGGGTGCATTAGCAGCAATCATTTTCAGTTTAAATAACCCCGACGATAAATAAATAGTATATTTTAATTCAAAAACCCCTCTGAAAAGAAGGGTTTTTTTGTTATCCAAACAATCCATAAAAACAAAAATCTTTAATTTGTTAGCACACGATTTTTGAGATCAGGTTGGACATTTATAATAAATATTTTATCTGGAATAGTTTCAATGCAATCGATAGAAGATTGTCTTGTATAGACCTCTTGTCATAGGGTTGGTTTTTTATAGTTTTCAGTTTTATCGGATCAGAGATATAAACGGAAATTTTTAGCTTTTAGTATAGAAAACACAGGTAACGATTGTTATATATAATGCCACAGCTATCTGATAAACAGGCCCTTTATACGATCAGGGAATAATAAAAGCCCTGCAGTATTACTGCAGGGCTTTTATACTAAAGTATTTTATTGCTTACCCGTTGTTTTTAACTGGCTTTGCATTTTTTGAACTTTTTACAGGCTTAGCTACAGCAGGAGTAGGAGTCTCCGTTTTTTTCTTTGCTTCATTTTCAACTACCCATTTATCATAATCCTCTGCACTTAAAACCTCACCAGAAATGGTAATGCTTTTCATCTCATCATAGCCTGCAAATTTAACGGTCATGGTTTTATTAAAATGGCCAACGTTTGCAGCATTGAATTTAGCAGAAATAAAACCTGTACCACCTGGTGCAATCGGGGCTTTTGTATAATCACCCATAGTGCAACCGCATGTTGGATTGGCTTGTTCAATAACCAGTGGTTCTTTGCTGATGTTTGTGACAATAAATTTTACTTCTTTAGGGTCGTTTTGTTTAAGTGTACCCTGGTTAATGGTTTCGGTTTCAAATTTAGCCACATCTGCTAAAGTCTTTTGGGCAAACAATGCCGAAGCAAAAACTAAGGCAGCCATTGATAAGATTAATTTTTTCATGTTTATTTTTTTATTGGTTTTTAAGATCATTTAATCCTTTATTTTCCGGGGCAGAACTGCCCGGGGTCTTCCAAACCTCACCTTTGATGATGATTTGTTTGCTTTGTGTGTCATTGTAAGATACCGTGATGAATTTCGTAAAAGGCCCTTCAGAAGCAGCATTATATCCTACCGTTATTTTTGTTTGTTCACCGGGTGCTATCACTTTGTCTTTTTCCCATTCAGGAGTAGTGCAACCACAACTGGCATTTATATTAGCAATCTTTAATGGTATATTGCTTTTATTAGTTACTTCAAATACGTGTGTAACTGGTTTTCCCTGGGGAATTTTACCAAAATCGAATTCGGTCTCCTTTAAAAATAACAAATTATCTGGAAGGGTAATAGGAGGTGTATTTGTAGCAGGGGTTATTGTTGTAACCGGGGTAGTGGCAGCCTGTTGTGCATACATAGAAGACACTAAACAAACAGCAAACAAAAGTGTAAATATTTTTTTCATATTACGACCTTATAATCGGGTTATAAAGATACTAAAACGAATAGATCCAACTCAAATTGCAGTGCCGTTAGGAGATTTTTAACAAAGCTGACCTTTAATTTATATTTTTGCGGGAGATTAACTGGCTATGGATACAAATAACGATACCAATGCTGCTTTGCAGGAAAAACTGAGCTTCGATAATTTCAGAAACGAAGTACTAAAAGACTACCGTATCGCCTGCGAAAGCAGGGAAACCAGTTTGCTTGGCCGAAAAGAAGTATTGACAGGTAAAGCTAAATTCGGAATTTTTGGAGATGGAAAAGAAGTGGCGCAGGTTGCCATGGCAAAATTCTTTAAACCAGGCGATTTCAGGGCGGGTTATTATCGTGACCAGACCTTTATGTTTGCGAGTGGGTTGGCAACTGTTGAACAATTTTTTTCGCAGTTATATGCAGATCCTGATGTTGCCAACGATCCTTTCAGTGCAGGCAGACAGATGAACGCCCATTTTGCTACCAAAATGGTAGATAGTAATGGCGACTGGCTGAATCTTACAGAATTAAAAAACGTGAGCAGCGATATTGCACCAACGGCCGGGCAAATGCCAAGAGCACTTGGTCTTGCCTTTGCATCGAAAACGTTCAGGAATGTAAAGCAGACACAACATTTAAAAAACCTCAGTAATAACGGAAATGAAGTTTGCTTTTGTACTATTGGCGATGCATCAACCAGTGAAGGACATTTTTGGGAGACCATAAATGCAGCAGGAGTGCTGCAGATTCCTTTGGCCGTTTTTGTCTGGGATGATGGATATGGAATTTCTGTTCCCAAAAAATACCAGACCACAAAAGCATCCATTTCAGATGCGTTAAAGGGTTTTCAGAAAAAGGAAGGAACAAATGGCATTGACATTTATAAATTAAAAGGCTGGGACTATGCAGGTATGTGTGAGATACTTGAAACTGCCATACAAAAAATAAGAGATACGCATACCCCCGCCGTTTTCATGTGGAAGAAATTACCCAGCCACAGGGGCATTCAACATCGGGCAGCCACGAAAGATATAAGGATAGTGAACGTCTGCAATGGGAAAAAGAATGGGACGGGCTCAAACAAATGAGAGAATGGATACTGGCCAATGCACTCGCCGAAGCAGACGAACTTAACGACATTGAAGAACATGCAAAGCAGTTTGCAAGGGAAAGCAAACAAAAAGCATGGGAAAAATATATTAATCCGATAAAAGAACTGGTAGCCTCGACGATCAATGTAATACAACCTCTTGTACAAACTGACCCTGCTCTAAAAAAACTTTCTGACGAGTTAGGCGCTACACGGGAACCTATGCGGAGGGATGTAATGAAAACTTGGCTACTGTTTTAGACCCTGTGCAGAAATGATCCTGTTGCAATGCAGTCAGAACATTCTATACGCAACTGAAGAAGACAAATGCAGATGTGGCCAACAGCTATTTATATAATAATGGACCAAAGTCTGCATTAAGAGTTCCGGTCATAAATCCCTATTATACCGATGATGCCCCGCTTGTGAACGGTTATGAAGTCCTGAATAAATATTTTGATGAGTTATTTACAACCAACAATAAAGTGATCGCCTTTGGCGAAGACCTGGCTATATTGGTGATGTGAACCAGGGTTTCAGCGGGCTGCAGGAAAAGCATGGAGAAGAAAGAATATTTGATACCGGTATTCGTGAATTAACCATCATGGGGCAGGGGATCGGTTTATCATTAAGAGGCTTGCGGCCGATCGCCGAAATTCAATACCTCGATTATTTGTTATACGGTTTACAACCACTCAGCGATGACGTTTGTACCACTCATTTCCGCACGGCCGGACAGCAAAGCTGCCCATTGATCGTAAGAACAAGGGGGCACCGCCTGGAAGGAATATGGCATAGTGGCTCACCCATGGGTATGATCATTAATGCCCTCAGGGGAATGTATGTATGTGTGCCACGCAATATGGTACAGGCTGTAGGTATGTATAACACCTTGCTGCAGGGCAATGATCCCGGTTTGGTGATAGAATGTTTAAATGGCTATCGTTTAAAAGAAAAGCTTCCCTCCAACCTGATGGCTTATACGGTTCCATTGGGTGTTCCTGAAATTGTAAGCGAAGGAACCGATGTAACAGTAGTTAGCTATGGTTCCACATTACGTATTGTGATGGAAGCCGCCGAAGTACTGGGCAGAATGGGCATCAGTTGTGAAGTAGTGGATGTACAAACCTTGTTACCTTTTGATATTGATCATAAAATTGTTGATTCACTAAAAAAGACAAACCGCATTGTGTTTATTGATGAAGATGTACCAGGCGGAGCATCAGCTTATATGTTCAATAAAGTAATGGAAGAGCAGGGTGGGTATAAATATTTAGATACATCTCCCAGAACCATTACAGCCAAAGCACATCGTCCTTCTTACGGCAGCGATGGTGATTATTTCAGCAAACCCAATACGGAAGATATTGTTGCTGTTGTAAAAGAAATGATGGCTGAATAATATGAAACTCACATTATATCAAATTGACGCCTTCGCAAGTAAGCTCTTCAGCGGCAACCCGGCTGCAGTTATTCCTTTGGAAAAATGGATAGATGAAAAACTGATGCAGCAGATCGCCATGGAGAATAACCTTTCCGAAACGGTATTCTTCGTTCCTTCAAAAGAGAAGACTGCCGACTTTGAAATAAAATGGTTCACTCCCGAAGTGGAGATCAACCTTTGCGGCCACGCCACGCTTGCCAGCGCTTATGTGCTTTTCAACATCCTGAATTTTGAAAAAAAGATGATACGCTTCAGTTCCTTAAGCGGAATACTGAAAGTAACTAAAGAAGGTGACCTCATCTGCATGGATTTCCCTTCCTGGAAACCTGAGCGGCTGGATATTTACCCGGATGAACTTTCTTATTGCCTGGATCATGCTGAAATTGTTGGTGTGTATAAGCATCGGGATATCCTGGTTGAACTGATGAATGAAGATGCCGTAAAGAATTGCAACCCCGATTTTTCAATGATGAAAAAAAGTATTGATAAGATTTATCACCGCACCGGGAAAAAAGTTGATTTTGTCTCCCGTTTCTTTGCCCCCGGCGCCGGTATTGATGAAGATCCCGTTACCGGTTCTGCCCATTCGCAACTCATCCCCTTTCTGGGCCGAGAAACTCAATAAAACAAACCTTCATGCACTTCAGCTTTCCAAACGTGGAGGGGAAATCTGGTGTGAGCAGAAAGGCGACAGGGTTATTATGAAAGGAAAGGGGGTTTTGCTATGAAAGGAGGTCAGTCTGTCCTGATAATATAGGCACATCAAAACATTTCACTCAAGTCTAATTTTATTCGTAACTTTTAGATTCATTGTATAACCTAAAGACCGTCATTATGGCAATCGTAAAAGTTATTGAAGTAATCGCATCATCAACCAAGAGTTTTGATGATGCAGTAAAAGCAAGCCGTTAAGGAAGTGAGCAAAACCGTCCGCAATATTGATTCGGTATGGACTGGCGACCAGAAAGTGCATGTAAAGGATGGTAAGATCAGTACATACGGAGTGGAAAAAGCATCTTTCCGGTATCGGGTAAGTAAAACAGCTTAAAACCGGAAGTGGCATCTTTTCCCGATTTTATTTTTTCAGGTTATGATAAACTTTCTGCACATCATCATCCTGCTCCAAATTATCAACTAATTTTAAAACCTCATTCGCCTGGTCTTATTTAATTCCATAGTATTAGATGGTATCCAGGTAAGTTCGGCGCTTATCACTTCAACCTTCTTTTCTTCCAGCGCCTTGCTCATGTGGCCATATTCATTGAACGGTGTACGGATTATGATATTACCATCAGCATCTTCACCAATTTCTTCCAGTCCAAAATCTATAAGTTCAAATTCAAGATCATCTACATTTACTCCAGTACCTTTTATTTTAAATTCTGCCATATGGGTAAAACCAAAAGCCACACTGCCGCTGGTACCTAAAGAACCATGGCCTTTGGTGAAATGCATCCTCACGTTGGCAACTGTTCTTGTCGGGTTATCGGTTGCAGTTTCTACCAGTATGGCAATACCATGCGGTGCATAACCTTCATACAGCAATCTCTTCCGTAGCTGCTGGTATCCTTCCCATCGCTCTTTAATGGCCGCTTCTACACGGTCCTTTGGGCATATTACAGGCCTTGGCATTCAGGTAGCATCTTCTCAGTGCAGGGTTATTATCCGGGTCGGGGCCGCCGGCTTGTACAGCAATAGCGATCTCTTTGCCAATACGGGTGAAATTCTTGGCCATCTTGTCCCAGCGGGCAAACATGGCGCTCTTTCTTACTTCAAAAATTCTTCCCATTGTTATAGTTAATTGTTAATAGTTAGTAGTTAATCGGGGTGGCAAATTTAAGGAAAATAGGGTTTGCCAAAAAAGAAAGCGATACCCGTTTCCAGGTACCGCATTTATTGCTACATAGGGGTGTTTTAAAAGTATTTTCTCATTAAAACTTTTACTACCCGGTTATAGGCAGCATAATTATCATTCTTATCAAGTTTCGATAAACCGTAATCATAACCTGCACGCAGGTTGATACCATTGTCAAACTATAACCTATACCTGGTAAGCCCCAGGTCAACTTTATTAAAGCGTTCGGTAATGCCAAATCCTTTGTTGAATAAAGAAATGCCCAGTACGCCAACCTTGGCATTTAAAGTGCTTCGCACCAGGTAAGAAACCTGTGGCCCTGCATAAACATGTAACCCTTTATACAGCTTTGCATCCAGCACCAGGGGAATATCAATGTAATGCTGCTGTACCTGTGCGCCTGCATTAATAGCAAGGAATTTCAACGCATCAATTTTAAGATCGCCTTTGATGCTGTAACCTTTCCTGGAGTATTCAAGTCCCGGCTCAAAAGAAAATGTTTCAGAAATGGGGATGTGTACATAACCACCGGCATGAAAGCCCGTCATACCTTTGGTCACCAGGTAGCCATTGGTCTTATCAACAAGGTCTTCCACTATTTGCAGGTCATCGCCCTGCCATTTGGAAAAATTTGCACCGGCCCTGATACCGTAACTGACTTGTGCATGGGTAAAACTTGTCACCAGAAAAACACTGATGACTGTGAGAAGAAAATTTCTTTTCATAACTGATTGCAGGGTTTTAAAAGCTGCCTGGCATACCTTCTTTAGAATTCCATGCCATCGTGATTTTATTTAGAGAAGGATTTGTTAAAGGGATTTGCGTTCACCACCGCTTAACAAAAACAGTTTTCTAAAAAACATTTTGTACGCCTTTACAATTGTGTAAGTTTGCTCACCTAAATGCTTGTTATGGACAAAGCTGTTTACTACGCCGATTACCTGCAACTGGAGAAAATTACCGGTGCACAAGAACCCGAAAGTTTTAAAGAAGGCAGAGACCCTGCACATGACGAAATGCTTTTCATAATCATTCACCAGGCTTATGAACTCTGGTTCAAACAGGTTTTGTTTGAAGTGAATTCAGTAATTGATATCATGAACAAACCGGTGGTTAACGATAATTCACCCGAAATGCAAACGGTGGTACACCGGCTAAAAAGAGTGGTTACCATTCTGAAAGTACTGGTGCAGCAGATCGATATCATGGAAACGATGACGCCGATGGACTTCCTCGACTTCCGGGATATGCTGCGGCCGGCATCGGGTTTTCAGAGCTACCAGTTTAAAATTTTAGAAGCCAAACTTGGTTTAAAATATGAGCACCGGCACGGACAGAATTATTATATCTCTCAATTAAAGGAAAAAGATATTGCTATCATTAAAGAAGCGGAAGATGGCAAGTCGGTACTTGAACTGATCAATGCATGGCTTGAAAGGATGCCCTTCATTACAGATGCCTTCTGGAAAAATTATGAGCAGGTATATGTAAGCAGCCTGGCAGATGCTGAAAAAACAAATGCAGCATCTTTTGCGGAGACCTTTAATAGTGTATCTGCAGAAAGGCATCTTTCTCCCAAAGCATGCCGTTCGGCTTTGTTCATCATGCTTTACCAGCGCTATCCCATGCTGGAACTCCCATTTCAGTTATTAGATACTCTTTTGGAGATCGACAACCAACTTGGCGCATGGCGTTACCGCCACATCAATATGGTGCAGCGCATGATCGGTAGCCGTATCGGTACAGGTGGAAGCACAGGGGCAGGTTACCTAAAAGGAGCGATGGACAAGCATTATATCTTCAAAGAGATCGGGCAGTTGAATAGTTACTTAGTTGACAGGAAGAAATTACCTGTATTACCGAAGGAAGTAGAGGAGAGGTTGGGGTATCATTTTTAAAAAACTACTTGGAGGGAAGATTTTTCTTAATAACATGTACAGAAAAATCTCTATCAATAAATTTTTTTATTATTTCATTAGATACTTTAAAATGATATAATAATGAAATTTCTAAAATAAGAACCAAAGCATTGTTGTAATGTAAAAGGTTCTCAGTAGAAATAACATCCTTCCTTTTAGTATTCGTTTTATGGACCAAGCTATTCCTTGTATTGGGTACGATTTTGTTGAAATTGTCAGCATTTAAAATAAATATAGCTACCAAGGATTTATTCTTATTTATTAAATCTTGCAATCTTTGGGCAAAGCTTAATTCATTGAAGTGTGACATTACCGCGTCAAGCCTTTTCTTGAATTTATTGGGAGCCTTATTAAGTACAGATTTAAGGGTATTTAGTTTTTTGGGATTGAATGGATGCCTGTCAAAAAATGCCTTATGGAACCTTTCCAATGAAAAACAAAGATTTAGAAAAATATTTCTTTGATTAGTAACTAAGCGGTGTTTTATATCAAAGTAGTATCCGAAGATGTCATCATACATTTCTCTGTTGGTTATCCATTTTTTCAACATGCTTGGTATTCTTGTATTGATCTCAGAATAAAAAATAGCGATATTAAAATTGTCTAATGGTAAATAATACCTACACTCGTCTTTAAAAAGTATTTTAAAGCTTTCATTTGCTTGATTAATTTGCGTAAAACCGTTCACTTCATCAAATCGAAAATCATACATTGAAAACAGACTAAAAAACTTTTTTATAAAAATTAATTGGTCAATACCTGATAATAAATCTGCACTTTTTTTAAATTGAATATTTAAGAAAATTCTTTCAGAAATACTTGAAGTCATGGAAATTGTTCCGGCAAATCCAGTATTCCACTCAAAATAAAAATAGATTCCAATTTCATCATTTTCGAAAAGTGTTACAGGTTTAGGTTGCTTATATCTTAATGTTATGCTTGAACCAGTCTTATCAATCTTATGATTAAACCCGGATTTTTTATCATACCATCTAGTCAGAAGAGGGAGATGAGCATTTAATATGGAAATGTTTGATAAATGTTTCTCAGATAAGTGGGTTCCCTTTATAAAATACTTCGCTGTAATCCTTGTCTGTATTAGCCCATACTGGTAGCCACTTTCATAAAGAATACAGTCCAATAATGTAAGGAATTCACCTTTATTCGATACTCCATAAATACATTTTTCTTGAACTGGACCTTTTAATCTGCCAAGTGCTAGAGTTTCATAAAATGAACCAAACACAAGTAAACTTATACCAGTTTCATTCGAGTATTCTAGCTTTCCAAAAAAATGTTGTGTTTCATCTGAAGTGCTTAGTCTCCAAAAACCTTCACATGAATAATTTGAATGGAAGTCCATTATTACATTTTAGCAGTAAAGATAGTTGCTTATTCTTCAGTAAATGAGAGTCCGTATCCAGCATCTTGTATCCAGTATCGGATCTTTGTTATACCAACTCCTTCAGCTTCTCTACCACTGCATCTACTTCGGCCTTGGTATTGTGTTTACAGAAACTGAAACGCACCGTAACCTGGTTGGGATTGTTGTTGATGGCACGTATAACATGGCTGCCCTGGTCGGCGCCACTGGTGCAGGCGCTTCCCCCGCTGGCGCAGATATTATTGATGTCGAGATTGAAGAGGATCATCTCCGACTTTTCTGTCTTTGGAAAACTTACACTGAGTACGGTATATAAACTTCTTCCCAACACATCGCCATTAAAGCTAACGCCTTTTACATGTTTCTTCAACTCATCCATCATGTAATACTTCAGCGTACCGATGTGAGAACTGTCTGCTTCGTAATTGGCCGTGGCCATTTCCAATGCTTTGGCAAAGCCAACAATGCCATACAGGTTCTCTGTTCCTGCACGCATGTTGCGTTCCTGTGCGCCTCCGTGAACGAGTGGTTTTATTTTTACATTCTCATTGATGTATAAGATACCCACGCCTTTTGGCCCATGGAATTTATGAGAAGCACCGGTAATGAAATGAACTGGCGTATTCCTCAGGTCGAATGGGAAATGACCAACCGTTTGTACCGTATCGCTGTGGAAAATGGCATTGTATAATTTACAAAGTTTACCTACGGCCTGCATATCCAAAATATTTCCGATCTCATTATTGGCGTGCATCAACGTAACCAATGTTTTTTCTTCGCTTCCTGCCAGTAATTTTTCCAGGTCATCAAGATCAACATGGCCATTGGGTAATAATTTTACCAGGCTTACTTTGGCAACATCCATGTTATCGAGGTATTCAACCGAATGAGAAACTGCATGGTGTTCGATGGGTGAAGTAATGATGTGTTTGCATCCGAGATCCCTTACAGCTGCCGTAATTGCTGTGTTACTACTTTCAGTTCCCCCACTTGTAAAAAATATTTCGGCAGGGTGTGCATTTAAAATTTTGGCCACGGACTTTCTTGCCGTTTCAATCGCCATCCTCGTTTCTCTTCCATAAGAATAAATAGAAGAGGGGTTGCCAAACTTCTCTGTTAAGTAAGGCATCATGGTCTCCAGCACCTGTGGATCAAGTGCGGTAGTGGCGGCGTTGTCGAAATAAATGCGGTTCAAGAATTAGGAATTTAGAATTAGGAATTAGGAATCACTGATTCAGTTTTACTTTCATTGTTTTGATGATTGAACCAATTATTTTTAATAATTCATCACAATCAACTATTAAAGAATCTGATTCCTTTTTATTTAAAAAATTACTATCTTTTAATAGTCTCAGCCAATATAAAGTTTCCCTGGTCTCTTTATATGAAATATTCAATTTTGCGAAAAAATCTTTTTGAGTTTGTCCTCCTATGGCCTCTTCAATATTTGCCCCAACAGAAGTGCCGCATCTTAATAACTGTTTTGATAAAACAAACTCCTTCTTTTCTTCTGCAAGATATTTATAAGCTTTAACTATGCGTAATGCAAAAGCATAACTTTTTTGCTGTACTATATTTTCAGACTTCATTTACAAATTATTGATTATTTCTAATTCCTAATTCCTAATTCTCCTCACATCATACTCCCAATATCCTGCATCAGTCTCCTGGCAATATTATCGGCAGTTGTTTCAAAATTACTTTCAGCATAGATACGGATGATGGGCTCGGTATTACTGGTACGCAGATGCACCCAGTCATTATCGAACTCTATCTTCAACCCATCTTCGGTATTTATAGGCTGGTTCTTGTATTTATCTTTTATCTTTTTAAAGATGTCTTTTACATTGACACCGTTCTCCAGCGTGATCTTGTTCTTGCTGATGAAATAATCCGGATAAGTATTCCTCAACTGCTTGATGCTTTTATTGCTCTGTGCAAGATGAGTTAAGAAAAGTGCAATGCCGATCAGTGCATCCCTGCCGTAGTGCAGGTCGGGAACAATGATGCCGCCATTACCCTCACCACCAATTACTGCATTTACAGCTTTCATTTTATTTACCACGTTCACTTCACCAACCATGCTTGGGAAATATTCGCCACCATGTTTAATGGTCACATCCTTCAAAGCACGGGTTGAGGACATATTGGAAACTGTATTTCCTTTTCTTTTGCTCAACACATAATCAGCTACTGCAACCAGTGTATATTCTTCGCCAAACATGCTGCCATCTTCACAAACAAAACAAAGCCGGTCAACATCGGGGTCAACAGCAATTCCCAAATGGGCATTGTGTTTTATCACTTCATTGCTCAGGTCACTGAGGTGTTCGGGTAAAGGCTCAGGATTGTGTGCAAAGTTGCCTGTTACTTCTTCATTCAATACAATGATATCTGTAACACCCAATGCTTTCAGTAAAGCAGGAACTGCGATAGCGCCGGTACTGTTCACCGCATCAACAACTACTTTAAAGTTCTTCTTTTTAATAGCGCCGGCATCTACCAATTCATATTTCAGGATCGAATCAATATGTTTCTTTAATAAACTCTCATCTTTTTTATAAGTGCCCAGTTTATCAACAGCTGCAAATTTGAAATCTTCTTTTTCAGCCGACTTTAATATCAGCTTGCCTTCGTCGCCACTGATGAATTCACCTTTGCTGTTCAGTAATTTTAACGCATTCCATTCTTTGGGGTTGTGGCTGGCTGTAAGGATAATGCCACCGGCTGCGTTTTCAAATTTTACAGCCATTTCAACAGTGGGGGTGGTGCTTAATCCAAGATCAACTACATCAAGCCCAAGCCCGATCAGTGTATTCACCACTAAATTGCTCACCATTTCACCGCTGATCCTTCCGTCGCGGCCTATAACTATTTTGGTATTATTGGTTTGTTGTAATAACCAGCTTCCATAAGCCGATGCAAACTTTACAATATCAACAGGGGTAAGGTTATCATTGGTTTTTCCGCCGATGGTGCCACGTATGCCCGAAATACTCTTTATCAATGCCATTCGATTCTGTTTAGGGAGAGCAAAGATAAGAAAACTGGAGTTCATGGTTCATAGTTAATGGTTCGCAGGACTGCTTAATTTTATAGTGTCCTGCTATGAACTAATTCCTATTAACTTTGTCCTATGCAACAGACCTGGTTCAGAGACTGGTTCAACTCGCCATACTATCATCAACTCTACTTTAAAAGAGATGATAAGGAAGCTGCTGCCTTTATTGATAACCTGATCAGTTATTTGAAACCGGCACCCAACAGCACCATGCTGGATGTGGCCTGCGGCAGGGGGCGCCACTCCATTCAATTGGCCGGTAAAGGATTTGATGTTACAGGTATAGACCTTAGTGATGATAGTATTAATGATGCGCTACAACATGAAACAGAGACACTTCATTTCTACAAGCATGATATGCGCCTGCCTTTCTGGATTAATTATTTTGATTATGCTTTTAATTTTTTTACCAGCTTTGGTTATTTCAAAACCCGGAGGGAACATGATAATGCTATACGTACCATTGCGCAATCCATAAAAAGGGAGGGTGTGTTTGTGATGGATTTTTTAAATGTGCATTATGCCGAAGATCATTTGGTACATCAATCGGAAAAAGAAATAGACGGCATCAATTTTATCATAACCAAGTGGTATGATGAAACACATTTTTATAAAAAAATAATTGTGGAAGATGACAGCCAGGAGGAGCCATTAGTCTATATCGAAAAAGTAGCCAAGTTTTCCCTGGGCGATTTTACCGAGATGTTCGCCTACCAGGGACTGCAGATGCAGGAAGTGTTTGGCGATTATTCCTTTTCGAATTATGATGTAAAAAGATCACCCAGGATGGTGATGATCGCAAAAAAAATAAAGCCCTGATTACTTCGGAGGGATTGCAATGTTTACCATTATGAAAAAGATTGCTTATTAGTTACTACTTGACGATGTGGAAGCAATGTAAATGGTAAACTAAAAGAGTTATTTATTCTTATTATTCAGCAGCATCCACCTGGATGTTTCAAAAATAGCAGAGGTAAGCTCCGAAAGTTTCTTTTTAACAGAATCTGCTTGTTGATTGCTCAATACAGGGCTGGTATTCCTGAGTGGTACCAGCTCTTCATAGGTGATATTGATATTCTTTACGAAATAATAATCATCGGTTACTACGCCGATATTCCCCTCGTCGTGATGAATGATGAAAGCAGCATGAAAGATATTCTGCTGGTTGATCACATCCCTGCCCAACGTACTGTTGGTATAAGGCTGGTGAACCATGCCGGCAAGTGTAGGCAACACATCGATCTGCGAAACGGTATAATTATAAGTGGCAGGCTTGAGCAGGGCAGGTGCATAGAACAGCAATGGCACATGCTCATCGCTGAGTCGTTGTGCATTCCAGGCCGGTGGGTAAACAGAGCTTGATTCTCCTTCCACACCATGATCGCCTACAAATACAAAAATGGTGTTATTGAAATAAGCCTGCTGCTTTGCCGCTTCCATGAATAATTTAAAACAGAAATCAGTATAACAAAATGCTTCATATTCTGCCTGTGATTCAAACCCATTTTCCTCAAGCGCTTGTTTACCCGGTTTATCACATACAAAATCCTTTTCGCCCGGCGGAAGCATAAAGGGCCTGTGGTTATGGGCAGTTTGTATCACGGCAAAAAAAGGTTTTGTCTGCTGTTTCAGCACATCACCGGCTTCCATGAACAGGTCCCTGTCACTGATGCCCCATACATTGATATCGGGTGATCTGTACCTGCCTTTCTCATAGATATCAATGCTGTCGATATTTTTCATCAGCCCCCGGAAATTATTGAACTGGCTCCTGCCACCGATGAAATAAAATTTATTGTAGCCTTCAAAATCGTTGATGATGGTTTGCTGGTTCACCGCTTCGGCATTTTGTGTAGAGAACCTGGACATCTGCACATCGGGGGTACCGGTAATGGTGGCAAACAAACCCCTTGCTGTACCAAAAGTGGGTGTGAAGCAATGATTGAAGAACACACCATTCTTGCACAGCTCATTGAAATAAGGTGTGCTATTGAGCTTATTGCCGCTCATGCTGCTCTTGTACATACTGAAGCTTTCGCAAAGAACGAGCACAACATTGGGCCTGCTTTCCAGTCCACGGCTATTGGGCATAATATTCCGTTCATAGTTGTTCTTTACAGATGAGTTCAGTTGAAGGAAATTAGAGATAACCGGGTAATAACGGCCGGCCTCGCTGGTATTAAAATCTGGCCGGCGTTGTTTCAATGAAGTAATGAAATTCTGAAAAGGATTTAATGCGAGGTAACTTTTAAAATTATCATTCAGCCTGTATGCATCCTGGCGGGTAAGCGGCTTCAGGTGCAGGAACCCGAATACGAACCAGCACATCAATAATAAAGCAACCAGGTACCAGCGACGCTTGTATTCAAACTTATGCCAGTAATTGCTGGCATCCACGGCGCCATGTGTACGGCGGAATAATCTGGAGATAAAAAAAATGCCGACGATCAACCCGATCATTATCCAGATGATGGGATACGACTGCCATACCATGCGGAACATTTCATAGGGATCTTCCATAAAGTTCAAAGCGCTTGCGCCAATCCGGGTATGGTTGTAACTGAAATTTGCAAAATCGGCCCCATAAGCAAACATGATGGTGAAACTTATTACAGCCAGGTAGGCCGTCCATATCTTTTTGTTCCTGGTTGAATGAAAGGGGGAGAACTGCCTGAATATAGATAATACGATAATGGGAGAAAGGGCAATGGATATCCAGCGCAGGTCGTATTTGAGTCCGAGCCAGAAAGAAGGAGCAAGTTCAAAAACGCCGGTTGCCTCCGGCTTGAACAGGATAGCTGTGGCGATCCTGAAAGCAGTGAACAGGCACAGGTATATGATGAACAGTTTTACTATCCATTGAATCGTTTTAGGAACTTTCCAACTGATGAGCATTTTTTATGTTTTCTTGGCTTGAACAAAGAAAGCGAAAATAATGAAAGCAATGGATAGGCCGACTGGTTTAGGGCTTTTTCTTATTATTCAGCAGCAGGTATTTGGCTGTTTCGTAATAAGCGCCGGTAAGTTGCTGCAGGTAATTCTTTATACTATCTGTTGCTGCATTTACGGGTACCGGGTCATTACCTGTCATGGAAACAAAATCTTCTTTGCCTGTCTTTAAATTCTTCAGGTAATAATATTGATTGCCTGCAAGGCCGATCGTTTTCAGGTCGTGATCAATGATGAAAGCATATTTTTCATTACTGGGTTTAACAGGCGAAACAGCATCAAAGAGGTCTCGGCCGAAAGTGTTATTGCGGTAAGAAACTCTTGCGAGTGATGCAATGGTTGGCAGAACATCCACCTGGCTGCACACATCATGTATTCTTTTTGGCAATAAGAATTTGGGAGCATAAAAAAGCAGGGGCACATGTTCGCAGGTAAGGCCCTGCTCTGTCCAGCTCTTTGGAAAATACTCCAGCTTACCATTATACCGGATGCCGTGGTCGCCCACAAAAACAAAAATGGTATTATCAAAGTAAGGTTCCTTTTTTGCAGCTTCCATAAATTTCTGATAACCAAAATCAGTATACCGGAAAGCATTCAGCTCTTCATTACTTTCAAAACCAAAACGCTTCAATGAGTCTGTCGAAAAAGAAACAGATCTGAATTCATCTTTGTCTTCAGCAGGTATAGTATAAGGGCGATGGTTATCTGCTGTTTGAATAACGGCGAAGAAGGGGCTTGTTTGTTTACTTAAAACTTTATTGGCTTCTAAAAATAAATTCTTGTCGCTGATGCCCCACACATCTATCTTCTTTGCGTTGTAATCATCCTGCTCATACAACTTCAGGTTTTTTATATTGTTGGTGAGTACACCCCGGATATTTGCCCAGGTAGCGCTTCCTCCCAGGAAATAAAAATTATTATAGCCCTCAAAATCGTTAATGATGGTATGCTGGTCAACGGCATTGGGATTGCGGCTGGCTGTTTTGGGGGTTGCCACATCGGGTATACCGGTGATGGTGGCCCACACGCCACGGGCTGTACCATAAGCAGGCGTAAAACAGCGGTCGAAGAATACACCGTTTTTACAGAGTTCATTAAAATAGGGAGTTGTGTTCAGCGGGTTATTGTACATACTGCTTTTATAAGCGCTGAAACTTTCGCAGATGACTAAAACGATATTTGGATTTTGCTTTATTGGGTAATGGTTAGTGTATGTTCGTTCATATGATAGTTGTGTACTGTCTGCTGAAGGAATGCCCAGGTAAGAAGCCATGATTGGATAACCTGCCTTTACTTTCTTTAAGTCGTATGACGAGGACCTGAAACTTAAAGTGCTGAAAAAACTTTGAAAAGGATTTAAAGCAAGGTTGGCTTTAAAATCATCGCTGAGTGTGTAAGCATCGCTCCAGCGCAATGGGAATTGCCCGATCCTGCCAAAAACACATGCACCGAATAAAAGGAATGCTATCACGTAAAGTAATCTTCCTTTCCTTTTATAGAAACTGTCCTGGTGCTGGTGGCGGGCAAGTAAACGGCCAAAGATAAGCCGGGCCACAAAAAAAATCAGGATGAACCCGATACTTAACTTTAATAGTGGGTAAGATTGCCACATCATATTGAACGAGATGCCGGCATCCTCTACATAATTTAAAACTGTTGCATTAAGCCGCTGGTGCAGGTAATCGAAATGGTAGAAATCAATAGCGAAAACAATCACCAGGATAAGGAAGAGGATTGGAAGAAAAATGTTCCAGAAAGTTTTTGCCTTATAGTTTTTAAAGGGATTTAATAAAGGGATAGCACATAGGAGCATGACGATTATGCCGACAATAGAAATTACCCTTGCATCATAGCGCAGGCCCATTATAAATGCCGACCCGGAAAATGCTTTACCGGGGGGATTAAATTCAAAATAAACCAAGAACCGGGCTATGGTCATTACGATGAGTAAAAACAAAGCCACAGAGAATATCCAGCGTAATAATTTGGGTACCCTGTGCAAAAACAACATGAACAATTATTTAATAGCTGACAAAATTAGTTTAATTATTTTTGGCCGGTGTTTATTTAATACTCAATGATGCAACAACTGCTTTCATACGACCAACAGTTATTTAAAATAGTCAACAATCAGTGGAGCAATACCTTCTTTGACTGGTTAATGCCCTGGTTGCGTAATTCGGAGATGTGGTACCCGCTTTATTTGTTTTTGATCGTGTTGGTAGCTGTTAATTATAAAAAAAATGCTTTATGGTGGGTCGTATTTGCCGTTGGTACCATTATCCTTTGCGATTTTGTAAGCAGTAAGATCATAAAAGAAAATATTATCCGCCTGCGGCCCTGTAATGAACCTTCAATTGCCTCGTGGATACATGTGCTTGTAGGCTACCGGCCACAAAGCTCAAGTTTCACTTCATCGCATGCTACCAATCATTTTGGAATGGCCATGTTTTTTTACCTCACCCTGAGGCCGAGGTTTAAAAAATGGCCTGCCTGGTTTTTTCTGTGGGCTTTTAGTATTTGTTTTGCACAGGTATATGTGGGGGTTCATTACCCGCTTGATACCCTCGCCGGAGGGTTGATTGGAATACTTATCGGATATTTGTCGGGCAGATCGTTTAACAGAAACTACGGTTTAGCTAAAAACTAATGGCAGTTATATTTGTAATACTTGGGCTGATACTCCTCAACGGTGTCTTTTCTATGGCCGAGATAGCCCTTGTTTCCGCCAGGAAAGCAAGACTGGAAGCACAAGCCAATAAGGGAGATGAAAAAGCGAAAGCTGCACTGAAACTGGCCAACCACCCCGATGTTTTTCTATCTACTGTACAGGTTGGCATTACCCTTATCGGGCTTTTAACGGGTTTGTTTTCGGGAGAGAAATTGAAATTACCGATTGTTGAATATTTTAACCAGTTCGAATGGGCGAGGCATTACAGTAATGGAATAGCTAATGCCATCATTGTTGTCATCCTTACGTATTTTTCACTGGTACTGGGAGAATTGGTTCCTAAAAGAATTGGCCTGGCCCGGCCGGAATATATAGCCAAGAATTTTGCCCGGCCCATGGGCTGGTTAAGCAGGATCACTTTTCCATTCATCTGGTTACTTACCACGTCAACCCACCTGATCGTAAAACTGCTCAACATCAAAGTAAAAGATAACCAGGTAACAGAGGAAGAAATAAAAGCGATGATCACCGAAGGCAGCGAACACGGCGCCATTGAGGAAGAGGAAAAAGATATCATTGAACGGATATTTCATCTCGGCGACAGGAATATTACTTCGCTGATGACACACCGCACAGACATCATCTGGTTCGATGAAGATGATACGGTACAAACTTTTAAAGACAGGTTTGAAGCGCTTACGTATTCAACCTATCCGGTTTGCAATAAACAAGTGGATGATATTACCGGGGTAGTGTTTGTAAAAGATATCGTGAAGGCGTCCCCTTCAACCTTACTTAAAGACCTTGCCAAGCCGGCGATCTTTGTTCCGGAGAACAACAGCCCTTACCAACTGCTCGAAAAATTCAAGGAAACAAAGATCCACAGCTGCTTTATTGTAAATGAGTATGGTACACTGGAAGGAATGATAACCCTGAATGATATACTGGAAGCCATTGTAGGCGATGTACCCCAGAGTGGCCAGGAAGAATATGAGATCATTGAAAGGCAGGACGGAACCTACCTGGTGGATGCCCAGATACCTTTTTATGATTTTTTAAGCCGCTTTGAAAAAACAGAGTGGATGAATGAGGGCGAACATGACTTTGATACCCTTGCCGGATTTGTGTTGCATGAACTAAAGCATATTCCCGATGCCGGCGAAAGATTTGAATGGAAAGGCTTTGATTTTGAAATTGTGGATATGGATGGCCAGCGCATAGATAAGCTGATCGTAAAAATCTCGGAAGAGATAAAAGAGGATATGGAGGAAGAGTAAAGTTTGAGGTTTGAAGTTTGTGGTTGAAAAGAGTAAAATAAATTTAAGAACTTTTCAAACTGTTTGTGCCAAACCACAAACCATAAACTACAAACCATAAATCTCTAAAACTCAAAACTTGCCTTGTCTTCAGGATTTATAAGTTTCGTGCTTTTTGTATTCCCATTCACTTTTGCATGAATAATACTGATCTGCTCTTTTTTGTATTCGAAGAGAATATTATCGGTTACCTCTAATTTTTTTACTGCTGCGATATCATTAACCTGGTAAAAGCTTACAATGCCTTCTTCCTGTTGTTCGTAGCCGAGGAATTGTAAAGCCACAGCCTTTCCGTCAGCTTTTACAACAAGGTGTTTTAATACATAGCCACTTACAAATTTCTCCATGGCCGCTTTCTCTTTTGGATTCAGCAGGTCGATATGTGTATTGTATTGCTGCCTTAATACTTTTTCAAAATCATCAGTAAATATCTTGCAGCTTATCTCCAGTGTTTTTTCTTTTGAATTGTGCTCAATTTCGGTAACACTTACATAAATAGGATGCAAAACATTGTTAGTGGGGGCTGGACGGGGTAGTAAAAATCCGCCAATGAGTAACCACTTAAATAAAAAACCTGCCATTTAGCAAAGAGATTAGTAAAAAATCGTTTCTTTAAAGATATTTGAAGGACAAAACTAATACAAACAATCAATTGTAAACAGTTCCATGCAGAATTTGGGTTTTTATTTTGATCTGGGCTGGAATCATATCATTGCATGGGAAGCCAAAGATCATTGGTTGTTCATTTTAGCATTGGCTGCTATTTACCTGGCCGGCAACTGGAAACAGGTATTGATACTGGTCACGGCATTTACCATCGGCCATTCCCTGACACTTGCATTAAGTGTTTTTGATATGGTAAGGGTGAATTCCGACTGGGTTGAGTTCCTCATCCCCTGTACAATTGTTGCCACAGCTCTTTTTAATTTTTTTCAGAAGGATTTTCAGTCACAATCACTCAGGCTTAATTATTTCCTCGCTCTTTTCTTTGGATTGATCCATGGATTAGGGTTCGCCAACGCCATCCGCTTTATGATGGCAAAGGATGAAAGTATTGGCTGGAGCCTGTTTGGTTTTAATCTCGGCCTGGAAGCAGGTCAGATCCTTGTGGTTACGGTCATCCTCCTGGTAAGTTACCTGGTAGTGGATAAGGCAGGTTTGAACAGGAGATGGTGGGTATGGGTTTTGTCATTAGTTGCTTTGATCATGGCGGTCAAAATGATATGGGAACGTATATCTTTGATATGAATTTTTAAATCACAACCTCAATAATAGAAAATGAAACAAGTATCAGCCATTGCCTTACTGCTTATCATCAGTATTTGCGCAAATGCCCAGGATATCAAGAACAATCCTGGCAGTAATCACGGTAACCGGTTCGAACAACTGGGAACCATTCTTCCAACCCCTAATGAATATCGTACGGCCAGTGGGGCACCGGGGCCAAAGTACTGGCAACAGCGCTGCGATTATGATATCGTTTGTGAACTGGATGAACCCAACCGCCGTTTGATCGGCAGGGAAACACTCACCTATTACAACAATTCTCCTGATGTGTTGACTTACCTGTGGTTGCAATTAGATGAAAATGAACACAGCAATACGAACAATTCCGGTTACCAGGGCAGTAATACAATGCCAAGAGCCATATCTGAACAGGAGATCACCCGTTTTAGTGGTAAAGTGGATAAGGACAGGGAGTATGGAGTTAATATTACCCGTGTGGCTGATGCTGCCGGCAAACTATTGACATATACTATCAATAAAACAATGATGAGGATTGAATTGACACAGCCACTTAAACCAGGTCAGCAATTCATTTTTAAAGTTGATTGGAATTATAACATCATTGAAAGAACAAAATATGGTGGACGTGGTGGTTTCGAAAATTTTCCTGAGGATGGAAATGACTTGTACACCATGACCCAATGGTTCCCACGCCTCTGTGTGTACAGCGATTTCCAGGGATGGCAAAATCACCAGTTTGTTGGTTCGGGTGAATTTGCGTTGGTATTTGGTAATTATAAAGTGGCTATGACCGTGCCTGCCGACCATGTGGTAATGGCAACCGGCCAGGGACAAAATTACCAGCAGGTTTTATCAGCAACCGAATTTGCACGCTGGCAAAAAGCGCAAACAGCCAGCGATGTTACAGAAATTGTAACGCTGGATGAAGCCAAAGCAAAAGAAAAGACAAAATCAACCAATAAAAAGACATGGATATTTAAAGCTGATATGGTACGTGATTTTGCCTGGGGCTCTTCACGTAAATTCATTTGGGATGCCATGCCAACTACGGTAGAAGGAAAGAAAGTGATGTGCATGAGTGCTTACGGAAAAGAAGCTTATGCATTGTACCGTAAGTTCAGTACAAAAACTGTTGCTCACACCATCAAGAGTTATTCAAAATTCACCATTCCTTATCCATACCCTGTTGCTCAAAGCCTGGAAGCAGCCAATGGAATGGAATACCCGATGATCTGTTTCAACTTTGGTCGTACTGAAAGAGATGCGACGGGCCAGTACAGCGCCAACAGTACCTACAGCGAAGGAACAAAGAATGGTATGCTGGGTGTGGTGATACATGAAGTGGGCCATAACTTCTTCCCGATGATCATCAACAGCGACGAAAGACAATGGACATGGATGGATGAAGGGTTGAATTCATTTGTTGAATACCTGACAGAAGAATTGTTTGATAACAAATACCCGGTAAGCAAAGGTCCGGCTTACAAGATCGTTGATTATATGAAGTTGCCGAAAGATCAGCTTGAGCCCATCATGACAAACAGCGAGAACATCATCCAGTTTGGTCCTAATGCATATAGCAAACCTGCTACGGGTTTAAATATCCTGCGTGAAACCATTATGGGCAGAGATTTATTTGATTATGCTTTCAGGGAATATGCAAGACGCTGGGCTTTCAAACATCCTACACCTGCCGATCTTTTCAGAACAATGGAAGATGCCAGCGCTGAAGACCTGGATTGGTTCTGGAGGGGTTGGTTCTTCGGAACAGAACCTTGTGATATTTCACTTGATACCGTTAAATGGTCAGTGCTATCAACAGAAGCGCCTGCTGCACCAAATACAAATGCCGCTACTACCAGAAAAGTACCTGTGGCTAAACCGCAACTGAATACATTCGATGATATTTCCAAGATCAGGAACAGGGAGGATAAGAAAATAACTTTTGCAACAGATGCAGATCAATCGCTCAGGGATTTTTACTGGAGATACGATCGTGGCCTTGCAAAAATGGATACCACAGCATTTGAAATACCGGTTCCGCCGGCAAATACCGATACATATACCGAAGCAGAAAGATTTCATCTTGCTGGAAGCAAATACATGTATGAACTTACTTTCAGTAATAAAGGTGGTTTGGTAATGCCTATCATTGTTGAATGGACATTTAAAGACGGAACAAAAGAAACAGACAGAATAGCGGTGCAGGTATGGCGCAAGAATGAGAATAAAGTGATCAAAACTTTTATGAAGAATAAAGAAGTGGCTTCAATACTTGTTGACCCGATGAGGGAAACAGCGGATATAAATACAGCCAATAATTCATGGCCATCATTTGCAGAGCCAAGCAAGTTCCAGTTGTTTAAAAGAGCAAGCGGCGCCCCAAGAGGAGCTGCACCTGGAAATCCTAACCCAATGCAAAAAGAAATAAAATAATTTATAGCCAGTTATGGTCTAAAGCTGTCCTGTCATTTTGGTAGGACAGCTTTTTTTATTGCATCTTTGTAATCAGCCTTAGAAAATAAAATGAAATATTCAAACCTGCTGCTTTTCGTGTTTTGCTTTTCTGTAAAGCTATGGGCAGGCAGCGTTGATACAGTTTCAATTTACAGCAACAGCATGCATAAAGAAATAAAAGCTGTTGTGATATTGCCAGACAGCTACCAAATAAAAAACAAAAAATTCCCGGTAGTTTATCTCCTGCATGGTTACGATGGGTGGTACAGCAACTGGATCATACGCATGCCAGAACTGAAAAATTATGCAGATACAAATCAATTAATCATCGTTTGTCCCGATGGTGAAAAAAGCAGTTGGTATTTTGACAGTCCTGTAGATACAGCATACCGGTATGAAACACATATCAGCAAAGAAGTGGTTGGTTTTATTGATGGGCATTACCGCACCAGGGCCAATAAAAAATACCGGGCCATTACCGGCCTCAGTATGGGAGGGCATGGAGCTTTGTTTATTGCACTGAGGCACTCCGATATTTTTGGTGCAGCAGGCAGTATGAGTGGGGGAGTTGACCTGAAAGAAAGCAGGAACCGTTTTGATATCAGTAACAGGATTGGAGATACCATTACACATGCCACAGCATGGCACGAAATGGCAGTGATCAATTTAATAGAAAAATACCCCCACACTAAACTCAAGATCATTTTCGATTGTGGCGACAGGGATATTTTTATTGCCGGCAACCGCAAGCTTCATGCGAAGATGGTGCAACTGAAGATACCTCATGAGTATACTGAAAACTCCGGGCAGCATAACTGGGACTACTGGAGGGCTAACATTCCTTACCATTTGCAGGTTTTCAGGAATTTTTTCAATAAAAATTAATTAAGTGTGTATTTTTTACACATTAAAGTGTAGTTTTACTGTTAAACTGATTGCTATGCATTGTAAAAGATTGTTTACGGCTGTTGTTGTATTTCTCACCTTCACAACAACTGTTGCCCAGACAAAGACCATTATCCACTCACCTAATAAGAATATCCGGTTTGGTTTCTGGCTGAATGAACAGGGGGTGCCCATGTATGAACTTACGTATAAAAATAAAGCTGTTATCCTTCCCTCATCAATGGGGTTTGAATTAAAACAAACCATGAATGATATCGCCTTGCCTCCTTTAAAAGATAATCTGGTCATCAGCGCTTCTTCTCAAATCAGCAATGATTCAAAATGGAAGCCGGTATGGGGAGATGTGAAAGAGATCAGGGAGAATTACAACCAGCTTTCAGTGACACTTTCGCAAAAGGGAGATAAGGCAATTGTGTTCAACATTATCTTCAAAGTATTTGACGATGGCCTGGGTTTCAGGTATGAATTCCCCAAACAGAATAACCTGAACCATTTTATCATAAGCAATGAGAGAACAGAATTTCATCTCACAGGCGATCATAAAGCTTTCTGGATACCGGGCGATTATGACAGCAATGAATTTTCTCCTAATGTCACTAATCTGAGTGAAGTGGACGGAGATGATCCAAAATATGCGGCCAATATCTATGCACACCAGTTCTTCGATAAACATTCGGTGCAAACACCCCTGATGCTGAAATCGGCTGATGGTCTTTACATCAATATCCACGAAGCAGCACTGGTGAATTATCCGGCAATGAACCTGCATCTCAATAAACCGGATTTTACATTATCCTCTGTGCTTGTTCCCGATGCATTAGGTAATAAAGCCTACTTGCAGGCACCGGCCAAAACTCCATGGCGTACGATCATTGTTTCTGATAAAGCAACGGATATACTTGCTTCACATACTATTCTCAACCTAAATGATCCTTCTGTGATCAAAGATCAATCCTGGATCAAACCAACAAAGTATGTGGGCGTATGGTGGGAAATGCATGTGGGTAAATCTAGCTGGGACAGTGCAAGTGGCAAACATGGTGCAACTACAGCTAATGTAAAACGGTATATCGACTTTGCGGCCAAAAATGGTTTCGATGGTGTACTGGTGGAAGGATGGAATGTAGGCTGGGAAGATTGGTTTGGCCAGTACAAGGAAAATGTATTTGATTTTGTAACGCCTTATGGTGATTTTAATGTAAAGGAATTGAAGCGTTATGCAGCTTCAAAAAAAGTAAAGCTCATCATGCATCACGAGACCTCGGCATCGGTCACTAATTACGAAAGGCATATGGATACGGCTTATCGTTTTATGAAGAAGTTCGGTTATGATGCGGTGAAGACGGGTTATGTTGGCCATATCATTCCCCGTGGTGAGCACCACGATGGGCAATGGATGGTGAACCATTATGTGAGGGTTGCACAAAAAACAGCCGAATACAAGATCATGCTGGATGCACACGAACCCGTTCGCCCAACAGGACTAAGTCGTACTTATCCTAACTGGTTAGCTTGTGAGGCCGCAAGAGGAATGGAATTCAATGCCTGGAGCGAAGGCAATAAACCGCAACATGATGTGATACTGCCTTTTACCCGTTTCATGGGTGGGCCAATGGATTATACACCTGGCATCTTTCAACTGGAATTGAATTACTGGGATAAGAATAAAAAAGAGACCATTCATACTACCTTAGCAAAGCAACTTGCTTTGTATGTTACCATCTGCAGCCCGCTGCAAATGGCTGCCGATCTGCCTGAGATCTATGAAAAGAAGATGGATGCCTTCCAGTTCATCAAAGACGTGGCCGTGGATTGGGATGACAGTAAATACCTGGAAGCTGAGCCGGGCGATTACATTACTGTGGCGAGGAAAGCAAAAGGGAAAGGCAACTGGTTCATCGGTTCCATCACCGATGAGCATGCACGGACAACAACGGTTGACCTGGGGTTCCTGGACGCCGGAAAAAAATATAACGCTACCATTTATGCTGATGCTGATGATGCCAGCTACGATAAGAATCCTGCTGCGTATATAATAACCAAACAAGTAGTAGACAATAAAACCATACTGAATCTGAAATTAGCTCCCGGCGGCGGATGTGCAGTTAGTCTCTTTCCTGTTAAATAGCTTGTTTTTAATTTTGAGTTAATAAAAAGCTCCGGCGAAAGCCGGAGTTTTTTATTAAATAAATATTTTAGTATCAGAATAAGTATAGGAATTCAATAAGAATATCTATCCTCCCGAGGTTGTCCTTCCATCCCTCAGTGCTTTCTTCTTCCCTTTGTTCTTTTTCTCCCACTCGATCATCTCGGGTGTCTTTTCCACTTTTTTATTTTTGTCCCCTACAGGAGTTGTATTCACTACAGGCCCACCGGGTGTTTCCAGGTGGCCACGAAAATATTTTTCAACCTTCATTAACCTGCCACCGGCATAGGGGTCATAATATTTCCATTCGCCATGCTTTACACTGTATTGTTCTGCCTTGGTGATTTTATAATCTATTATTTCGTTATTACCATCACCATATACTGCAACAGTATCATAAGGTGCATCGGGGTCATAACCCTTCCAGGATTCTTCTCTTATCAGTTCGCCCAGGTAAGTATAGTATTGCTGAATGCCGTCTTTACCTCCCAGCTTATAAAATTCTACAGCAATAATATCGCCGGTCAAACTATACCTGCGCCAAATACCTTCTTTCTTATCGTTTTTGAAAATACCTTCTTCTTCATAGCCCGGTTCGCCCCTTAATTCATCAACATGAACCACCCATTTGCCCTGTTTCATATTGTTTTTATCAATCGCATTAAGGGTATCGCCCTGGGCGTTCAACTTAAAACTTTTGTACTGGGCAACTCCATTCATCAAAAACAAAAAAAGAATGATAGCAAGTATCAACAATTGCCGTATTTTTAAAATACGCATAATACTGGTTCTTATTTTTTTGTTTTTGATCATACAAAACTACTGCTGATGAAAAATGTATTCAAATTTACATTAATCCTGCTATGTGCAAGTGTTAATTCTGTGTACGCACAAATCAAGCCAAGCACAACAGCTGAAAGATTAAACGGTTTGCAAAAAAGAAAATTGCTGGAAAATGACACTCTTTTGAAGGGGATCAAATTCCGCAATGTAGGCCCCAGCATTATGAGTGGCAGGGTTGTGGATGTGGATGTGAACCCGGCTGATCCCACCGAATTTTATGTGGCATATGCAACCGGAGGTTTATGGTATACAGTAAATAACGGGCAAAGTCTTGTTCCGGTATTCGATAAAGAAAATGCATTCGGCATTGGTGATATTGCAGTTAACTGGCACACCAAAACCATATGGGTGGGTACCGGCGAGGTAAACAGCAGCCGTTCTTCTTATGCAGGTTTGGGTGTTTATAAAAGTACCGATAATGGAAAGCACTGGGAATATCTTGGCCTTCCTGAAAGTCATCATATTGGTAAAATAAATCTGCATCCCACAGATAATAATACTGCCTGGGTAGCTGTACTGGGACATTTATATTCTCCTAATAAAGAAAGAGGCATTTATAAAACAACCGATGGCGGTAAAACATGGAAACAAACTTTATATATGGATGATAACACAGGGGCTGTTGATATGGATATCAATCCCAAAAATCCGGATGAACTGTATGCAGCCATGTGGTACCGTACAAGAAGAGCATGGAATTTTGAAGAAGGAGGTAAATCTTCGGGCATTTATAAAAGTACAGATGGTGGCAATACATGGAAGCTGGCTACTGCGGCAGGCAGTGGTTTCCCTGCAGGTAATGGACTGGGCAGGATAGGCGTTGCTGTTTTTGCAGCTAACCCGAATATTGTATATGCAACACTTGATAACCAGGATCACCGGCCCGATACGACAAAGAAAAAAGCAGATACCAATTATGTGCTCAAAGATTTTAAAGACCTGGGCAAGGATGCATTTCTCGCACTCGACGATAATAAACTGGATACTTTTTTAAAGAAGAATGGTTTCCCCGAAAAATATAAATCAGCTTCGGTAAAGGAGCTTGTTAAAAATGACAAAGTAAAACCTACTGCTGTGTATGATTATCTTTTTGATGCCAACACAGCGCTTTTTGAAACACCCATCATTGGTTGTGAGATATATCGCAGCGATGATGCCGGGGCAAGCTGGAGAAAAGTGAATACCAAAGAACTGAACCTGTACAATACGTATGGATATTATTTTGGAAAAATTTCGGTGAGCAATACCAACGAAAATAAAGTAGTGATCAGCGGGTTTACCCTCATGCTGAGTGAAGATGGAGGTAAAACATTCAGGTCAACAGATAACGAAGCTACACATGCCGACTGGCATGGATGCTGGATGAACCCCAGCCGGGACAGCCATTGGATAGCCGGAAATGATGGCGGTTGCAATGTTACTTATGATAATGGGAAACACTGGTTCAAGGCGAATACACCATCTGTAGGCCAGTTCTATAAGATCACTGTGGATGATGCAAAGCCTTACAATATTTATGGCGGGCTCCAGGATAATGGTACCTGGTTCGGTCCATCCAATTCAAAAGATATAGACCAGTGGGATTATGAGGGAGTATATCCCTGGAAACAGATCGGTGGTGGCGATGGAATGCAGGTGCAGGCAGATACAAGAGATAATAAAACAGTTTATACAGGATTGCAGTTTGGATTTTACGGCAGAAGAAGCACAGATGGCGGCAGGGGGTTTTCTATTTACCCACGCAATGAACTTGGAGAACCCAAACTACGGTTCAACTGGCAAACACCCATCTGGCTAAGCAAACACAACCAGGACATTTTTTATTACGGCACTAATAAATTTCACCGCAGTTTGCAAAAAGGTGAAAAGATGGAGACATTATCAGGAGATTTAACGAGTGGCGCCAAAGAAGGTGATGTACCTTTTGGTACAAGTACCACATTAGTTGAGTCATCTTTAAAATTCGGATTGATCTATATTGGTTCAGATGATGGCAATATCCATGTGAGTAAAGATGGTGGTTACACCTGGACAAAAATAAGTACTGCCCTGCCAAAAGCTGTGCAGGGTATGTATGTAAGCCGTGTTACCCCTTCTGGTTTTAAAGAAGGCCGGGTATATGCATCTTTGAACGGCTATCGCTTCGATAATTTTGGCGCTTATTTATTTGTAAGTGAAGATTATGGCACAAGCTGGACACAACTTGGTAATGATTTGCCTGCCGAGCCGGTGAACATAGTTGCAGAGGACCCCAAAAAGGAAAATATCATTTATGTAGGAACCGATAATGGGCTCTACGCATCTTTTGATATGGGAAAAACTTTTATGGTGCTGGATAATAACTTACCCCGTGTTCCTGTACATGATATTGCCATACAGCAAAGAGAAAATGAATTATTGGTGGGCACCCATGGCCGTAGCGTTTATGTGGCTAAACTGGAGGCGATTCAAAAAGTTTATGATAAAAAGGCCGGTGAGAAAAAGTAATTAACTGGACAGGTCAATGCAGTTCGATCGTTTCCACTTCGGGAATATTCTTCAGGATGAGTTCGATGTGCTTGTTATGGGCCTTGACTTTGAAGTCCTGGAATATCTCCAGCACATCACGGTCGATATATACGCTTTTGGAGCCGTCGATCTCCACAATGGAATATTCCGGAAGCCCGTCGAGTGTTTCCATAAATTTTTTCTTATTCAGGAAACTTACATTAAGTGCAAGTTCTATGGTAAAATGACGGGTATGCCCCTCTGTTCTTTCTTTCATAGCAAAACCTGCACGATAAGTATGCTTGATGAGGAAATAAATGGAATAGCCGATACCGATCAATACGCCGATCAGCAGATCGGTAAAGAGTATTGAAATTACTGTGATGATAAAAGGCAAAAATTGCTCTCTTCCCTGTTTGTATACCGAGATGATCATTTTTGGTTTGGCCAGGTTGTATCCTGTGCGAATGAGAATAGCGGCAAGTACACAATACGGAATAAGGTTGATGAGGGGGATAGCAAATAAGATAGCCAGCAGTAACCAAAGCCCATGAGTAAAAGCAGATAGCTTAGTTCTTGCACCGGCCTCTGCATTAGCAGAGCTTCTTACGATCACAGCGGTGATGGGTATTCCGCCCAGCAACCCACTTAAAAAATTTCCTGTGCCCTGTGCCATCAATTCTCTGTTTTGCGGCGTAATGCGGTTATACGGATCCAGTTTATCAATGGCTTCAATGCTCAGGAGGCTTTCAAGTGTGGCCACAAAACAAATGACAACAGCATTTCTCCATATTTCGATATTGCTGAACAGGGCAGCAAATTCCGGGAATCTGATTTGTGAAATGATATTGCCCGGAACAGTGACATACTGCGTTGGTTTAAGCGCCAGTTGCGGAAAATAATTCCTAAAGACCAATGCCAACGATATGCCAAACAGAACAGTGATGAAAGAAGTGGGAAGGAAGCTTATTTTTTTTGACAGTGTTCTTTTCCAGGCATAAAGCAGGGCGATAGATGATAAGGCGATCAGTATCACACCGGCAGAACTGTGTTTGTACAAGCTGCCAACATTGCTCCATACATTTTTGAAGGAAATGATATTGAAGAATTCATTCGACCAGAAATCGGGTTTATCATAACCTATGAATGCAGGTACCTGTTTTGAAATAAGTATGATACCGATAGCAGCCAGCATTCCTTTGATTACCGCCGAAGGGATGAAATGTGTGAATCCCCCGAGTCGGAAGATACCCAGCAATACCTGGAATAAACCCGCTACAGCAACTGAAAGAAAAAATATTTCAATAGCACCCAGTTGAGTGATGGCAGCGGCACAGATAGCGGTCAGCCCGGCTGCAGGTCCGCTTACACTCAATTCCGATTTACTGATCAGGCTAACCACGATGCCGCCTATAATGCCTGCCAATAGTCCTGAATACATGGGCGCACCTGATGCAAGCGATATGCCCAGGCAAAGCGGAAGTGCCACAAAGAAAACAGTAATGCTGGCTTTAAGATCGTGTTTGAGAAAAGAAAGAAAATAAAATCTTGTTTTCCTCTCGATGAAACTCATGGATTAAAGGTCGGTAAAATTTATAGAAAGTTTCTGGTAAGACATATTATTTTCATCATTTGTTTTTCTTTAAACCCATGTAATGTTCCTTTTGTTTCTTATCTAACTTCTCAATCGAATAACGCAATAAAGTTCTGGGCATGGTAGCAGCATGTTTGTCCAGGAAGGCCGCAAGTTTCTTTTTGTCTTTGTCGCCGGCAAAGCGCAACATCCAGCCTGTGGCTTTATGGATGAGATCTTCTTTATCGTTTACCAGCATTTCTGCGATCCTGAATGTGTCTGTTGTATCGCCTTTTCTTAAAAAATAGCAGGTTGTAAGAATGGCTGTCCTTCGTTCCCAGATATTTTTTGAGCGGGCAAGTTTGTATAAAATTGTATGCGGCTTATCGTAGAGATAACTGCCGGTCATATACAGGCAACCCAGGTCAACGAGGTCCCAGTTATTAACCCGGTCGTGGCGGCGCATGTACAATTCATAGAATTCTTTTCTTCTTTCCTCTGTAATTTTTTTACTACGTGATTCTTTATCCATAATGCTTATGGCTCCGGCTCTTACTTCATGAATGGGGCTTTCCATCAGTTTTTCAATTTCGGCAATAGGCATTCCATTGAATTCGATGGCCAGTTTAAAAAGGCTTCCCATCTTAACACCCATGAATTTGTCGCCTGCACCATACTGCCCTTCACCGGATTTAAAATAGCGTTGTATCTTTTTAAGCTCTTCTGCCGACTGAAGTTTTTTTAATCTTTCTATGAATTGTTTTGCGGATTGTGCCTCTTCGTTTTTTTGGGGTTTGATAGCCTTTGCCATATTAATAAAACTATTTTGGGTACAGCATTTTATTTGCCCAGCTTACAAATTCATCTGCATCCAGCATCGAAAAATAATGCGGGTGCCTGCTGCCATCAGGCTTAAATCCTTTGCCCAGGCAATTTATAAACTCGGCATTTTTATTACCCAGTAACCTAAGCCTCGAAATACAGCCTGCAAGATCAGTTGCATTCATCGTTTCAAATGAACCCCTGCGGTTCTCAATGATCCAGTTGATGTCAGGGTCACAGTAAAGCCTCACCGGCACACTCTTTAAATATTTTGCATTGCCGCCGTCTTTGGCTTCAGGATAAAAGGAAGATACCTCCTCGTATTTTTTTGGATTCTGTGCAGGACTTCCGCCATACATGATTGTAAATCTCCTCAGCATTTCGGTGCCTTCGGCAATACTCACTTCTGAAAATTTAATACTCACCCCGTAAGTAAAACTGTTCCAAAGCCTTTTCATATTCAATGGCGGGTCAACCCCAAAAACAAGGTTAGGTTTTATGATAGTTCTGTTATTCATTTTGTATGCCTGCTCGGCATAGAACAATGCCCGGTGTCCGCCCAAAGATTGTCCGCCGATGATGAATTTGTTTGCAGGCACCTTGTATTTCGTGATGAGCTCAGGTATCAGCATCTCCAGCCTTTTTTGATAATTATTGTTCACATCGATCGTTTCGCAATCATTCACCATAAAAGGAATTACAACGGTATAACCGGCTTTACATGCTGTTACAGGGAGTTTTGTTTCCATCATCACTTCCTGCGGATCGGTGCAAAAGCCGCCAATCACCACGATGAGTCCTTTCGATGCAGAATCCGGAATCAAAGCTGTGTAATAATTATAAGTGGAGTCCCCTTTGGCAAGATAGATGGTCTCTGTTTTCTGCGCAGGCAGGTTGAACGGTAAGAGCAGGCATAATAAAATGGATAATATTTTTTCCATGAAGAAATATTTGTCTATACATAAATATACGATTCTGTGAGCTCTTATTTTAAGTAGCTTCGCCAAAAAAAGCATGGAATTAAAAGAACAATTTGAAAAAGCAGTTACCGACAGTAAATCATTAAGCGAAAAACCGGCCAACGAAGTGTTGCTGCAATTATATTCTTTATACAAACAGTCAACGGAGGGAGATGTTAGTGGTGAGGCACCATCCAATCCGTTTGATTTTGTAAATAAAGCCAAATATGACGCATGGTTATCTTTAAAGGGTAAGCCATCGGCAGAGGCTATGCAGCAATATGTAGACCTCGTAAATAAACTAAAGGGCTGATCAAAACCTTTCCATATGCAATACCTTGGGATCTAAAGTGCCCCAGGGTGCAAATTCCATAACAGGTAGAGACTTTTTGGTAAACCTCCAGTCACGTATCAAAAAAAGAAATTCTGAGGGAACTGAGGGTAAAACGATCGTGAGCTTACTGTAATCTTCATTGCAACCCCATGTACCGGTATATGTAATGGAATTTTTCGTTGCAGTCAACGGCCCGTTGTAGTAAGTTGATTTGTATAGTATGAAAGTGTAACCTGCAAATTGTGGGGTAAGGTCAGTGCCATTATCGGTAGCCAACTGCACCCTGAAATTTTTATTGAGGATATTATCCTCGAACTGCTTTTCCAATGCTGTTTGTTGTTGAGCTTCTATAACCGCCTCCACTTTTTTGCAACTGTTTAAAAGCAGTGTTATTGCAAGAGCAAGAATTAAAACAATAGCTAGCCTGTATATTGAGTTTTTCATCCCCTGTATTTTATTGGCATTATCCATAAAAGAGTTACTGGTTAAAACCCCACCTGCTACATGTTTACACAGTTCTTCTGATGTATAATAACGCCCATGTCCGTGAATATGTTGCCCGGGTTATTACAATAAATTCAGGTTATTGCCAGTAGCCATTTCCTGGCTTCATTGTAAATCGGCTGTTGCATATTTAACGTCAGCAATTTTTTGCATCTTTGTTTTGTGATCATTATGTAGTTCTGCCGAATTCATGCAATAAAAAAACTAAAATGAAGATTCAGGATATCACCAATTTTTTAGAGTCGGTTGCACCACCTGTTTTGCAGGAAAGTTATGATAATGCTGGGCTGCTCACCGGTAATGCCGGTTGGGATTGTACAGGTATTATTACCACGCTTGATGCAACAGAAGAAGTAGTGCTGGAAGCGATTGAGAAAAAAGCTAACCTGGTTGTTGCACATCATCCCATTATTTTTGGAGGGCTAAAAAAAATTACGGGGAAGAATTATGTGGAGAGAACGGTGATCACAGCCATTAAAAACGACATTGCCATCTATGCCATACATACAAACCTTGACAATGTGTTGCACGGAGTTAATGCAGCCATTGCCGATAAACTGGGACTCGTAAACAGAGCTATCCTCCAGGCAAAAAACAATACGCTTAAAAAGCTGTTCACCTTTGTTCCGGTTGAACATGCAGAAAAGCTGAGGTCGGCAATTTTTGCTGCCGGCGCAGGCCATATCAGCAATTACAGCGAATGCAGTTTCAACACAAAGGGTGAGGGCACGTTTAAAGCCGGAAAAGGAACCAACCCTTTTACAGGGAAGATCGGGGAAAGGCATACCGAAGAGGAGATAAAACTGGAAATGATATTCCCGGCCTGGTTGGAAAATGCGATACTGATCGCCATGATGGCTGCTCATCCATACGAGGAGGTTGCCTATGATATAGTTTCGCTGGAAAATCAAAACCAGCAGGTAGGCAGTGGCATGGTGGGAGACCTGACAAAGCCTGTTAGTGAGGCCGAATTTCTGGCCCTGCTCAGGGAAAAATTCAACCTTACGATAGTGCGGCATACCCCTTTGAAGGGAAAACCTGTTAAAAAAGTAGCTCTTTGCGGGGGAGCGGGAAGCTTCCTTACGGGGGCTGCAATTGCTGCCGGGGCCGACTTTTACGTTTCGGCCGATATCAAGTACCACGAGTTTTTTGATGCCAATGCAAGGCTGGTTATAGCCGATATTGGCCATTTTGAGAGTGAACAGTTCACAATCGACCTTTTGTTTGATATTTTGAGGCAGAAATTCCCTACCTTTGCCGTCCTAAAAACAGGCGTAAAAACCAACCCGGTACATTACTTCCTGTAATTTCAAAAAGTAAACTTCAAACAGAAAATGGCTGCAGTTAAAGAATTCTCAATCGAAGAAAAATTAAGCTCACTGGTACTCTTGCAAAAGATAGATTGTAAGCTTGATGAAATTCAGATACTGAAAGGTGAATTACCTATGGAGGTTAAAGACCTGGAAGATGAAATTGAAGGATTGCATGCAAGGCAAACCCGTGTAGAAGAAGAAATAAACGGTATCCAGGAATTTATTGAGCAAAAGAAGAACGGCATCAAAGAAGCGGAGGCCCTGGTTAAGAAATATGAAAAGCAAAGCGATAATGTAAAGAACAACCGTGAATTTGAGGCGATCAATAAGGAAATTGAAATGCAGACGCTTGAGATAAAGCTTTGCGAAAAACATATCAAAGACGCTACAGAAGAAATTGCTGAAAAAGCAAAACAACTGGAAGTGGCAAAGAAAGCTGTAAGCAGTAAAGAAGGGAACCTTTCAGGCAAAAAAGGTGAACTGGAAAAGATCATTGGCGAAACAGAAAAAGAGGAAAAGCACTACAATAAAGATGCAGAGTCTGCACGCAAACATGTGGATGAGCGTTTGCTGATGAGCTATGACCGCATTCGTAAAAATTACCGTAATGGTTTGGCTGTGGTTGCAGTGGAAAGAGACAGTTGCGGCGGATGCTTCCACGCTATCCCTCCTCAAAAACAAAGTGAGATAAAATTGCGTAAGAAGATCATGGTTTGCGAAAACTGCGGACGTATTTTAGTGGATGCAGAGCTGAATGACTCTGTGGTAGTAAAGTAAAAGACCCTTACTGAATACAAGATACCGGAGCCCACGATTGTGGGCTCTTTTTTTGTGCAAATTAATTATCTGTACTGCGTCTAAATGTGCTAATTTGCCTGCCTGTTAATTGACTATATGCTCCGGAGATTACAGATACAGAATTATGCCATCATTAATGAACTGGAAATTGACTTTTCAGATAACCTGAATATTATTACCGGGGAAACCGGCGCCGGGAAAAGTATTTTAATGGGGGCATTGAGCCTGATTTTGGGTGAAAGAGCAGACAGCACCGTACTGCAGCAAAAAGAAAAAAAATGTGTGGTGGAAGGCTCCTTTAAGGCTATGAGTAAAACTGCTATTCGTGAATTTTTTAAAGAAAATGACCTGGATACTGAAGATGAGTTAGTGATCAGGCGTGAGATCGGTACTAATGGCAAATCAAGGGCGTTTGTTAATGATACTCCCGTAAATCTTAACCAGCTTAAGACCCTCAGTTCCTTACTGGTTGACTTGCATCAACAGTTTGATACACTTGAATTAGGCTCATCCGATTTTCAGCAGGAAGTTTTGGACGCACTTGCAGGCAATGCCGAAATTTTACAACAGTACAGGAAGGTTTTTCATAATTACAGGCAATCTAAAAAAGAATTAACTGAATTGCAAACTGAACAATCTGCGGCAAATACGGCATTGGACTATAACCAGTTTTTATTTGATGAACTGGATGAAGCAGACTTCAAAGAAAATGAACTGGAAGAACTGGATACGGAATTAAAACTGTTAAGCAATGCTGAGTCTGTTAAGCAACAACTTTCATCCATCAGTTTTGAATTAAAAGAAAGTGATCAACCTTTAGTTCAGCAATTAAAAATATTGTATGGTAAACTGCATATACTTAACCAATACCATACAGGTATTGCTGAGCTGGCAAAACGTTTACAGAGTACACAACTGGAATTACAGGATATAGCTGATGATCTGGAGCATATTAATGATAGTGTGCATTATAGCGCCGAACGTATCCAACTTATAAATGACCGTATCTCCCTTGGGTATAAATTACAAAAGAAGCATGGGGTAAATTCCACCAATGAATTATTAAAGTTGAAAGATGACCTACAGCGGAAATTAAATAACATTCTGAATATCAGCGAAGCCATACAACAAAAAGAAAAGCAAACCAAAGAGTTGCTGCAACGATCCGAAGCATTGGCATCGACCATATCAACTAACCGTAAAAAAATAATTGGGCCTTTTGTAGAAAATGTAAATAGTTTACTTGCCAGGGTGGGTATGCCAAATGCAAGATTTATGGCCGAGGTAAGGCCTTTAGAAACTTTTGGCGAATATGGAAGGGATAGCATTGAGTTTTTATTTGATGCTAACAAGAGCAATCGTTTTGAACCTTTACGTAAAGTAGCCAGTGGCGGTGAGTTAAGCCGGTTAATGTTGTGCATTAAATCGCTGGTTGCAAAAAAACTCCAATTACCCACCTTGATATTTGATGAAATTGATACCGGCATTAGTGGCGAAGCAGCCAAGCAAGTGGGAAATATTATGAAAGAGCTTTCGGCTTCCCACCAGTTGATATCTATAACCCACCAGCCGCAGATCGCCGCGAGGGCCGATGCCCATTATTTTGTCTTTAAAGCCATTGATAAAGACAAGATCGTTACTTCCATCCGTCTTTTAAATAATGATGAACGAATAACTACAATTGCCCAGATGCTGAGTGGCGAAAAACCTACTGCTGCTGCCTTACAAAATGCAAGGGAAATGGTTGGCAATTAGTTTTTTTATAATTCACATAAAGAGTTTTTCTTTAAAAGATAAGAGTGCTATTTTTACCACCTCAATTACTAAAAGATCTATTATGTCTTACAATCTGTTGAAAGGGAAAAAAGGAATCATATTTGGAGCGCTGGATGACAGGTCCATTGCCTGGAGAACGGCTTTAAAATGCCATGAAGAGGGAGCTGAGCTTGTTTTAACCAATGCACCTGTGGCTATGCGTATGGGAGAGATCAATAAACTGGCGGAAATAGTTAAAGCCCCGGTCTTTCCATGCGATGTGAGTAGTAATGAAGATGTGGCCAACCTGTTCACCAAAACACTGGAACATTTTGGCGGGGGCGTGGATTTCATCCTGCATTCAATAGGGATGAGCCTCAATGTGCGTAAAGGAAAACACTACACAGAGATTGATTACGGATTCAATTCCAAAACACTTGATATATCGGCTGTGAGCCTGCACCGTGTACTGGCTACAGCCATGAAAATAGATGCCATAAATGAATGGGGTAGCGTAGTGGCTTTAACCTATATTGCTGCACAACGTGTATTCCCGGATTATAGTGAGATGTCGGATGCCAAAGCTTTATTGGAAAGTATAACCAGGAGTTTCGGTTATCATTATGGGGTAAAAAAACACGTTAGAATCAATACTATTTCACAATCTCCTGTACGTACCACGGCAGGCAGCGGTGTAAAAGGATTTGATGGCTTTATTGATTATGCAGAGAAAATGAGCCCACTTGGCAATGCCAGTGCCGATGATTGTGCCAATTATTGCGTGATGATGTTCAGTGATATGACCAGGATGGTTACCATGCAGAATCTTTTTCATGATGGTGGGTTTTCTTTTACCGGTGTAACAGAAGCTGTTATTAATAAAATGGAAAAATAAATCGCAGATTATAGGATTGGATTGATTTCGCTGATACACCCTGCTGTTTTAAGGAATCTGCTAAATTGTTTTGATCATTGCAAATCTGCGATTAAAAAAGGCTGCTTATTCAGCAGCCTCTATCAGCGAAATCTGTTTAATCAGAATAATCAGTGGTTAATATTCATCTTCATTAAAAAAGAAATCTTCTTGGCTTGGATAATCAGGCCATATATCTTCCAGGCCTTCATATATTTCACCTTCGTCTTCCAGTTCCTGCAAATTTTCCACAACTTCAATAGGAGCACCGCTACGGATCGAGTAATCAATTAATTCATCTTTTGTGGCAGGCCAGGGTGCATCTTCGAGGTGAGAGGCCAATTCTAGTGTCCAGAACATCTTCTAAAAGGGTTTAATTTTTTGCAAATGTATAAGTTCGTACGAAATAACCAAAAGTGTTTTTTAAACGGGAAAATTCAGGATTTATTTTGAGTAGTGGAATAAAAGACCAAAGTCTGTGTAATTGGCGTCAAAACTTATAATTATTAACTATTTTCGGTGCATGTTAAGTGCAGCAAATATCTACAAGCAATATGGCCATCTTACTGTTTTAAAAGGGGTTGATATTGCTGTAAGCAAGGGGGAGATCGTTAGTATTGTTGGTTCATCGGGGGCCGGGAAAAGTACACTGCTGCATATTTTGGGCACTTTGGATAAAGCCGACAAAGGTGAGATAATATTGAATGGCCAGCATATTGAAACGCTCAAAGGCACGAAATTATCTGCATTCAGAAACAGGCATATTGGCTTTGTTTTTCAGTTCCATCACCTGCTGCCCGAGTTTACAGCATTGGAGAATGTTTGTATCCCCGGTTGGATTGCGGGGGAAAAGAAAAAAGAAGTGGTTATAAAAGCCTCCGGATTGTTGAAAACTTTAGGCCTCGCTGATCGGCTGGATAACAAACCTCAGCAACTTTCAGGCGGAGAACAACAACGGGTGGCAGTAGCAAGGGCTTTAATTAATGGCCCGTCTATTGTTATGGCAGATGAACCTACAGGCAACCTCGACAGTGCCAATGCAAAAGAATTACACCAATTGTTTATTGACCTGCGCAATCAATTCAATCAAACTTTTTTAATAGTAACACACAATGAAGAACTGGCAGCGATGAGTGACAGGATACTGCACATGAAGGACGGAAAAATCATTAATGGATAATCTATAATGGTTTTAAAACAGAATAACTCCCATTTCTTTTAGGCCACAATTATCCATTATTAATATTACATCATTATCTATTAATCCTCGGTTCCCAGGGAATGTCTTCTACGTTTAACTGGTGGCCAATATACCTTGCCAATACAAAAAAATAATCACTTAAACGGTTCAGATATTTTATAACAAGGGGATCCACAAATAAATTATTCTCCAGCATGTTTACGCAAAGTCGTTCTGCCCGGCGGCAAACACAACGGGTAACATGAGCTGTGGAAATGCTAACATGTCCGCCTGGAAGTATGAAAGATTTCATCGGAGCCAACTCCTCGTTCATCTGGTCAATTTCTTTTTCTAAAAAAACAATATCAGTTTCTTTCAGATCAGGAATCTTCAGCGCAGGTTCTTTTTCAGGGTCGCAGGCTAATGAAGAACCAATGGTAAATAAACGATCCTGTATTTCTTTTAAAACAGTTTTTGAATGTTCTTGATTGAGTTGGTCGCCAGTGAGGCCAATAAAGGAATTCAACTCATCAACGGTTCCATAAGCTTCAATACGGATATTACTTTTGGGAACTTTAGTGCCACCGATCAGGCTGGTTTTACCGAGGTCACCGGTCTTTGTATATATTTTTAAAGCCATTGGTTTATTCCTGTTTTGTACTGTAAAGCAACAAAAATTCTCGGGATTAGTTTATACCTGAAGAAAATTATTAAGCAGGAACAACACTTTTAACCGGGTTGGCATTCACCTTATCGCTTTCAATTAATCCATCCCTTAACCTGATAACACGGTGGGCATATTGTGAAATGTCTTCTTCATGGGTTACTAAAATAAAGGTATTACCAGCTGCATGTATCTTACCCATAATATCCATTATTTCATAGGAGGTCTTTGAATCAAGGTTTCCTGTCGGCTCATCTGCTAAGATGATTGATGGATTATTGATCAATGCACGGGCAATGGCCACCCGCTGAGCCTGTCCACCACTTAATTCATTAGGTTTATGATGGCTGCGGTCATCCAGCTTCACTGTCTTTAAAACCTGCATGCTTCTTTCTATTCTTTCTTTTTTGTTTATACCACTATATACCAAAGGAAGCGCAACATTTTCAGCAGCTGTTAAGCGAGGGAGCAAATTAAATTGCTGGAAAACAAATCCTATCTCTTTATTGCGAACTTCAGCCAGATCATTATCGGGCATACGACTCACGTCTTTTCCATTCAACACATATTTGCCACCCGATGGAGTATCGAGACAACCCAACAAGTTCATTAATGTAGATTTGCCGGAGCCACTAGGGCCCATTAAAGCCACATACTCATTCTTAAAAATATCCAGGGAGATACCTTTCAATACCTGGAGTTCATTTTTCCCGAGGTAGTAACTTTTGCGGATATTTTCCAGGTGTATAATGCCTTGCATAAATAACGTATAACTTGAAATTACTTTTTTATAACTTTTGGTACTTTAAAAAACTGGTCATCATGCATTGCTGCATTTTTCAAACCCTCCTCCCGGCTAATGCTTCCCTTTATCTCATCTTCCCTCAGTACGTTTACATTACTGCTCATGTGTAATAAGGGTTCAACACCCGTTGTATCCAGTTCATTCAGTTTTTCAACAAACTGTATCATCTTCTGCAGGTCATTTTTAATACCAACCTTGTCAGCGTCATCAAATTTCAGCCTGGCCAGGTGAGCCAGCTTTTCCACTAGTTCATCATTTACTTCCATAAAACAAATATAAGTCAGTTTTGCGTTAGCCGTTTTCGGATTTTATTTAAGCGGCATGTACATTTTTTAGCTTATAATGCCTGATGAGCATTGACTTTTGTTATCTTCGCCACCTGATGGAAAAGAAAAAGGAAATAGTAATGAGTGGTATTCGCCCCACCGGGTTTTTGCATTTAGGCAATTATTTTGGGGCTATACGCAACTATGTAAAAATGCAGGAAAACTTTGACTGTTTTTTTATGGTTGCCGACCTCCATTCCCTCACCACACATCCGGATACAAAAGAACTGAGATCGAATGTTCACCGGGTAATGGCGGAAAAACATTGCCTGTGGACTAGATCCCGATAAAGTGGCTTTGTATTGCCAGAGCCAGGTTCCTGCAACTGCTGAACTGTACCTGTACCTGAATATGCTTGCCTACAAAGGAGAACTTGAGAAGACCACCACATTCAAAGACAAAGTAAGACAGAACCCGAATAATGTGAATGCAGGTTTGTTAACCTATCCTGTATTGATGACTGCTGATATTATCCTTCACCGTGCTAAATATGTGCCGGTTGGTAAAGATCAGGAACAACACCTGGAGATGGCAAGAACATTTGCCAATCGTTTCAATCATCGTTATGGCGAAGTATTTCCCGAACCACAGGCTTTCAATTATAACCAAAGCCTTATTAAAGTCCCCAGCCTTGATGGGTCGGGCAAGATGAGTAAAAGCGAGAACCAGATGGCTACTTTGTATTTGTCAGATAGTGATGATATGGTCCGGAAAAAAGTAATGAAGGCCAAGACGGACAGGGGCCCGGGGGAAAAGAATTCAGCTAAGCCCGATTACATTGAAAATGTATTCTTGCTGATGAAATTAGTAAGTGCTGATGATGTGGTACAAAAATTTGAGGCTGATTATAATAACTGTACTATCCGCTATGGAGAGCTAAAGAAGCAATTGGCAGAAGATATGATCGGTTTCATTGCCCCTATCAGGGAAAAAGTAGATGCTATTCTGCATGATGAAAGGAAAATGAGGCAGATAATGGAGCAAGGAGCTGAAAAAGCCAATAAAAGCGCCTCCACTACCATGGAACTGGTGCGGCAGGCTATTGGGCTAAAGTATTATTAAGGATTTGATTTTTTGAAACGATTATTTATTATTTTGTGCATACGTCAGTGATGGGCTGGCGTTTTTTACGGGGTTCAAAGTAAGTACAATGGCAAAGACAAAGAAACCAAAGCATATTGCTGTGGCTGGTAATATTGGCGCCGGCAAAACCACCTTAACAGAAATGCTGAGCAAGCATTATAAATGGATACCACAGTTTGAGGATGTGGATCATAACCCTTACCTGAATGATTTTTACGAAGACATGCCCAGGTGGAGTTTTAACCTGCAGATCTACTTTTTGAACAGCCGCCTGAATCAATTACTAGAAATTCACCGGGGTACTGAAACAGTGATCCAGGACAGGACCATTTATGAAGATGCCAATATTTTTGCGCCAAACCTGCATGATATGGGTTTAATGGGCAAGCGGGATTTTGATAATTATTACAAATTCTTCGAAACGCTGAAAAGTATGGTGCAACCGCCCGATCTGATCATCTATTTAAAAGCATCCGTACCAACATTAGTTTCACAGATACAGAAAAGAGGAAGAGAATATGAGGAAAATATACGACTTGATTATTTAAAGAAGCTGAACGAATTTTATAATACCTGGATTGATAATTATAAGGAAGGGCCACTTTTAATAATTGATGCCGATAAAAATAAATTTGCAGAAAATGAAGAACACCTGGGTCAGATAATCAATAGTATTGATGCCAAGTTATTCGGGTTGTTTTAAGATGGAATTTGCTTAATCGATCAATGAGTTTTTCATGGCATAAAACACGAGTCCAACTGAGTTTTTAACTCCAAATCTCTCCATTAACCTGTCCTTAATAGCCTCTACTGTCCTGGAACTGATGTCCATTTTTGCAGCTATTTCCGAAGCTGTAAACTCCATACAAACCAGGGTAAGTACCTCTTTCTCTCGTTCGCTTAATACCACTTCAGTAGTAAGAGTAGGGTTAAATTTTTGCTTTGAATAATTTTTTTTGATAAGTACTTTATTAACAAAAGGATTGAGGTAGAAGCCAGTTCTTACTACATCCATAATAGCCTTTTTAATTTCTGCAGGTTCAGTACTTTTTAATAGATAACCGGCAGCTCCGCAGTCCATCAGGTGACCCACAAATCTTTCATCCTCGTACATGGTGAGAATGATGACACGTATGTTAGGAAAATTTTTTGTGATGAGTTTAGTAGTATCAATACCGTCTTTTACAGGCATTTTAAGGTCGCATAAAATTACATCAGGTTCCGATTCGGGGATTTTAGCAAGAAGGTCCTCTCCGTTATCGGCTTCCATTACAAATTTTATATTGGTATACGACCGCATGGAAAGAATCACTCCTTTTCTAAAGATCTTGTGATCGTCGGCAATAGCAACTTTTATTTCATTCATAAGTATAGGCTACAGTAAAATTACGGAAAAGTAGATTCATTTGTGAATGGATTATTTTTTCCAAAAAAATCATCCTCTTATATTGCAGTTTCTCTCGGAATTTCAATAGTTACTTTATAGTAGGTCTTGCTTGGGTCAATTTCAAAGAATATCCTGCCGTTAAGTACCTTAATACGGCTGGCAATATTTTTTAAACCCAAACCAAGCGTACTATGATTCAATTTTTCAAAATCAGCCTGTACAATTCCTGTACCATCGTGGTGAATCCGGAAATACATTTTGTTACCGCTGATATTCTGCGTTAGATGTATAAAACCCGGGTTGCTGTGTTTGAGAATATTATTAACAAGTTCCTGTATAATTCGGAACACTAATAATTCCTGCTCTACCTTAAGTCTTGTACGGTAATCATGAAACCTGGCACTGGCGTTTAGGCTTCCGCTGGCTCCGATTTTTTGAAACAGGTCGGTAGCAGCGCTTTCCAAGCCAAAATTCTTCAATGTGGGCGGCATGAGGCTATGGCTAATATTCCTAATTAACAAAATAGCATCATCTAGTATTTGCTTGGCGCTGAAGATACTTTGTAACTGTTGTGCCTTTTCCTGGTTGACAAGGTTTTCATTCAGATAGAGGCGTGCAGTAGCCAATAATGGTCCTGCATCATCATGCAGGTCGGCCGCAATTCGGTTCCGTTCTTCTTCCTGGAAGCGGATAGAGGCATTCAATAATATCTGTTGCTTTTCTTCCTCAAGTTTTTTTAACTGGCTGTTGTACCTGATAACTTTTCGCTGGTGAAAAATTACAAAACCAACAATAGCAATAGCAAGTGTAAGCATTCCCAATGTTCCAAGAAACATGGCTGTATTTATTCCTGTTGAATTAGTATTAGCCTGTAAAAAAAACATTGTTGAATTTGCTGTTATATTTTATTCTTAATAGGGTGAAAAGTATCTAAATCAATATCTATAGGACCATGGGGAGATATATTGTCTTGACCGCTTTCTTTAATAAGGATGGAAATACATAGGAGTAAATTTTTGAGTACCGTAACAGTAGTATATATAATAGTATACTGTCTTTTAAAAACATCATCATCACCATAATCATTTTTCGAATAGAGAAACAAAAAGAAATTGCCTGAGAAATTAATGATAAATGCAACTGATATCCAAAAAATTGCTCTTTGATAGATTGGTTCAACAACCATTTCCTGCATGACCTCAAAAAAGTAGTAAATAATGAAAACAAGCAGAGTTATATGTTCAACACTTAAGGGAACAAAGGGAATTGCAGGTACTTTCTGATTAATAAAGTCGTAAATACAAAAAATGAGAAATGGAATTGGGGAGTACAGCAGGATTTTTTTAATGGCCTTGTTCCTGATATATAACGAAAAAAAATAAGCAAGTAATGAGTATTCCAGAACATTGTAAAATCTTACTACCAGGTAATATTTCTCAGGAGATTTGTATATGTACAGTAAACTGAAACCGATAGCGACAAGCACTGCAATGAAGATGGTATATAAAAAAAATACCTTTCTTTCCTTTGTTGTAATCCTTTTTATACAAAGGAGACAAACGAAAAAAGGTATAAGTTCAGAAATGTAAGTTAGATATTTTAGATTTTGTAAGATATAGATGATTATTTAATCAAAAATAACCATTGGTTCTTAAAATCAAAAATATAAATTGCTTCTCAAATTAAGCAAAGCACTCAACCATTAAATCGATAATTCCGCTTACCATGATAATTTAGTTTTAAGGTTTCTAAGTAATTGTGAGATGTAAACTTCTACCAATTGCGAAACCTTAGCAACCCCCCTGAATGTAGAATGTCCGGTCAGGTTTTGGCTAAATTCAATACCACAAAGCATTTGGGGAGAAATTGTTAGTAAAATAACGTAAAATTTTAGGGTAAATATACTAAATAAAGATAGTAAAATTACTATGAAGATAATCGTATCTTTACCATAGCAATTTTACTATCAAAAAGGTAGTGGCCCCTGCAGGTATTAAATGCCCCAGATTACGTGGAGGCAGGATAATGGATTTTAATGTGGGGCTTAATGCCCTAAAGTGCTTTCTTATTATAAAAAACACTTAAGCGTTGTTCCTCGAGGAGTATATTGGATTTAAAACGGGATCTCAAAAGGTAAGTTGATTGACACCGGCAACACAAGCACAAACAGGCTCTTCAGGATAATTGGAAATTTTCTTAATTTCTATTGGATATTTGGATATGGAACATTCAGTGAACCAATGTCAATCAACTAGGACAAAAATATAGCAGACATCGCTTTTGTAAAAGAGCATTAATGCCCTTTTTTGGTTTTGTAAGATTTACTTTTATACGAGCAATAACGCATTTCAAACACGTAGATTAACGAATAAAAATGACCGTAAAATTACTAAGTATAATTTCCTTTTTAATGAAAATTGTAACTTGAGCTTGTTTTATACTAATACCATTAGCTAATACTATGAGTACCGACCAGTTAATTAAGATCGCAATAGCCGACGATCACAAAATATTTCGTGACGGAATCAAAATGGCCCTTGCCGGCAAATCAAATCTTAAAATGTTGTGGGAAGCTGAAGATGGCAAGGATATGATGCACAAAATTGCCATAAAAAAACCCGAAGTACTTTTAATGGACATAAGAATGCCCGAGATTGACGGGATTAACGGAATTCAGCTTATTCGAAAGGAATATGAGGACATAAAAATAATTGTTCTTACCATGTACGATGACCAGCAAATGATCAGTAAAATGATGGAGATGGGTGCCAATGCCTATTTAACTAAAACCACCGATCCCGAAGAAATATATGAAGCCATACTTACCTGTATGAACGACGACTTCTATTTCAATGAGTTGGTAAACAAGGCAGTGATGGGTAAGTTGATGCAGAAAAAAAATGTTCGCCAGCACTACGGTAGCAACACCCCTGTACATTTTAATGAAAAGGAACTCAAGATATTACAACTTCTTTCCGAAGACAAAACCACCGAAGAAATATCTAAGATCATCTTTCTAAGCCCCCGGACCATTGAAACTATCAGACAAAACATGAAAACAAAAGTGGATGCAAAGACAATTGGCGGCCTCATCATGTATGGCATGCGAAACAAATTGATAGAATAATTTCCTAATGGTTTTCTCTAGTATGACTGGAGTATTATGCGAATAACCCCGGAACTTCTGCGTAAAAACCCCATTCCCAACAAAGGGTAATTACCCTCTTTATTATCTTTGAATATAATTTGAACTTGCGCCCAACGTTATAAGGTTAGAATTCAAGCTTTTAAAAAAGTTAAAGTTATTATGATGTCGAATGAAAATACAGGCGAACCTATAAAAGTAATAATAGCTGATGATCATGTGCTTTATCGGGCCGGTGTAAAAACCGCTCTAAGTGCTAAAAAAGATGTAAAAGTTATAGCGGAGGCAGATAATGGGATGCACTTATTGAATATGCTTAAAATGATACCCGCTGATGTGATCCTTTTGGACATTCAAATGCCCATTATGGATGGTATTACTGCATTACCTGAAATAAAAAAGCTGTATCCAAATATTAAGATTATAATGTTGACTATGATGGATGATCACAGTATGATTACCAAGCTTATGGAAATAGGGGCTAACAGTTACCTTACCAAAACCAGCGACAGTGAAATAATCTATGAGGCTATTAAAACCTGTTTTGAACAGGAATATTATTTCAATTCTTTAACTAATAAGGCCTTACTTACCAATCTGAAACAGCGCAATGATATGACTCCTCAAAAGTTAATGCAGCAGGAAGCGCACCTGAATGAGAAGGAGATGCTTATTCTTAAATTAATGTGTGAAGAAAAGAGCACTAAGGAGATTGCCGATATGGTTGACCTTAGTCCACGTACTGTAGAAGCTATCCGAGACAAACTAAAAGTAAAAACAGGTGCCAAAAGCACAGCTGGGTTAATAATGTACGCTGTAAAACATAATATTTTAAATGAAGAGTTATAACGCTCGGTCATTTAAACTTTGGTCTCTAAAACTGTAATGAAGAAATGTCCCCCGCTCAACCGGGGGACATTATTTTACCATTGCCAAATAACGGTTATAGTATATTTGACAGATGGAATATTTTATTTATGACGGTAAAATATACAAGAATGATACTGACCTGATCAGTATTAATAGCCGGGGATTACGCTTTGGTGATGGTTTATTTGAAACGCTTAAAAGCAGTAATAATATACTCCAGTTTACTGATGATCATTTTGAACGTTTGTGGAAAGGGATGAACCTCCTGCAATTCAAAGTACCTGTACACTTTACTGCGAAAGGTCTGCAACGACAGATCCAGGAACTATTAGATAAGAACAGACACAACAGTATTGCAAGAATAAGACTAACAGTTTTCAGGGGAGATGGCGGCTTGTATGATAATATTAATCATCTTCCACATTATCTCATACAAACCTGGCCCTTGCCAGATGATACGGGGAAATGGCTTAGTAATGGCTTATCGATGGGTATTTACAATGATGTTAAAAAGAGTTGCGATATACTCAGTAATCTCAAGCACAATAATTTTTTACCTTATGCAATGGCTGCAGTCTATGCAAAAAAGCAAAAATGGAATGACGCCATTTTACTCAACAGCCATGGAAGGATTTGCGACACAACCATTGCTAATATTTTTTTAATAAAGGAGAATGTGATCTATACCCCATCTCTCCGGGAGGGGTGTATTGCCGGCGTAATGCGGAAAAATCTATTACTGCAATTTTCAGATGATAAGCTGCATGTTGTAGAAGGCGAAATAACTATCGAGGACCTGGAGGAAGCTGATGAAGTCTTTTTATCCAACTCAATTCATAATATTCGTTGGGTGCAGTGTATCGGGGATAAAAAATATGACAACAAGTGTACCCAGAAAATATTTTCTTCCTTTCACTCAACCATTTCCTGATCTTTTTGTTTACAGATAATTCCTCGTAAAAATAAACTGAAAGAAATATGCAACCACTAAATATCTTTTGGTTTCGCAGGGACCTCCGGCTATATGATAATGCCGGACTTTATCATGCATTGAAAAGCAAAAATCCGGTCCTGCCAATTTTCATCTTTGACAAAAACATCCTGGATAAACTTGAAAATAGGGCAGATAGAAGAGTAGAATTTATTCATGCTGCACTCGAAGAGTTGCAATTGTCTTTAGCAAAGATGGGTACATCACTTGAAGTATTTTACTCCACGCCATTACAGGTATTTTTAGAGCTTATTAGTAAGTATAAAATAGAAAAGGTATTTACAAACCACGACTATGAGTCTTATGCAGAAGAAAGAGACAGTTCCATTGCCAAATTACTTGTCGATCACGGGATATCATTGCACACTTTTAAAGACCAGGTGCTGCTCGAAAAAAGTGAAGTAATAAAAGATGATGGAAATCCATATACTGTCTTTACACCTTATAGCAGAAGATGGAAATCTGTTCTGAAAGATTTTCATTTGAAAGCATATCCTACAGAAAAATATTTCGATAATTTCTACCGGCAGGAGTCAAGGACAATTCCTTCACTGCAATCTCTTGGGTTTAAAAAAACATCAATTCCTTTTCCTTCAAAAGAATTAAATGAACAATTAGTAATAAATTATAAAGAACAAAGAGATTTTCCAGCGCTGGCTGGAACTTCAAAGATGGGAGTGCATCTTCGCTTTGGCACTGTCAGTATCAGGCAAATGGCAAAGCAATGCAGTGGTTTAAGTGAAACCTATCTTAATGAATTAATATGGCGGGAATTTTACCAAATGATACTCTGGCATTTCCCAAGAGTAGGCAAGGGAAAGGCCTTTAAACCTGAATATGATAACATTGAGTGGCGAAGAGATGAAGGAGAATTTGACAAATGGTGTACCGGCCAAACGGGCTATCCCATTGTAGATGCAGGTATGAGAGAATTAAATGCAACCGGCTTTATGCACAACAGAGTGCGTATGATCGTTGCTTCTTTTTTAGCCAAGCATTTGTTATTGGACTGGAGGCTTGGAGAAGCTTATTTTGCCGAAAAATTATTGGACTTTGACCTGGCTTCCAATAATGGAGGTTGGCAATGGGCGGCCGGCAGTGGCTGTGACGCTGCTCCATACTTCAGAATATTTAATCCTTACCTGCAAACTCAAAAGTTTGATCCCAAACTGGAATACATAAATAAATGGGTGCCTGAGCTGAACCAATTCAATTACCCTAAACCAATTGTTGAGCATGAGTTTGCCAGGAAAAGGTGCCTGGAAGTTTATGGAAAGGCATTGAAGAAATAGTGTTTAAAAACTATTGTTGCTGAACCTTGGATTTACTACATTATTGTAAATAGAACCAAAACGGTAGTTTATCCCAAAATAAGTGTATAAACCTTTTTGTGTTGGATACTGCCTGGTATTCGTTAACAAGTCATCCTTGGAAAAGAACTTTCGGGGGATATTGGGATAGATACCTTTTGTGAAGTTGGCATAACTTGATATGCCTACCGATAAACCTTTAACTATCCTGATATCAATATTACCACCAATCGAAAATGTATTGATGCTTCTGCCTTTGATCTTTGCACTGCCTAATGTAAATGAGTTCAAAAAATTATCCCAGGATGCGTTCAAATTGAAATTGCCCCATTTTTGAATAAAGCCCGTATTTAATGACAGGTTTTGCTGGAATACCCAATGTTCCGGAGTGTCATAATAACCCGAGTCGATATAGTTATTATAAGAAGGCCCTATCCGGTAAAAAAGTGTGATGGATTTTTTTACTGCATCTTTATAGGGGAAAAAACTATATTCAATAGCCGGGTGCAGCATCCACTGAACATCATAATTACTGTACGTGCTGTGACTTACAGAACCAAATCCTCCTATTGACCAATGCTTGTTTACACTACCTACTACATTAGTATAGAAGCCGGAGTTGTTATTGGTGAACCTGGTCTTTTCGCCATTAAAGTCAATCGTTCTCACATTCTTGGAAATATTTGCACTCAAACCCACTTTTAATTTTTCAGTTACCCTGTTGGCGCTGACCCTTCCCGATATACTATTCGACTTACTGTAATCATCTGCATTAATATTGCCGTTTATACCAACATTGAATACCCAAAAATTCCATTTGTCTTTTTTATTAGTTAATGAATTCACTGCTGATTCGTTTTTTGAAACAGTTGCAGTAATATTTATTCTTTTGGCTAAAGAAGTCTGGGCAATAAACCTTGTTAACCCGATCTTTAAATAGCGAACCAGATTATCCCTGTATTCTGCATCAGTATCTACACTGGTCCAGTAAAATTTTAGGGTATCCAGCATGCCTTTAAAATTCTCTTGTCCTGTCAGGAATACACTGATCTCTCTTCCGCCAGACCCGGTTGATTGGGAGGTAACCAAAATAAAAACATTGGCAGTAAAACGATCAGGAACAAAGTCCACGTAATTGATCTCTGTTTTAATATAACTCATATCGCACCAGGTACTGCAATCAACAAAGACCCTCACATCGCCATTATCTTTTGGTTTTGTTTGAGCCAATGAGGCATAATGAAATATCAGTAAAGAGAATAGTACAAAAACCTGTTTTCTCATGTAACAATTATTAGAATTAAAGGGGAGTCAAAAATATCTCATTAGATGGTGGGAGTTCTGTCTTATGAAGTAATTGATAAATATTTAACAGTTTCTCCACGGCAGCCTGACCGGCACTGCCCAGGTCAATCGAATAATTGTTTACATAAAGGTCTATATGCTTCTTCATTACTTCTTCACTCATTTCCTGCGAATGTTTTTTTACATACCCGGTCAATTCATTGTAATGATGCTGGGATGCATACTCAATACTTTTTCGTATTAACTTATCCACTTGTGAGCTTAGTGATCTGTCCATTGAACCCTTTGCAACAATTCCTCCCAATGGGATGGGATTTCCTGTTTTCTTTTCCCAATAATCTCCCAGGTCTGTAATTTTTTGTAACTCCTTTGCTTCGTAAGTAAAACGGTTTTCGTGAATGATCACACCCAGGCCTTTGCCGGTCAGAACAAAATTTTCTATTTCATCATAGCGGATGAAGATCTTATTCTTTGCTTTAGGATAGGCCAATGAAAAAAGTAAATGTGCAGTAGTATGTTCACCAGGAATTGCAACCCGAAGATCTTCGACATTTCTAATGTTTACTTTTTCACTTTTAATTAATATAGGCCCTACGCCATTTCCCAACGCACTACCGCTATTTAATACAACATATTTATCCAATACCATTGGTAGAACGCCATAACTGAGTTTTGTAATGTCAAGCTTCCCGTTCAATGCCCACTGGTTAAGTGTTTCTACATCTTCCAGCAATACATCGAATGAAAGTCCGCCTGTGTCAATTTTATTGTTCACCAGTGCATCAAATATAAAAGTATCATTGGGGCAGGGAGAGAACCCCAGGGAGAGTTTCATGTTGTTCTTTAATTCGTTAATTGATTAATCAGTTTTGATAATTCGGTATTCAAACTATCAATGGCTTCCTTCATCATCCATTTTGTTTTATCTCTTTCTCCAGCATAATTAGAAATTGATCTGAGTTGGATAAAAGGAATATTTTCCTGTAAGCAAACAAAATGTAATGCAGCTCCTTCCATTGATTCTATGTCAGCATTGAATTGTTTTATGAACTGTTTTTTTTGTAATTCGCTATCACTTACTTTATTTACTGTGATTGCATGAACCGCCAATAAAGAAGATGTTTTAAATATTTCATGAGGATTCCCCAGCCAGCCGTTGGTAAATGGAAATTCATTTTTATCAGCCAGCCCCGATTCAAAAAGGGGTGTAAAATTTTCTTTTTCTTCCATTCCCAGGTCAGCAAAAGTATCCTGCTTTACCAAAACTGTTTGCCCGGGTTTTATATTTCCGCTATATGCCCCTGCAATTCCTGCCTGGATGATGAGATCATAATCGATCTGGTGCATTCTTTTTTGCAGGTGATACATTGTAGAAGGAACACCTGCGCCGGATATCAATATGTCAATTGAGGGATTGGTAGCTATAAAGGGCTGAACCTCCTGTTCTGTGGCAGCTATCAATAGAATTTGCATGATACAAATTTCGTGTTTACCCTTCATATTTCAGTAATTTGAAGCTACCTTTGCGAAAATTTTTCAACGGCAATGGTTTATATCACCCGGATAGAACATTTTAATGCAGCTCATAAATTATTTAACCCGGCCTGGAGCAGGGAGAAGAATGAGGAGGTATTTGGTAAATGTGCCAACGAAAACTGGCATGGACACAATTTTGAACTATATGTAACGCTGAAAGGGGAACCTGATCCTGATACAGGTTTTGTTTTTGATGTAAAAAAACTAAGCATCATTGTAAAAGAACATGTAATAGATAAACTTGATCATAAGAACCTGAATGTGGATGTTGATTTCATGAAAGGAAAACTCTGCTCTATCGAAAACCTGGTCATTGGTATCTGGAATGAACTCAGCCCACACCTTCCGCCAGGTATTCAACTGCATTGTCTTAAGTTGTATGAAACGCCCCGTATTTTTGTCGAATACTACGGGAATTAATTTCGGTTTCAGATAAACAAGTGCTAACTTTAATTGTAATTAACTTTCAATAGTTGATGTGTTTGAACAGCAGACTTCTGTTTTGGCCATCAATAATTGTGCTGACCATTTTGAACAAATCCTGAATATTGTATGTTATACTTTAAGTCATGAGTAATAAAGTATCGGTTTATCGTAAAGAAAATTTTAATGCGGCCCACCGGCTCCATAATCCTGCCTGGGATGAAGCTACCAATGACCGGATATTTGGCAAATGCAATAATCCTCATTTTCACGGGCATAATTATGAACTGATTATTAAAGTGACAGGTGAACCTGATCCTGCAACAGGGTATGTTATGGATATGAAGGTATTGAGCGATGTGGTACAGGAAAATGTGATAGAAAGATTCGATCATAAAAACCTGAATGAAGATACAGCTGAGTTTAAAACACTAAATCCAACGGCAGAAAACATTGCCATTGTGATCTATAATATTTTAAGAAAGAAAATTGAAACAAAATTTGACCTGCAGGTGCGCCTGTATGAAACAGAAAGGAATTTTGTGGATTACCCGGCTAACTGAACCTGGCAGGTTGTTTAAACAGGATAAAAGTTATATAAATGGCATACAAAAAGATAGAGCAGTATGATGAGGACATTACAGCAGGACTCATGAAGAATTACCGAAGCAGTTTACAATTACTGGGAGAAGACCCTGACAGGGAGGGATTGCAAAAAACTCCTGAACGTTTAGCCAAAGCCATGCAGTTCCTCACACAGGGTTATCAGATGGATGCCAATGCCATATTAAGCTCCGCTAAATTTCACGAAGAAGTGAGTGAGATGATCATCGTAAAAGACATTGAGATTTATAGCATGTGCGAACACCACATGTTGCCATTCTATGGAAAAGCCCATGTGGCTTATATTCCAAATGGGTATATAACAGGACTGAGTAAAATCGCCAAGGTAGTGGACGTATATAGCCACCGCCTGCAGGTGCAGGAGCGCTTAACACACCAGATATTGAATTCGATCAAAGAAACTTTAAATCCGCTGGGCGTAGCTGTGGTGATTGAAGCATCGCATTTATGTATGATGATGAGAGGAGTGGAGAAACAAAATTCAGTAACCACCACTTCGGCATTTTGGGGTGAGTTTGAAAAAAATGAGACCCGGAGTGAATTTGTGAAATTGATAAGTTCAAAGCTGCATTAGGTTTATTGGTTTATCTGTTTAATTGTTTAAGTTAAAGCTTTTTTTTATTACGTTAATTTAGATGTGTATAATTAGTGATTATGGTGGAAAAATGGGATAATTTTCCGAAGTTTGGATTATATATGATGCGGCTGAATTCTTCCTATGTGGACGGTTTTTTTATTGGTTAAATTAGCGCTCTATCTTGGAGACAAAAAACTCTGCAAAATCGGATTAATAAAATACTGATAACTCAATTTAAGCCAATTAACGTATTACGACTGATTCCAAAATCAATATGATCATAAACAATAAACTAAATAAAATGGCACATGCTCACATCTTTCCGGGCCAGGGATCGCAATTCAGCGGTATGGGGAAACATTTATATGAAACCAATGCTGTTTCAACAGAATTGTTTGAACAGGCCAATGAAATTTTAGGTTTCCGGATCTCTGATATCATGTTTAGCGGAACTGATGAAGACCTGAAACAAACTAATGTTACACAGCCTGCCGTTTTCTTACATTCTGTCATAGCATTTAAAACTCTGCCCGATATTAAGCCGGGTATGGTGGCCGGTCATTCTTTGGGAGAATTCTCCGCATTGGTTGCAAATAACACATTGAGTTTCGAGAATGCACTGATGCTTGTCTCCATAAGGGCACAGGCTATGCAAAGAGCTTGTGAAATGAACCCGTCAACAATGGCTGCAGTGCTGGCACTGGCAGATGATAAAGTGGAGGAGATATGTACATCTGTTACAACTGAAACCGGCGAAGTAGTTGTAGCTGCTAATTATAATTGTCCCGGGCAACTGGTTATCAGTGGTACTATTAAAGGTATTGATATTGCCTGCCAAAGAATGAAAGCTGCAGGTGCAAAGCGGGCCCTGGTTTTACCGGTAGGAGGGGCTTTCCACTCGCCATTAATGATGCCGGCCAAGGAAGAACTGGCAGCTGCCAGTGATGCCACTCATTTCAATAGCCCTGATTGCCCTGTTTAGCAAAATGTAGTTGCAAAGGCTGTAACAAGCGCTGCTGAGATAAAAAGAAATTTAATTGACCAGCTTACAGGAGCAGTACGGTGGACACAAAGTGTGGAAGCAATGATAGCAGATGGCGCTACACATTTTACAGAAGCCGGCCCGGGAAAAGTATTACAGGGGCTGGTTTTGAAAATAAATAAAACAATGTTGGCAGATGGGGTGAGTTGAGATGGCTTTCTCATGGCTTCTGATGAACTAAGTATGGCTTTACTATGGCTTAACCATGGAGTAGCTATGGAGAAGGTGGGAACAGCACTTATTAAACGCTATCGGGGGGGGGGTAATTTTTGCAGCTATGCTTTTTTAGCTGCTTGAATGTCTTCTTGAAAAATCAAAAGCAGTAATTATTTTATCAAACTTCTTAGCGCTTATTTTTACAGTGCTCTAATTTGGAAATGGCCTGTTGCTTTACGCCTAATTTGCTGGCGGCATCACCCTGTTTTATACCTTTTAAATTCCTCAATAACCTTAACAGTTCTCCGGGCTGGTCATCATTTTTATTGGGTGCATAACTAATTGTTTTAGCTAAATGAAGTTAACTATTCCCTTTAAAAGCATCAATACCACAAACCGGGTATAAATGTTAAAAAACTATCAGGTTGTAATTTACAACCACCTGTTTCTTGTTTTTAATTTTAATGACCAAGCTTTATAATTAATACAAATTCCTTTAGTAGAAAAAACACTACAAAAAGTTAATCCCCGGCTTAATTTCATGGCTCAAAGCTTTAATACAAATCTTTTCAATGTTGCAAAGCATTATGTGGGGCTGCTTAATCTGGAGGTTACTAAAACTACATTAAAGCAATGTTTAGAAGAAAACCCCCTACTATCCCAGCCTGTACTGCCTGAGCAATGTGTTTGAAAAATTTAAACTGGCCAATGAAGCATTTACTGTTGAT
>JBGANE010000016.1:0-52616 GCA_044222465.1 Ferruginibacter sp.
GCGGCACCAACAGTAACATCAACTGTAAATGCACCTGTTTTCAATGTATATTGATTTATTGTTCCTGTTAGGGGAAATGCAGCAGCGGTTAAAACAACACTGGTTGGTGTTGAAGCAAATGTTCCGCTATTGATAGTTATATTGGGAGAACCAGCAAGGTCCTGCGCCAGCACAAAGTATTGAATGATATCTCCCGGAGCCACACCCCCAAAAATATTTGCATACACTGTTGTAAAGCTGAATGGTGAACCACCTGCTCCGGTTGCTTCCACATATTTCCAGCCATTGGTAGCATTGGTATTATCAACATAGGTATTGGCATTGGTTGATTTTTTATAATACAGGCGGGGCCTTGTACCTGCAGTTACATTTATACCGCCGGCATCAGTGATAGTTACCGGCGAAAGTGTCCTGTCGGAAGTACAAAGCAAATCACCCAATGCAGTATAGGTAATTACAGGCCCGGTAAAGTCGCCTGCCTGTTCGTAAGCGCCAATGGTTGGTGTGGTAACACTTCTTGTTAAACCGGTAATATCAACAGTTACCGAAACCGGTGTTCCGGCGCCAATACATGGCGAACCAATGGAAAGCTGAAGATTGGTTGGCGATGCAAATAACGGATCAACAGAAATGGAATTGGTCTCTTTATTAGTTGCAGTTCGCCAGTCCGTCAATTGAAAATAATCCGTGTTATTAATATGGCCAAGGCCCCAAAATGCAGCGCCGCCTGGCCCTCCTTCCAGGTTATTATAATTCAAGGTACTTCCGGAATAGTTTGAAAGTGTTGTATAATGAACATATAATAATGACGGGACAGTGGATGAGCCCTTCATGTAAAACAGGTTATTCCGTATGTCTGTTACCGGGCAATTTGCCGTGGTTGCTACATTGCCATTGCTGAATGTTGCTGAAGATCCTGTACCTGTACTGCTCATTTGCCCTGTCAGATACACAGAGTTATAATAGTATTTGTCGTTGTATCCGCCATTATTATTGATTCCGCTTACATTCCATGTTGAACTTGTACCGTTTGATACCAGGTCGTACACCGCATTGTTTGCATAAGTATTGGCCGATTGATTACCTACAACATTGAAAGAGGCAGTTGAGGTGGTGATACCATAAAGCCGGGTTGCAGATGCACCCGAATAATTCATGAAATGAACTTTGTTTGCAGAGACTACAGATGATTTTGAATCCTGCAGGTTTATACCCTGCATTGTTACCGTTCCTGCCCCGGTAATATTTTGTACATCATTGCTGGAGATGGTTGCCCCTGACTGAAGTCTCACATCAATACCTCCTGTTAAAAACCCGTCACCTGCAGCCGAACTTCCTAGTGTATTACCCGTGATGGTTAACCCGGTACTCAATGCTGCGGTGCTTACCCCCGTAACAAATATTCCATACTGCGATTTTGAAACCGTATTGTTTTGAATGGTGTTGGCTGAGTTATCGGCAAGTGCATTACCTGATGTACTAATAGATGCTGTACCACCGCTAAAGATCCCCATGAGTGTAGTGGTGCTTGCATTTCCGGTGATGATACAATTCCTGATCGTATTATTTGTTGCCCCATCTGTTGAAGATGCGCTGGCCAGCCATAACACTGCATTGCCAGCACTTGCTGTATTAGTATTGGTAATGGTCATGTTCTTTGATGATGATCCGTTATTGGAACCATCAATGATCACATTATCTGCTCCATTTAGTTTAATAAGCGCTGTAGCACTGTTACCAGTGAGTGTAGTTGTTATACCGGTGAATGGTTTAATGTAAACCTGGTAAGGACCTGCGGCACATCCGTTATAATTAATGGCATTCAAAGCAATGGCTCCTGTTTCAGGGATACTTGCATCAACAATTTCAACAAACAGGTTTGATGAGAGTCCATTAGTATTTATTGCATTGAAAAGCCCTGAAGCTCCTGCTTCGGTCAAACTATGATAAGCCTGTATAGCGCCCACGGAAACCGTACCAAACAAACCTGCTGTTACCATAGTATAACTATTTACCGATCCGCTTATAGGAAAAGCTGCTGAAGTTAACGCAACACTTGAAGGTGCTGCAGCAAATGTGCCGCTGCCGATGCCTACATTAGGTGTTGTGGCAAGATCCTGCGCCACAACAAAATACTGGATCACATCAGTAAGAACCGGTGCGCCACCAAATAATAAACTATAATTGAGTGTAAAACTAAATGGTGCCCCCCCTACTCCATTTGCTTCAACATACTTCCATCCGTTGGTTGCATTAGTATTGTCAACATACGTATCGGCATGAGTTGATTTTTTATAATACAGCCTCGGCCTTGTGCCTGCAGTAATATTTATCCCACTTGCGTCGGTCATGGCAACTGCTGTAATGGTTCTGTCTGTTAAACAGGAGGTATTACCAACTGGGCTGTAAGAAATAACAGGATTGGTTACATCTGCCGGCACTTCATACGCACCGATTGTAGGTGTAGTCACGTTCCGGCTTGTACAAAGTATATCATTGTTTATTGACCCAGCCGGAACACCAATTGATGTAAGTGGTGAACCGATCAATGGCCGAAGGTTTGACAAAGAGTTGAATAAAGGGTCTGTAGAAATACTTACTGACTCCTGCCCTGTGGCGGTACGCAAGGCAGCAAGCGTGGAAATATCAGTACCACTCCCTGTAACCAGGCTTCCTGTTTTTGCAAATTTTGCTTCGGCACCTGCCGTAAAGAAATCATTGTTATTAGAACTAAGGTTAGTGAAGGTATTATAGCCAAAGCCAATTGCATATTCTCCCAGGCCCAATGTGGTTGCACTGCCGGTGATTGCTTTGGCAGATAAAACATTATTCCTGATATTAACTACCGGGTTGTTGCCACCTATTGCCAGCGAAAAGTTAGGTTGTGTTCCGCCGGAAAATGTACCCGACATACTAACACTGTTGAAATAAATATTTGTGGTAACTGCTCCACCGCCAATAAGTATGCCTGAACCAAATTCACCCGAAGTACCATTAGTGCCTAAATTGGTAAGTGTGTTGTTCGAAATTAAATTGGTACCGGTATTGGTTGCCGTAACAACATAAATTCCCGAAGCTGATAAAGTGCCTGCAGATTTTATACTGTCTATTTTATTATAACTGATCACGGCATCAGTAACTTCATTTCCTGCAAAAGCAGAAGTAGAGGTATTAATACTTCCGCAGGCAATGCCAAATGCATCAGTGGTTGATCCACCCACGCTTCCTATGGTATTCCCTGAAATCGTTATGTTGTTTTCAAACCCTGCAAATATTCCGGCGGTATTTATATGTTGAGCAGAACCTGTTGGGAAATTCATTACGTTCTGGTTAATGATATTTCCTGTGTTTTTATTTGATGCACTTGCCCCCTGGCTATAGATACCGATCTGTACCGCTTTAATATTATTATTTTCAAACCTGTTGTTGTTATTACCTGTACCCAAACTATTGGCAGCGATGGTTGATGAGCCGCTTCCTATACCAACCAAGGTGGTACTGCTGGCATTACCGCTGATGTTGCAGTTTCTTATCACATTGTTTGTGGCACCATCACCTGCGGCAGTTTGCAGCCACACCACTGCACTCGATGTTCCTGTATTTGTATTGATGATGGTAAGATCTCTTGAAGCAGTTACCGGCGGACAAATACTATTGGTTACATAGCCAACTGAACCATCAATGATCACATTGTCTGCACCATTGATGGTAATAAGGCCCGATGAAGAGGAACCTGTAAGGGTGGCTGTAAGTAAAGGTTGAATGGTAAGAGTATAAGGCCCTGCTGAACAACCATTATAGGTAATGTTATTTAAAGCAACGGCGCCGCTCTCCACGATATTTGCAGCCAGTATATAAGCAAATACATTTCCAGACAATCCACCCGAATTTATCGTACTGAAAAGTCCTGCTGTACCTGCCTCTGTAAGGCTATGATAAACCTGTGTGGGGCCAAGGAATACAATTCCACTAAGCCCGGGATTAATTATGGTAAAACTATTGTTTCCTGTTATGGGAAAATTGGCAGCTGTTAAAACTACACTTGCAGGTTGTACAGCAAATATCCCATTACTGATACTTACATTCGGCGTGCCTGCAAGATCTTGCGCTGTTACAAAATAATGGATAACATCGTTAACAACAGGAACTCCGCCAAATAATAAATTATAGTCTGCGTTAAAGCTAAATGGCGAACCACCACCGCCTGTTGCTTCCACATATTTCCATCCGTTGGTTGCATTAGTATTGTCAACATAGGTATCAGCATTGGTTGATTTCCTGTAATACAAACGTGGCCTTGTGCCTGCAGTAATATTAACACCGCTTGCATCCATTATTGTTACAGATGAAAGTATCCTGCCTGTCAAACAGGAGTTGTTACCAAGCGAAGTATAAGAAATATAAGGCCCTGTCTGGTCGGAAATGATGCCTCCCAGTTCCCATGCCCCAATATCAGGTGCAGTACCTGTTCCGGCATAGCCGGGATTTCCCTGGCGTATCGTTCCGGCATAGTCATCGGTGAATGTTGCAATGTTAATACCGCCGCTTTCAAGTTGAGACGCAGAACCAGTATTGTATTTAAGAAAATCTGCACTGCTTCCGGTCGTACTCTGCCATGAAATACTTTCCTGAACTGAAACCTGGTCCCTGTTTATGAAAAAAGATTTCATATTACCAAGCGTATTCTGCGGATTGGTAATGGTGGAAGTTCCTTCTACATAAGCCAAATGATTATTGGTTCCTGCCGCCGGGTTAGCCCAGTAAGCATTATTATTGGAAGTGGTTGCATAGTTGGAAGGTACTACGGCTGTAGTTCCACCGCTTCTTCTTATACATGCACTGATACCATTAGCAGCAAGATTGGCACCTTCCTGCGCAGGGATTGATGTATTGAAAAGTATGTTATTCCTGCTGTTAAATAATGTCACCCCACTACTGAATGTGATACATGATGTACCAAAAGTGGTTATTGATGTACTGGCAGCATTCAGGTAAACCGTATTATAATATACATTGTATGAAGATGTACCGTTTGCATTGATACCGCTGATGGCATTTAAGCCGGTTGCTGCTGTTGCACGCAGGTCACCTACCAGGTTATTAAAAATATTAAAACTGCTTCCTGCTGTTATGCTTATCCCATTAACTGTTGTTGCGGTTTGATTACCGGATATATCGTAGATCTTATTTTTAGAGATATTGACAGTATTTGCTGCCGTTATTAATATCCCGTTCATAGCAGCCGCAACCCCGGTGCTTGATAAGGTATTGATCGTATTGTTAGTTATATTTATTACCGGAGAAGTATTCGAACTCCTTATACCGGTAACACTTCCACCCGTAGATGAGAGGTTATTAATGATGTTGTTTGCAATGGTAAGGGATGTTGCAGTATTGATAGTTGAACCAATGGTAATACCCGTAATATTTCCTCCACCGGTGATATTGGTTACTGTATTATTGGAAAGCACCGATACGCCATTCAGGTGTGTAAAATTCATTGCATTCACAGTACCTGTACCTGCGGTCCAATTGTTTAAAATATTTCCTGTAACCGTTCTGGATGGAGCCGTTCCACCATCAGTATAACTTATACCGGTGAGTGTTGAAGTGCCCGAAACAGTGATATTTGAAAAATTATTATTCTGGCAATTTGAAACAGCACCGCTGACAGAGGATCCATTGTCGAGGATCAGTGTAACTGTACCACTTGCTCCACCCCGTACATACGCAGTAACTATAGAGTTGTTATTCGTATTCTTGGTTCCTGTTGATGGGGCACTATAGCTCTGTGAGATAAACGTTGTTGTTCCACTGGTGTTAACATTAAGGTTGGTAAACGTATTGCCTGCAATGGTGGCAACCGTATTTGCAGCAGTAACACCTGTAAGATTAATATAAGTATGGTTACCTGTTCCAGTTGCACTGTGTATGATACCCCTGAAATCATTGTTTTGTATAGAAGCAGTTGCTGAAGCTCCAAGTGTTCCGCTCGAAACAATACCCGTAACATTTCCTGATGTGGCGGCGCTAAAGCTAATAGCCCCTCCTCCTGCATTGCCCACCTGGTTATTATTTATTGTAACCGAATTAACCACAGCGCCGGTATTGGATATGCCGGTAAAGCCACCCGTAGTTGATGCAGATGTATTGCCACTGATGATATTATTGCTTATACTTAAAGTACCCGGTGCCGAAGTGTTTGAAATGCATACCATGGAACTTGATGAAGAAGCGCCGCTGATAACACAGTTAAGAATGGAATTATTATTAATATTGACCGTGGCAGTGCTTAAAGCAGTCATCCCCTGGTTGCGTATACATTCAAAAGTTCCGCTTGTGGCAGCGCTGTTATTAGTGATGGTATTATTGGTAATCGAGTTGGTAAAGGTTCCGGACGGAGTTGCTGCAGAAAAATCAATAAATATTCCACGCAATGTGGAAGTAATTATTCCCGTAGAACTTGTCAATGAATTGTAGGATACATTAAACCCGGTTTGATGGTTTATGTAGATACCCCACATGGTAGCGGATACAGAAATAAAATCGCCACTATTAACATTATTAGTCCCCCAGTTGGCTAAAGTGTTTCCGGTAGCCAATGAACTCCCTCCAATATCATTTCCCTTATCCATACTGGCCGCTACACCCGAGCCCACGAAAACAATACCGTAGTTAACATTACTTATTGTGTTGCCATATACTTTGTTATTGTTATTAGCTCCTGCAGGAGAAATTATATCTGCCAGCGTTGCCGGGGTAGTAGCATCATGCCGCACATTACTGTATATGCCAAATGAATTGGCATACAATTTATTTAGAGATATACTATTATTCTGGATCGTATTGTTTTGAGCTCCGTCTGTACTTGTTGCTCTCAGGAGTGCAATACCCCATTCCGTCATGGTATTGGTAGCACCTGTTGCAGTTACAGTATTACCCGTGTTTTCCTGTAAAGTAAAGTTGCGGATGGTTACATAATCACTTCCTATAATTTTAAATACAGCATCAGCACCGCCGCCTGCTGTTTGAAGTCCTGCCGTAATGATACTTGATGCCCCGTCAATTATCACATTGTTCACTGAGCTGGTAGATGCCGTAAAATTTATAACATACCCACCCACCGGAGCGGTCTCCGCTCCCGATGCAGCACAAGTAAAGGTGACGGGGCCAGAAATAGAAGTTATCAGGTTAAGGTTTGTTATGGCAAGCGCCAGTGAAGTATATGTGGGTTGAAGGTTGGGAGTAGTATTGGTTGGGTTTGTTACAGTAACAGCTACCTGGGCATTGGCAGTCATTGTTCCTGAAATGAATATGAATACAAAAAACAGCTTAGAGAGTGCTCTAAGCATATAATTTATTGCTGCAGTAAGAGTATAGCTTGTAGATATGTTCATAACCACATACAAAAAATCATATGGTATTAACTAATTAAATGGTAAAACACAGGACATGCTGATCTTAAAAATCAGGTGGTTAAGCAGTAACGAACTTAGCAACCAACCGAATGAAATTTGGGAAAAGGACCCCGTGTAATTTTAAAAGAATAGGTGGATTTACAATAAGAAGGGACGGGCGAAATATAATTATCAAATAGCGGTGTGAACATAACCTTGATCGGTATTGAAAACCCCACGATTTTTTTAAAATTATACTGCACAAAGAAAGGGTAAACTTTTCAGATTTTTGAATTTTCAGGCCTCTTTTTGTTCAAAAACGAAACAGAAAATAAATATTAAGAGATTGGTTTACTGCTATTTAAAAAACGAGAGGCAAAATCATCATGTGTAAGGGAGCGCTTCAATATCTGCCTTAGCTTTGTCAAAGCACTAACAAGAATAAAAACCAGGCTTTCTACGGGGAAATAATTGCACATAGAAATCGTCAGTTATGCATTGAATTTTTTGAGTACCCACGCTTAAAAGTGAGACATTGGGTAAAAAAAATCCTTCCGTTGTTCACAGAAGGACCTTTTTAAGAGAAATAGTATGATTAGTGTTTTACAGCTTCTTTTACTTTTTCTACAACTTTTCCGGCTGAGTCAGCAGCATTAGTCATTACTTTTCCGGCAGAATCAGCAGCATTGGTCATTACTTTGCCGGCAGAATCAGCGGCATTAACAGCTTCAGTAACTGGGTTCTCGGTTTTCGGTGAATCAGTAGTAGCAGCTTTTTCTTCACCTCCATTGTTACAAGCTGTCATGATTGAAGCAACAGCTAAAATTGCAAATAATTTTTTCATTTGTTTTTTAATTTTTGGTTTTTAATTGTGGGCGCAAATATAAACGGCGTTTTTTACATACGCAAGCATGAATTCATCTTTTTTTAAATAGTCCTTCGGAAATTACTATCACCCTGTAATAACTACTTTTTCCTGAAAAACAGCCTTACAGGAACCCCGCTGAACCTGAATTTTTCACGCAACTGGTTTTCCAGGTAGTTTTTATATGGGGTCTTGATATCATCAGGATAGTTGCAGAAAAAAGCAAAGGTTGGCGTGGCCGTTGGCAACTGGGTGATGTATTTTATTTTAATGGAATTGCCTCTTACTACTGGCGGGTGATATGCTTCTACAGCTTTCAACATCACTTCGTTCAACTGCGAAGTAGGTATCTTCCGTTTACGGTTTTCAAAGACTTCTAATGCCAGTTCAATGCTTTTAAATATGCGTTGCTTTTCGGTGACAGAAATAAAAACAATAGGAACATCAGAAAAGGGGGCCAGTCTCTTTTTTAATTCTTTTTCATAATCTTTGACCGTATTTGTTTTTTTCTCCTCAACCAAATCCCATTTATTTACCAACACAACAATACCCTTGCCTTTCTTTACTGCTAAAGCAAAAATGGCCAGGTCCTGTGCGGTGATCCCTTTACCTGCATCCAGCATCAACAAACAGATATCCGCTTCATCTACCGCTTTAATAGCCCGTATTACTGAATAGAATTCCAGGTCTTCGTGCACTTTTGTCTTACGGCGTATACCGGCTGTATCTATCAGTATAAATTCTTTATTGAAAAGATTATAGTGCGTATGAATGGTATCTCTTGTAGTTCCAGCTATGTCACTTACAATAGTTCGTTCTTGTCCTATCAGTGCATTTAATAAAGATGATTTGCCCACATTGGGTTGACCGATGATCGCAAATTTTGGAAGATCATTTTCTGTTGCAGTTGCATCGGAATCTTTATCGCTTATCAAAGCAGTAACAGCATCTAAAATTTCGCCGGTGCCGGTGCCGCTTAATGAAGAGATGAAAAAGATATTCTCAAATCCAAGGCTGTAAAATTCACTGGCTTCCAAAAGTCTTTCGTGGTTATCCACTTTATTCACTACTAAAAAAACAGGTTTGGTGCTGCGGCGCAGAACATCAGCCATTGAATTGTCAAGTTCAGTAATACCCGTTGCAGCATCCACCATAAAGATAATGGCATTGGCTTCCTGCACGGCAATCATTACCTGTTTGCGTATCTCTCTTTCAAACACATCATCGCTGCCAGATACAAAACCACCTGTATCAATTACGTTGAAAGTCTTTCCAGCCCATTCTGCCACACCGTATTGCCGGTCACGGGTTACACCGCTTACATCATCAACTATTGCCTTGCGCTGTTCCAGCAAACGGTTAAAGAATGTACTCTTCCCCACATTGGGCCTTCCTGTTATTGCTACTGTAAAACTCATTACCCGAAATGTTAAATATTACATGTTGAATGGAAATGCATGCATATAACATTCAACATTTAAAATTCAAAATAATTAATACCCGTATTCCTTCAACTGCATCTCATTATCCCTCCACTTAGGCCTCACTTTTACAAACAATTCTAAAAACACCTTTCGGCCTAAAAATAATTCAATATCCTTTCTTGCATCGGTGCCTAATTTCTTTATCATGCTTCCACCGCCGCCAAGTATGATGCCTTTTTGCGTTTCCCGCTGCACGATGATCTCAGCTGCTATTTTTATGAGGGTTGCCTTTTCTTTAAATTCCTGCACCAGTACTGTAGCATGATAAGGTATCTCTTCCCCGTAAAGCAAAAATATTTTTTCCCTGATGATCTCTCCTACAAAAAACTTAGTGGGCATATCACTCAGGTCATCACCTTCATAAAAAGGTTGGCCTTCCGGTAAATATTTCAGGATGCTCTTTACTAATTCATCAATACCTGTTTTATTCAAAGCTGATACGGCAACTACTTCCTTGCAATAGGATTGTTGCGCAAAGAACTTAGCGGTTGTTTTCAGTTGTTCATCATTAACCGTATCGGCCTTGTTTAAAATAACAATGGCCGGCGCTTTAAGGCGCAGCGAAGAAAAAACAGCATGGCTGTCATCAGCATTTTCCCTTACATCCGTTATCAACAATGCCACATCTGCATCTTCAAGGCTGCTTCTTACAGCTTCCATCATTTTCTCGTGCAGCTTGTATTTTGGTTCGATGATACCCGGGGTATCTGAAAAAATGATCTGGTAATCTTTTTCAGTAAGAATAGCTTTTATACGGTGCCGGGTTGTTTGCACTTTATGGGATACGATAGCCATTTTCTCGCCCATTAGCGCATTGAGCAAGGTACTCTTGCCTGCATTAGGCTTGCCGAATATGTTTACAAAACCCGATTTCATTGAAAGACTTTTAGCTGTTAGCTACAAGCCAGAAGCGATAGAATTGAAGGAGGTGGTCAAATTCTTTAGCTGCAAACCTGTGCTAAGAATAAAAAATCCTCAAATCTTAATGAGTTGAGGATTTGATTTTTTGTTGCGAAGACTGGGATCGAACCAGTGACCTTCGGGTTATGAGCCCGACGAGCTACCGCTGCTCTACTTCGCGGCGCAAAGATAATGTTTTGAGGCTTCCTTGCCAAATAATAAACATTGATCAGTAGATTTGAGTATGATAAAAAAATATTTGCCCCCGTTCAGCCTGGCTTTGCTGCTTTTTTGTGGCTTTAGCTGCAAAAGCAAAATAAAACAGCAGGAAGACGAAATATATAGCCGCCACCTGCAAAGACATGTGAAATTGACCATCATAAATACGCCGATGCCCGATGAAAAAACAGAACTGAACCTGTTATTACTGAACGATGGGCAGGAAATGGGGCAATTCAGAATAAGAGAAATAGTTGATAGTTTGTACCGGAAAAAATTAATTAAACCTTTGCTGGTAGTTGGCATTCAAGTCGGTGACCGGGCAAAAGAATATGGCGTAGCAGATTATCCTGATTTTATGAACCGGGGTGATAAGGCAGTTTACTATGATAAATTTATCAATGATGAGCTCTATTTTTTTGCAAAGAAGAAGGCCACGGTACGTAAATTCAACTCGGTAGTTATTGCCGGATGTTCCCTGGGTGGTCTATCTGCTTTTGATATTGCCTGGAACCATGCCGATAAGATCGACAAAGTGGGTGTTTTTTCGGGATCATTCTGGTGGCGTGACAAGGATGATAAGGCAGCAGATTATTCTGATGATAAAAACAGGATCATCATTAGTAAGATAAGGTCATCAAAGAAAAAGCCTGGTTTAAAATATTGGTTCTATACCGGCGGTAAGGAAGAGGATGGCGACAGGGATAAGGACGGGATAATTGATGTAACGGATGACACAAAAGATCTTATCGAATTGCTGAAGAGTAAAAATGTTTTACCTGATGATATTGTTTATTCCGAAGATATTAATGGCAAACATGATTATGCAACGTGGAGCAAACAACTGCCTGCTTTTTTGATATGGGCATTCGGTAAATAAGTTGACAGATGTTAGATTACAGATGAAAGTTTGCAAACTTCTATCATCTACCATCTGTCAACTAAATACGATCAACTCTTTCTTGAAACAGTACTGGAGCCGCTGCTGTGTATATCTTTTATCAGGGCAGTTCCTTTAAAATAGATATCACTGGCACCGCTGGCACGGGCATTCAATTCTTTATTTACGGTGATATTAATATCCGATGCACCGGATGCTTTGGCATTGCAAACATCAGTTACCAGTTCATATCCTTTAACATCGCTTGCCCCGCTGCTCTCAATATCCACCGTATTTGCTGTACCGGATATCTTTACATCAGACGCACCACTCAGGTTAAGTTTTAGAGTATTTACTTTTACCATGCCTTTAAAATCACATGCGCCCGATAACTGCATATCCAGGGATTCCCCAGATACATTGCCCGACACAACCACATCACAGGCACCGGAAGCATTTAGTTTTTCCAGGCTCTTAAAAGATACATAGGCCCTCAGTTTTTTATTTTTCAAACTCCAGTTTTTATCCCCGTCGTAATAGATCTTCAGCGTACCATTATCAATTTCAGTCTTGATGGCTTCTTTGAACTTTTCTTCCGAAGCACTTACAGCAACAGCTTCATTATCTGACTGTGACAGGAAAAGATCAATCCCTCCCGAAATTTTTATCTTACTAAAGCTTCCATTCAGTGTTCTTGTGGTGGCATTCGGGTCAACTACTATTTCATTTTGAGCCATGGCCATATTTGCTGTTGCAAAAACAAGCAGTAACAAAAAAATCTTTTTCATCTTTGTTGTTTTAAAGTTTGATTATTTACCTCTTTTAACAGCACCGCCGCTGCTGATATTGATGTCCCTGATGAGTGCCTCCCCTTTATACCGGATGCCGCCCCCACTGTTTGCTTTTGCACTGAGTTCTTTATTGATAGTGATCTTTACTTCAGCCCCACTGCTGGCTTCTGCATTGCAATAATCAACAGTAAGTCCGTAACCTTTAAAACTTGCCCCGCTGTTTACATCGATAGTAAGTTTATCAGCCTTGCCGGAAATACTGATATCGGATCCGCTGTTTTGTTCTACGTTAAGCAGCTTTGCACTTATCTCTCCTTCAAAACCCGAGCCACTGGTAAATTTCATGTCCAGGTTATCAGCAGAGATGCTGCCCTTCACTGTAACTTCCGAACCGGAAGATCCGTGCAGCTTTTGCAGAGTTTTAAAGGAGACATAGGCTTTTAATTTCCTGTTTTCATGAGCTGTCCAGGTAACACCTTTATTATCGTAATAGATCTTTAATGTACCATTTTCAACCTCGGTTTTAAAACGGGCCATGTACTTTTCATCAGAAGCGCTCACCGCAATAGACTCCTCGTTGCCCTGGGTAAGGTAAAGATCAATGCCACTTGAAACCGATATGGCAGTAAAGCTACCATTGAGGGTTCGCACCTTGGCATTTGGGTCGGATATTACCTTACTGTCCTGTGCAAAAGCTACAAATGAAATGAAGGTGACCAGGGAAAGAAACAATTTTTTCATCTTATTAAATTTTATGATTAATGAAAGATGAAACTTCCAGACCAAAGCAATCAAACCGGTTGGCTGGATTGCTTTAGTGAGGCAGTTTCATGGCTATATGGAGTGATACGGTAAAGGATTACCATTTGTTACACCATATTAAAAAAATATCCCAAACTACCCTATCTTTGTCCCGTTAAAGCTCTTATTAACCGTCTGAATTTCCGGGGTGCTTTTTTCCAATTGGCTGAAGGCTGAGATTATACCCGTATAACCTGCTCAGGATAATACCTGCGAAGGGAGATACCTTTTTACGCCGGATCATACTCCTCCGGATGTTCAGCATAAATTTTACCGGGATGAAGAAATTGTTTTTTGGTGCATTGCTATGCACCTGCGGAATCCAGTTATATGCACAAAAAGAAAAGAAATTCAATGATACGGCTTTGTTGCAGCCTGTTGAGGTACAAGCCATCAGGGCAGCCGAGAAAGCACCATTTGCAAAGACCGATCTTACCAAAAAAGAAATGGCCAAAACAAATCTTGGGCAAGACCTTCCTTTTCTTTTAAATGAAACTCCTTCAGTAGTTATTAATTCCGATGCAGGCAATGGTGTAGGCTATACCGGCATACGAATACGTGGTACAGATGCCAGCAGGATAAATGTTACACTAAATGGTATCCCATATAACGATGCAGAAAGCCAGGGTACATTCTTCGTTGACCTTCCGGACATTGCTTCATCTGCAAGCAGTATCCAGGTTCAGCGTGGTATAGGCACTTCTACAAACGGGGCCGGTGCTTTTGGCGGCACTATCAATTTGTTCACCAACGAAGTGAATAAGGCTTTTTATGTGGCAACTAATAACAGCTATGGTTCATTCAATACCCATAAAAACAATATTCAGTTTGGCAGCGGTATCATAGAAAAACATTTTACCATTGATGGCAGGTTGAGCAGTATCCGAAGCAATGGATATATTGACCGGGCTAAAAGCAACCTGAGGTCTTTTTATGTAAGCACTGCTTTTGTAAATGACAAGAACTCTTTGCGGTTGAATATTTTTTCGGGCAAAGAAAAAACTTACCAGGCATGGAATGGGGTAGCAGAAAACCTTCTGGCTACACACAGGACCTATAACCCCAGCGGAACTGAAAAGCCCGGGGAGCCGTACGATAACGAAACTGATAATTATGTACAAACCCACTACCAGCTTTTCTATAACCGGAAATTCAATAATTTCTGGAAAGGAAATGTGGCTGTTTTCCTGACTCGTGGCAAGGGTTATTATGAACAATATAAAGCCAATAAAAAACTGGCGGATTATAACCTCCCCGATTATTTTGACGGTACAACCACGATCAAACGAACTGATCTCGTCAGAAGGCTTTGGCTTGATAATTATTTTTTTGGCAGCATATTCTCATTACAATATCAGAAGAAAAAAACTCAGTTGATTTTTGGTGGTGGGTATAATGCTTATAATGGAAAACACTATGGCGAGATCATTTGGACAAAAGTTCAAGGCGCTGTTCCTGCCAATTACCGCTGGTACAACCTGCCTGCATATAAAAAAGACCTGTCGTTATACAGTAAATGGACACAACAATGGAGTGGACACTGGCAGAGTTTTGTGGATGTACAGGTAAGAAATATCAATTACACAATTCATGGATTTCGTGATAACCCCGCTTTAAAAGTGGATGAGCATTACACATTTTTAAATCCTAAACTGGGCATCACCTATAACAAAAACGGCTGGCAAGCTTATATGTCTTATGCACGGGCCGGCAAAGAGCCAAACCGGGATGACTTTGAAGCCGGCGCAACACAGCGTCCAAAGCCGGAAAAATTAAATGACATTGAATTTGGTGTTGAAAAGAAGAAGGCAAACTGCTCTTTCGGGCTCAATTTCTACTACATGCATTATCATGATCAACTGGTATTAACGGGTAAAATAAATGATGTTGGCGCTTATACCAGGACCAATATTCCAAAAAGTTATCGTGCCGGAATTGAGTTGCAGGGAAAAACCAATATCACCAACTGGTTGAATATTTCAGCTAACATGACCTTGAGCGAAAACAAAATAAAAGACTTTACTGAGTATGTTGATGACTATGACAATGGCGGACAGCAAACAAAATTCTATAGCAAAACAGACATTTCATTTTCACCATCGGTTATTGCCGGAGGAAGTATAAATTTTATACCCATTAAAAACGGGGAGATAAGTTTGCTAAGCAAATATGTGGGCAGGCAATACCTTGACAACACAGCACAAAGATCAAGAAGCCTGAATCCTTATTATGTACAGGATATACGGCTAAGTTATTTGCTGGAGAAAAAAATATTTAAAGAAACCTATATCATAATTCAGTTCAACAATGTTTTCAACAAAAAGTATGAACCAAACGGGTATAGTTTCAGTTATATTTATGGAGGAGAGTTAACGACCGAAAATTATTATTTCCCAATGGCGGGGTTTAATTTTATGCTTGGCGTGAATTTGAGATTTTAAACAGCCACAAGGGATAAGCATATTAACCAGAGATACTTTGAAAGATTGAAGAATCTTTTATTCAAAAGACTTAACCCTTGAAGCCTCAGGCTTGCAACTCATGCATATTTCTCCCGCCACGCATTCATACCGCCTTGCAGATTCTTAACATTGCTAAACCCAAAAGTTTCCAGCATCAGGGATGCCTGCATACTGCGGTTACCGCTACGGCAATAGCAGATCACTTCCTCGTTTTTTAAATGTTCAATATCCTCTACCTGCATCATCTGGATGTTTCCTAATGGCAAAAAGTTTCCACCGATATTGAATTCGGCACGTTCATCAGCTTCCCTCACATCAACTAAATTGAGTTTATCGCCTGCATCCAAACGGGCTTTAACTTCATCAACATTAATAATAGTCATAGCAATTAGTTTTATTGTTTAGCAGTTACGCTGTCCACAGGAAATTTCATTGCTTGAGATATCCAGATATCCATAAGCTGTCCTGATTGTATGAACATGGGTTTTTGATCAGCATCAAAACGGTCGGGCCTTTGTTTGAACACAAAAGCTGCGGCAGTATCAGTTATTCTTCCATCGGGGATCACGGCGCCCAACCCGATATTGTTTTGATCCAGGTAAGCCTTGGCTTCCCCGTATGTCATCCCCACCAATGCAGGTACCAGCATTTGCTGGTTTTCCAATCCGCCACCTATAATAAGTGTTATACTACTACCCCATTGTATCTTTGTTTTTTCGGGAATTCTTGCTCCTTTATAATGCTGCTCCAAAACTGAGCCCATCATAAAGTCTGGTTTATAAATAGTATCTCCCAATTTCAGGTGACTGCGTTCTAATATCTTTAAAGCAAAGGAAAGATTCTGCCCTTCCAGTCTTGGCATATCGACCATGGGCGGCACAAGGCGGTTAACAGTAATAAAAACGGTACGGTTAACTTTCACTGTAGCATCCGGATCCGGTAATTGTTTTAAAACTATTCCTCTTGCAGCTGTATCAGTAAAAACTGAATCCTGGATATATACATCAAATCCCTGCTTTTCGAGCAGCTTTACAGCTTCATCTGTTTTCATCCCTGTAACGGCCGGAACTTTTAAATAGGCCCCGTGCCGGGTGATAAGTCCCAACATTTTCAAAAACAAAAACAAAAACAGTAAAGCAATGACAATGGCTGCCAGGAGATTTACCCAAAAAGGCCGGTTTGTAATAAATTTAAACACGCTGTGAATTTATAATTTTAATTTAATCAGGCTTTATAAAAACATTCTTCTATCAGGGCCGAATAGAATTGCTTCAATGTCCAGCCCATGGCAACAACCTGCTGGGGAACAAGGCTGGCCTCACTTTGCCCGGGCACTGTATTTATTTCCAGCATGAAGGGATTACCTGAAACCTCGTCATAAATAAAATCGATACGTACTATACCCCTGCAATTAAAAATAGCATAAGCTTTCCTCGCTTCGGTCCTTACTTTTTCGGCAATGGACTCATCAATTACTGCCGGGGTTATCTCATCGCTGGCGCCTTCATACTTGGCTTCAAAATCAAAAAACTCATTCTTAGCAATGATCTCTGTTATCGGTAAGGCTATTATTTCTCCTTTTGATTTAAAAACACCAATGGTTAATTCCCTCCCCTTAATGAATTCTTCCACCAATACCTGGTCATCTTCTTTAAATGCTTTATCCAATGCTGCCTGTAATTCACCTGCCTGTTTTACCTTACTCATTCCAATACTGCTGCCCCCGTTATTTGGTTTTACAAAAACAGGAAGTTTCAATTCTTTTAATACCTGGTCCGGCGTAACCGGTATATGTTTGAAAAGGTGAACCGATTTTGCTACATGCATTCCGGCAAAAGAAGCAACAGCAACCGTATATCGTTTATTAAAGGTAAGAGCCGAAGTAGCCGTATCGCAACTGCTGTACGGAATATTCATGGTATCAAAATAACCTTGTAGTTTTCCATCCTCACCGGGAGTACCATGCAGGCTTACCAATACAGCATCAAAGTTTACCTTATTACCATTTATAGTAACAGAGAAATCATTTTTATCTACCGGTATTTTTTTCCCATCAGGCGAAAGATAATTCCATCCCTGGGGATTGATGTCTATTTTATAACAATCCCACCTGGTATCATCTATATTTTTTTCAATGGAAGAGGCGCTTTTGTAGGATATAACTGCTTCACCGGAATAGCCCCCGGTAATAAGTGCTATTTTTTTCTTCATTCTGATATAATGGATTGTTTTAACAAAGAAACGAAAAAATGTTGGCCGTATTTTAGTTTAAGCGCCTTTGTATTATAAATTCCGGTAGTTTAACTTAATTGCAACGATTTAGTATCTCAGACCTTGATTTCCAACTTCAAACTTACTGCTCCTCTCCAATACCCTCATTTCCCGAATCCAGAACATACTTCCAATTGCCTTTTGAATCTTTTTTCCAGATGCTTACATAGGTTCCGTAAATGATGGTATCCTTATCGGTTGGCTTTAATGCGTAAATACCATAGGTATAGCCCAGTTCGCCGGAATGAGCTACCGTACCATTCCTAGGCTCCCATTTTAAAATGTAAGTGGAATCATTTTGCTGAATGAGATAGTCAATGGCATCAGCGCCAACAATGGGCAGGTGATTTGAACGGAGCAAGACGCCATTGCTGTCAATATATTCCAGAAAGGCGTTCTTCATTCCCTTTTCTTCACTCATTTTTGAAAAGGCCCTGTCGGCATCCATCATGTTTATTTTATCGAGAGCTGTGCCGGTGGGTACCGGTTCTTTTTTTTTGAAAAAATTGCAGGAGACTGATAAGAACAGTATCCCGGTGCCAAATAAAAACTTATTCATAGAACAATTTAATAAAAATCAGCTGAAACAAAAAGGCGAAAGTATTTTTCAATACCCTCGCCGCGTTGCAGGAAATATCACCTGCCTCTAAACAGGCCGTCAGGCCTTATAAAAATTTATTCTTGAGGGCGAGTCGTCAACCGTGAGTTTTTTTTAAGTAAGACTGTCTGCATTTATATTAACAGCACCAAACTTATGCCTCACCATTCACCCCTCATGTTCTACACATGCATTCTATCCTTCTTAGCCAGCAATTCATCAACGGTCTCTTTATACATTTCATCAGGTACACAACAGTCAACCGGGCAAACTGCAGCACATTGTGGCTCTTCATGAAATCCCTGGCATTCGGTACACTTATTAGGTGTGATATAATAGATATCCATACTAACCGGTGCATTGCGTTGGTCAGCATCAACCTGTGTGCCATCCATCAGGGTAAACATACCCTTAACGGTTGTTCCATCGGCCACAGCCCACTCTACACCACCTTCATAAATAGCATTGTTAGGACATTCGGGCTCACAGGCGCCGCAGTTTATACATTCTTCTGTAATCTTTATAGCCATCTGTTGTAATTTTGTTTTTTTAAACTTACCTATGAAAGGCAAGTGCAATTTAATGATAACAATATGAATTTACAAAATCGAATTGAATTATTACAACACTTGCAAAAATATTTGATGGAGGGAGGAGAGGAATGGCAAAATACCAGGGCAAGAGCTTTTGCTCACAATGGGTGGTTTACGCCGGAATTCATTGACCTGGCTGTACAAAATATCTGCACCGAATTTTTACATAAAGAAAAACTGGAGCAATGGGCAAAACATTATCACCTGGATGACAATGTAGGTGGCAAAAACATTGGCATTGTGATGGCAGGGAATATTCCACTGGTTGGGTTTCATGATTTTTTATGTGTATTCATCAGTGGCCATAAACAAACGGTAAAACTTTCCTCTAAAGATGACATACTGTTTAAGCACCTGGCAAAAAAATTAGCAGAATGGGAGCCGGAAACAGAAAAGAAGATACAGTTTTTAGAAATACTTAAAGGATGCGATGCCTATATCGCTACCGGTAGTAATAATTCGGCTAGATATTTTGAGCAATACTTTTCCAAATACCCCAATATCATCCGCCGCAACAGGACATCTGTTGGTATTTTAACCGGCAATGAGACCTCAGAAGAATTAGATAATCTTTCAGACGATATACACCAGTACTTTGGCCTGGGTTGCAGGAATGTGACCCAGCTATTTGTTCCTGAAGGATACGATTTTGTCCCGCTACTGAATTCTTTTAATAAATACAAGCATTTTGCAGACCATCATAAATACAAGAACAATTACGATTACCAGCTTTCCATTGCCCTGTTGAATAACAAGTATTACATGACGAACGGGAGTACTTTGATGATAGAAGATAATGCCATTTTTTCAGCAATAAGCCGGTTGAATTATAGTTATTATAAGGATTATCAAGAGCTGATCAAAGTGTTATCAGGCAATGACGATATACAGTGCATTACCGGCAATAATGGAACCCCATTTGGCCTTGCACAAAGGCCGGGATTGCTGGATTATGCAGATGGAATTGATAGTATGCAATTTTTGCTAACTTTATGACCTCATTCCACCCCTCTCCAAGAGGAGAAGGTGAAGCGGAGATTGTAGCAAAGATGAAAAGGAAGAATTATTGTTGAAAAATGATCTACGAAATCCTTCCTAATTAATTGTTAAAGATGGCAGTTGGTAAAACGCATTTTGACAGGGCTTCGTTATTTTGTACCGGCAGGCACGGGAGTTGATGAGTAAAAGCAAGCCTTTAAAAACTATAAAATTGTTGAATTAAATAAAACCTTAAGAAAATGAAATTGAAACAAATTTTATTTACAGTTGTACTTAGTGCTGTAACCACCCTTGCAGTCATTTGGGGTTATGGAATTTTTTCTAAGAAAGATTTATCCTATGCAGGGCAGCAACCCGGAGTAATTCCGGCCAACTATAAGTATGCCGGCTTACTTGACGGTAATAATACTCCAAATGGTGTTGCCGATTTCACTACTCCTGCAGAGACGGCCACACCTGCCGTAGTGCATATCAAAACAAAAACAAATGCAAAGCAGGTAAATAACAGCTTGCCCCGCAAACAGCAACCTAATAATCCATTTAGTGACCTTTTTGATGACGATATGTTCAGCCAGTTATTTGGCGGCAGGGGGCGCAATATAATACCCGAACAAAGGGCAAGTGGTTCAGGCGTTATCATCAGTGATGATGGATATATTGTTACCAACAACCACGTTGTGGAAAACGCTGATGAAATAACAGTTACCCTCAACAATAAAAAATCGTATAAAGCAAAAATTGTAGGTACCGATCCTTCATACGACCTGTCAGTGATCAAAGTAGAAGCTGCCGGATTACCTTTCCTGCTGTATGGTAACTCTGATGACGTTAAAATAGGTCAATGGGTACTGGCTATTGGTTATCCACTGAACCTGGAAACAACAGTTACCGCAGGTATTGTAAGTGCGAAAGCAAGAACGCTTGGTTTCAATAAAGATAAGAACGGAGATTCAAGGACCGGTGTGGAATCTTTTATTCAAACAGATGCCGCAGTGAACATGGGTAACAGTGGCGGTGCTCTTATCAATACCGATGGTAAACTCATCGGTGTTAATTCAGCTATTGCTTCACCAACCGGTTATTATTCAGGTTACTCTTATGCAATCCCGGTGAACATTGTAAAAAAAGTGGTTGATGACCTGATCAAATTCGGCAGTGTGCAAAGAGGATTTTTGGGTGTAAGTTTTGTGAACGCTGGCGATCTTTCAGAAGAAGAAAAAAAGAGACAGGGTATTCCTGAAGGAGTGGAAGGTATTTATGCTTCTGATGTTCCTACAGATGGTGGAGCTTATGCTGCGGGGATACGCAAGGGTGATGTACTTAAAAAAATAAACGGCACAGAAGTAACAAGTGGCGCCGAAATGCAGGGGCTGATAAGCCGTTATAAGCCGGGTGATAAATTGCCCGTTACTTACACCCGTAATGGCAAAGAAAATACAGTTGTTGTTACACTTAAAAACAAAGCAGGCAATTATGAAATTGTAAAGGCCGATGCTGTATTGGAAAGCCTTGGCGCAGACCTGGTGGCTCTGGATCCAAAGAAAGCCCGGGAGTATGGTGTACCTGGCGGTGTGGTTGTAAAGAAAATAAATGAAGGCGCTTTAAACGACCAGACAAGAATGAAAGATGGTTTTATCATTTTAAAAGTAAATGATAAAGATGTAAAGACTGTTGATGAAATGAAAGCTGCCGTAGGTACTAATAAAAATATAACCATCAGTGGATTTTACCCCGGCTATGATGGTGTATATGAATACCCAATCTCTTTAGGCGATAACTAATTCAGAATTTAAGCAAAGTAATAATAAGGGTGGCAGCAGGTTGTCACCCTTATTATTTTTAGCTAACTATTTTCTCATATACCAAAAAATTCCAGGGTTGTATCTCAATAAATGTATCAGTTGCAAGATGATTTTCTACCCCGGTAAATACATTCACAAAATTCCCTTTCACGAATTGATCTTTGATGGAAAAGCCTGTCCTCTTTCCACTTAAATTAAGAAAGACTAAAACCTCATCATTCTTATTCTTTCTTAAATAAGCCATTATACTTTTCTCATCACTCGTTTCAATAATCCGGGTTCTAGCCTCAGAACAAGCACTGCGAAGTGCAGGATTTCTTTTGCGAAGTTTTAAAAGTGTTTTGTAAAAGTCATGTAATGTATACCCTCCTTTCCAATCGATAGGATCTTTTTCAAAAAACGCCAACCGTTTGAAATTGGGCATTTCCTGGCCACTATAGATCATAGGTATTCCACTCCACGTAATGCTGAATACTGCAAGAGCCTTTGCCATATCTCCATATTTTTCATATTCCGTACCATTCCAGGTGTTTTCATCGTGATTACTGGTGAAATACATACGATGGGCTGAAGCTGAGAAAGTGTTCTCATATTTCTGCAACGTATGATAGAGGCTTCCCAAACCAGTTTGCTTTTTATAATAATTTTCGGTGCAATGCATCCATTCCCAGGTAAAAGAAGCATCGAATACTTCATGGTAACTGATTTCTTCTGTTTCTGCCAGCCAAAACAAACCCGGTTTTATCGGTTCAATTGCGGTTCTTGCTTTTCTCCAGAATTCAAGAGGAGTTAGATGGGCAAGGTCGGCACGGAAACCATCAATATCAAAATTAATGACCCAGAATTTCATGGTATCAATCATTGCATCCTGTTCTGCAATACTTGAATGGTCTATTTGAATAACATCAGTCCAGTCATAAGGCGGTTTAAAATTTCCGGCATTGTCCCTTTCAAAATATTCAGGATGGTCAATTGTCCATACATTATCCCAGGAAGCATGGTTTGCCACCCAATCCATAATTACCTTCATACCCAATTGGTGGGCTTGTGTAATAAGACTTTTGAATTCATCCGGTGTACCAAATTCGGGGTTTGTGGTCTTATAATCTCTAATGGAATAGTAACTTCCCATTTTTCCTTTTCGGTTAATAATTCCAATTGGATGTATAGGCATAAACCAGAGGGCCTCCACTCCCATATCTTTCAGCCTGGGCAATTCTTTTGCAAAAGCATTAAAGGTGCCCTCAGCACTATACTGCCTAATGTTAACTTCATAAATATTGGTGGAAGCTAACCAGTCTGCCCTTGTAAAAGATAGTTTACTCATATTTGCCTTTTGCTATTCAAATGTAAGACTGCTTTCTAAAAAACAGGGAATGATATTTTCAGGTTCAACAATGTACCTTTGCCGTTGTTATACTTTACAATGAAGACATTTAATGTTCCCATAATTTACCGCAGCCCTTTAATTGCCGCAATAAAAAGCAAACGAAGGCAGCAGGACAAGATGAAAAAAGATTTTAGCCCTACCCTGCTGGATTTTGGGCCCTTACAAATCTATTTGGCACGGCATTTTGGCTTTTGTTATGGCGTTGAAAATGCCATTGAGATAGCATTCAGAACAATTGAAGAAAATCCTGGTAAACGGATCTTTTTACTTAGTGAAATGATCCATAACCCACAGGTGAATGCCGACCTGCTGGAAAAAGGTATACAGTTTTTACAGGATACCAATGGCAAACAGGTCATTCCTTTTGAATATTTGACAAAAGATGATATAGTGATCATTCCTGCATTTGGTACTACATTGGCTATTGAAAAGAGGCTTGAAGATATTGGTATTCCCACGCATAAGTATAATACAACCTGTCCTTTTGTGGAGAAGGTATGGAACCGGAGTGAACAGATAGCGAAAAATAATTACACGGTTATTGTACATGGTAAACCTACTCACGAAGAGACAAGGGCCACTTTCTCACATGCCTCAGTGCATACTCCTACTGTTATTGTAAATGATATGGCTGATGCCATTAATTTGAGCAAGTATATTACAGGTGAAAAAAATGCTGATTCTTTTGAGAAGGAATTCGCTGGAAAATTTTCTGCCGGTTTTAATGTCATAAAAGATCTGCAGCGCATCGGCGTAGTAAATCAAACAACCATGCTGGCCAGCGATACCCAGGCCATATCTGATTTTTTGAAACAGGTAATGTTACAGAAATATGGGTTGGATGAAGCTACAATTGAGGAAAGGTTTGCCGATACCAGGGATACCCTCTGCTACGCAACCAACGATAACCAGTCTGCTGTTTATGGTTTGTTAGAAACCAAAGCTGACTTTGCCATTGTAGTCGGAGGCTATAACAGCAGCAATACTTCTCATTTGGTGGAATTGTGTGAAGAAAAACTACCAACTTATTTTATCAACTCAGAGGAGAAAATTATTTCATCCCAAAAAATACTTCATTACAACCTGCATACCAGGCAAGAAGTATTAACGGAGAATTTTTTGCCACATACAGAAGGGCTAAAAATTCTGATCACCAGCGGGGCAAGTTGCCCTGATGCATTGGTGGAAGAGGTGATAAATAAGATCGCCTCCTTTTTCCCGGTTACTTCAGGCAGCAAGGAACTGATTCATAGTTTTTCATGAACCTCCTGAATAAAAGAGCCCCCGTTTAGGTAACGGGGGGCATCTTTGTTTGTGCTTGGTTATCTATATCTTTTAATTATTTTATTATTCTTTTTGTAACTATTACATCACCTGCCTGAACCTTAATGAGGTACATCCCTGTTGCCAGCCTATCGAGATTATCGATTGATAAATTGGTAACACCTTTATTTAAGACAGACCGCTGACTAATTAATAATTTACCGGTGTTGTCAAATAGATCAATATTACTTTGTGCCCTGGTCTCACTTGAAACAACTACATTAACCTTATCTGTGAAAGGAGTCGGGTAAATGGCAGTAACATTAATTCCTTCAATATTCACAGTCAACAACTCAATATTACTGTATTGATATTTCCCGTCCTTATCTAATAATTTAAGCCTGTAATAATTTAAGCCCGCATTTGCCCTGATGTCATCATAATTATAATTAACTTCTTTGTCGCTACTGCCTTTGGCAATAACTTTACCGACTATTTCAAACTCAATTCCATCACTGCTGCGCTCAATTTCAAAATGACTGCTGTTACTCTCTTGCAAACTCTTCCAGTATAAATGCGACACTCCTTTCGAATAATATCCTTTTAAAGGTGTTAATACAACCGGTAAATTACCTGCTCCAGTCAAAATTTCGCCATGATTATAACAAACATCACCTATGCTCAAACTCTGTTTCTCATAAGCGCCGGATGTTTTACTGATACCAACAAAAAAAGTACCCAGGAATATAATCAGGCATAATGATATGCTTGTATGCGGAGTAGAGGTCTTTTTCATCTTGTGTTCGGTTTAATTAGAAATAAGCATTGTCAAATGGACAATTAAAGACCCTTCAGTGGTATTGGAAGATATATAGAGGTATTAAAAACTGGTTCCTGTTAAAAGGTATTCTAAGGCGTGGATTCAGGAGTTTTTCTTAAGGATATACTTGTCACACAATGCATTATACAGCATTTACCTTCAGATAATTAATAGGAAATAAAATTCTTCAGCCGGATATTAAATGAAAAAAAATAATCCTGTATTATATCAGGATTTTCATTGGAGGAGTTGTAAAAGTAGGTATTGAGATTTACTTATGCAAGTGTTTTCAAAAATTTTTTTCTCAACTTCCCTATATTAAGTATAGTCAAATTACTCTTTACTAAGTTCGTATTATCTATTTCCACATTATTTTACGTTCAGTATCGAACCTGTACCCGGCAAAATCCCCCGTATTTAAAATTTATTTCATTAGTTTTTGAGTATATCCTGTTTTTACAGTTATCGGGTATTAACGAGAAATTTTCTTTTTTGCCAGTTCCAATGCAATTGCTAATTGTTCATCCATGCTCATACTAGTATTGTCTATTTCTATGGCATCCTTCGCTTTTCGCAAGGGGCTTACCTCCCTGTTCGAATCGATATAATCACGCATTTCAAGATTACTTTTAACTTCTTCAATGCTGACGTTTGGATTCTTGCTATACAATTCCTTAAATCGCCTTTCTACCCTTACAGCAGTATCAGCGGTCATGAATATTTTCAATTCTGCTTTGGGAAATACAGTTGTTCCTATATCTCTTCCATCCATAACTATCCCTTTTTTCTTACCCAATTTCTGCTGCTGTGCTACTGCGAATGTTCTTACTTCTTTTATGGCTGCCACATCGCTCACTTTTTCTGCAATCACCAGGTCACGTATCACATATTCTACATTCTCTCCGTTCAATATAACTTCCGATTGTTGAGATGTTTCATTATGCTGGAATTCAATAACTATATCCTTTAATGCATTATTCACTTCATTTACATCAGTCCAGTCTATATGGTTCCTTAAAAAATATAACGTGATAGCCCTGTACATGGCACCGCTGTCTATATATACATAACCTAGCTCCTTAGCCAATTGTTTAGCCAGCGTACTTTTTCCGCAGGATGACCAGCCATCAATTGTTACAATTATCTTACTACTCATGATATGGCAAAAATGGCTTAAAAAAACACCAATTCAAAATGAATTTTAAATAAAAAAGCCACCCGTTATTACGGGTGGCATCTATAACTCATACTGGAAGTTATTAGTTAAACTTCCGATTTCTTTTCTTTCTTTTTTTCTTCTTGCTTTAAACTAAATTTTATTTTTTCACCTGATTCATCCAGGCCGGCAACCATAATATCTCCGTTCTTAATGTTCATATTCAGTATCTCTTCGGCCAGCGGATCTTCCAGGTATTTCTGAATGGCACGATGAAGTGGTCTTGCACCGAATTGAGGGTCATGCCCTTTCTCTGCAATAAAATTCTTGGCAGCCTCAGTCAATTCCATGGTAAATCCAAGATTGGTTAACCTTTTCATTACACCCTGCATTAAAATATCAATGATCTCAAAAATGTTTTCTTTGGTCAATGAATTGAAGACAACCACATCATCTATCCTGTTTAAAAACTCAGGGCTGAAAGTACGTTTGAGCGCTTTTTCAATTACTGCTTTATTATTTTCATCAGCATTCTCTATCCTGTTGGCAGTAGCAAAACCAACACCATCACCAAAATCCTTCAACTGGCGGGCACCAATATTTGATGTCATGATGATAAGCGTATTTTTAAAATCAACTTTACGGCCCATACCATCTGTCAATTGCCCATCATCCAGTACTTGCAACAAAATATTATAGATATCAGGATGTGCTTTTTCTATTTCATCAAGCAGGATGACACAATATGGTTTACGACGTACCCTTTCTGTTAATTGTCCGCCTTCTTCGTAACCTACATAACCCGGAGGTGCACCAATTAGACGGCTTACGGTAAATTTTTCCATGTATTCACTCATGTCAATCCGTATGAGGGCATCATCACTATCGAACATATGTCTTGCCAATGCCCTTGCCAGTTCTGTTTTACCAACGCCGGTGGGGCCAAGGAAAATAAATGTACCAATTGGTTTTTTAGGATCTTTTAATCCTACCCGGTTACGCTGAATCGCCTTTACTACTTTTGAAATAGCATCTTGTTGCCCAACCACAGCTCCCTGCAGGTCGTTTGCCATGCGGCGAAGTTTTTCAGTTTCTGCCTGCACCATACGTTTTACAGGAATACCTGTCATCATACAAACCACTTCGGCAATATCTTCTTCTTCGATCGGAAAACGCTTGTGTTTGCTTTCTTCTTCCCAGGCATTCTTTGCATTTTCCAACTCCTCCTGCAAACGTTTTTCAGTGTCCCTTAACGAAGCCGCTTCTTCAAACCGCTGGCTTTTTACAACCTTGTTCTTTTCCAGCTTGATATCTTCAATCTTTTTCTCCAGTTCAATGATCTCAGGAGGTACATTGATATTTTTTATATGCTTTCTTGCACCCACTTCATCCAATACATCAATAGCCTTGTCTGGTAAAAGCCTGTCGGTCATATAACGATCGCTCAGTTTTACACAGGCATCAATGGCATCTTTGCTGTATGTAACGTTATGGTAATCTTCGTACTTATTTTTTATGTTGTTTAAAATCTCAATTGTTTCTTCAACGGAAGGCTGTTCAACAATTACTTTTTGAAAACGGCGGTCCAATGCCCCATCTTTTTCAATATGCATACGGTATTCATCCAGTGTAGATGCACCGATACATTGCAGTTCGCCCCTGGCCAATGCCGGTTTAAAAATATTAGATGCATCCAGTGAGCCGCTGGCGCCACCTGCACCAACGATGGTATGTATCTCATCAATAAATAAAATCACATCCCTGTTCTTTTCCAGTTCATTCATTATCGCTTTCATCCTTTCCTCAAACTGTCCACGGTATTTGGTTCCGGCAACAAGCGCTGCCAGGTCGAGGCTTACTACTCTTTTATCAAATAAAACACGGGATACTTTACGTTGTACAATGCGTAGCGCCAGACCCTCTACTATAGCTGTTTTACCCACACCAGGCTCACCAATAAGAATGGGATTATTTTTTTTACGGCGAGAAAGTATCTGGGACACCCTTTCAATTTCAGTTTCTCTTCCTACGATCGGGTCAAGGGAACCATTCTCAGCAAGGCGTGTAATATCCCTGCCGAAATTATCAAGTACGGGTGTCTTTGTTTTGGGCTGATTGGCTGCACCTGCACGCTGAGATTTTTGCTGACCGTATTGTTTTCTTTCTTCATCAAAATCATCATCTCCTTCATCGCTGAATTCGGCTGCCGGCGGATTGCTGGTTACAAATCCCAACTCATTCTTAAATACGTCATAATCCACATCAAACTGGTTCAAGATCTGTGTGGCAATATTTTCTTTATTCTTTAATATCGAAAGCATGAGGTGCTCACTCTCTACCAGGGCGCTTTTTTGTGCTTTAGCCTCCAAAACAGTGATACGGATCACCTTTTCGGCCTGCTTGGTTAGTGGAAGTGAATTAATGTTGGCGATATTCTTACCGGTTTTGTCCTTTACGGCAATTTCAATCTCTTTACGCAATTCAAAGAGGTCTATATTGAGTGATTTTAAAATTTTAACAGCTGTATTTTCCCCGTCTCTGATCAACCCTAGTACCAAATGTTCTGTTCCAATAAAATCGTTTCCCAACCTGAGTGCCTCCTCCCGGCTATAGGAGATTATTTCTTTTACCTGTGCTGAAAAATTATTATCCATCTTATATTGAATTTAGCTTGTACAATAATAACGATAATTTCAAAGATATAGTTTGCTGCAAACAGGAAATGTTAATATGTTAAAAAGTTAAAACCAGCCTTTTTATCCGTTTCTAACACCGAAATCCTCTGGGGATTTTTTTCTTTAAACCCCTGTTTTCTAAACGAACAATAATAAAATTTCCTTTACTTTACAAAGAACAGTTGACTATAAACTTCCCTATAGGTCATGAATGTCAAAATAGATACCAAAGAAAGATTTACTGTTATTACGCCGGAAGAAGCGCATTTATCTGTTAATATGACAGATGAACTTAGTCATTTGTTGCTTGGTTACCTGCAAAAAGACATACCACATATTGTTTTAAATATGCATACCGTTCAATCTGTTGATGAGTCAATAGCAGAAAATATTGCCGGTATTCAACAACAATTTTATGAAAAGAATGTTTCCTTTGTTATCTGTAGCCTGCAACCTGCCGTACAACAATTGCTGGACAAGAAAGAACTTTTAGAAGTAATGAATACTACTCCTTCGGAAAGCGAAGCATGGGACATTGTGCAAATGGAAGAAATTGAAAGAGAACTATTGGGAGATGAATAAAAAGTTTGAAGTTTGTGGTTTGAGGTTTAGACTTCACTGAAACATAACCCCAACTTCAAACATCAAACCTCAAATTCTTAAACATACCGCTTTGCTTGCAATAACTATACTTGGAAACAATTCTGCCATCCCTGCTTTTGACAGGAACCCCACTGCCCAGGTTTTACAAACCATGGAAGAGAATTTTTTGATCGATTGTGGAGAAGGAACGCAAATGCAGCTTTCCAAATACAAGATAAAACGCAGTAAAATAAATCACATCTTCATCTCTCACCTGCATGGCGATCACTATTTTGGTTTAATTGGATTACTGACCAGTATGAGCCTGCTTAACCGTACACAGGACCTGCATTTACATGCACCTCCTGAGCTGGAGCAACTGATCAGGTTGCAGCTGAATTTTGCAGCCACACATTTATCCTATACCCTGCATTTTCATCCCCTGGAGAATGAAGGCCTGATCGTTGATGAAAAAAAAATAATGGTCAGGTGCTTTAAAGTGCAACATAGAATTCCTTGCTGGGGTTTTTTGTTCCAGGAAAAAAGAAACCTGAGAAAAGTAAATGCTGAAAGAGCCAAGATATATGAAATACCTGCAGCCTTTTATGAAAAACTTCAGCAGGGTTTTGACTACGCAAATAAAAAAGGTACTATCGTACCCAATGATGAAGTGACAATACCCGGACCCAAACCAAAATCTTATGCGTACTGTGCAGATACTATTTATGATGAAAACATTTGCGAAAAGATAAAGGGTGTTGACTTGCTCTACCACGAAACTACTTATTTAAAAGATCTGCACGAAAGAGCGGCTGCCCGTTATCACAGCACCACCATACAAGCAGGCGCTATTGCACAAAGGGCCGGAGCTAAAAGATTATTGATAGGCCATTTTTCTTCGAAGTATGAAAACCTGGATGAGTTCTTAAATGAAACATCGGGCATTTTTGCAAATACAGAATTGGCCATCCAGGGAAGTTGTTATATTATCTGATCAATCTTTCAGTTTAATCACGGTATTAAAGCCATCTGCCATCATCCACACATAGAATTCTGCAAACCATTTACGCCAGGATCTTGCATTATGTTCACCTTGGGGATCTATGACTGAATAGATCATCGCTGATGATTCTTCTCCCAAAACTTCCTGCACAGCTTTCATATCAGCGACCATGTTATCGCTCTCCTTCTCCCCTGCATAAAAAAAGAATTTACTGCTGACCCTGCCTGCCAGTGAATCGGTAAAAGACCCGATGGAAGGGTTGGTCCAGAATGAAGGAGAAAAAATACCGGCCTTGCCAAAAATGTCCGGCTCAAGCAGTGCAGCATAATAACTAATGAGCCCGCCCATCGAACTTCCGGCAATGATCGTATTTACAGGACCGGTTGCTGTCCTGTATTTTTTATCAATATAAGGTTTGAGTGTATTAACAAGGAAATCAATATAGGCTTTCCCTTCGGGTATGAATTTTTTAGATACGCTGCCAGATCCATTCAAAACAAGTTCACGCAGGTTATATTCATTCAACCTCAAATCACTTCCATTATCAATACCAATTACAATGCAAGCCTGCTTACCTTTTGCAATAAGGCTATCAAGTATCTCATCCACCCCCCATTCATCCCGGTCGGATGTATTATAGTCAAACAAATTCTGTCCATCATGCATATACAGCACAGGATATCTTTTTTTACTTGCTGAATAATCTTCGGGCAAATAAGCCCAGATGCGTCTTGTCCGGTTGAGCTGTGGAATATAAAATGCGGTATCTATTATTTGTACCTGTTTACTGGCTGTATGTTCTTTTGAGACAGTTACAAAATCATCTTTCCACCCGTCAATGCTAACTTCAATAGTTGTGTCGTTTTGTATATTAATATACCTGTTCGTTATATCCTTTCCATCATACATACATTCCACCCTTTCCCATGCACCCCTGGTGAATTTATATTCATACTCGCCTTTGGGTAATTGAAATGCCAGCTCAAGTACATTGTCCCAGTTAGCTGATAAACGGTAGGCCTTATGCTGAGGTTCCCATCCATTGAAGTTGCCGGCAATAAAAACATTATCGCCCCTGTGACCGGCAGGATTCTTTTTTATTTTGAATATAACAGTATGCTGCGCCCCAACGAATGAGAAAGCAAGTAGAAAGATGCCGAGGCAGAAAAAGTATTTCATGAGGACTTATTTACCCAGGTAGGCTTTCACCTTCTGATGAATGGAAGCGCTCAATGGAACCAATGGCAGCCTCAATTCATTTTTGATGATACCCATCTCGTACAAGAACGCTTTTACGCCTGCCGGATTGTTCTCGGCAAATAAAAGATCATTCCCTTCAAGGCATTTATTATGTAAGGGCCTTGCCGATGCAAAGTCCCCTTTTAAGCAATACCTTACCATATTTGAAAAATCTTTTGGGAAACAATTAGCTGCAACACTGATGACCCCATCCATCCCACAGGCAATTAACGGCAGGGTTATATGGTCATCACCACTTACCACAAGGAAATCATCCGGCCTGTCACGTAAGATATGCATACACTGTACCATATTACCACTGGCCTCTTTTATGCCCGCAATATTCTCTACTTCTTTAGCCAGTCTTAAAGTTGTTTCGGCTGTAATATTACTCCCTGTTCTTCCGGGCACATTATATAATATAACAGGTTTAGGACTTGCACTAGCCAAATTTTTATAATGCTGAAAAATTCCTTCCTGGGATGGTTTATTGTAATAAGGACTTGCACTTAAAACAGCCACAGCTTTTTCCAAGGGATAACTCTGCAGGTTTTCCATTACCTCTTTAGTATTGTTACCACCAACACCAACTACTACCGGCACTCTTTTATTTACTTTTTCAAACGTAAAATTTATGATGTCCAGCTTTTCTTCGGTATCAAGCGTGGGGGTTTCGCCGGTTGTACCTAATGTAACAATGTACTCTACACCGTTCTGTATAATAAAATCAATTAATTTTCCCAGGGCATCAAAATCAACTTCCATAGTTGATTTAAATGGTGTAATTATCGCCACACCAGTGCCCTGCAATTGTTTGCGCAAACTCATACATCAAATTTTTGTGAAGGTATTGAGAAGTGGTGAAAATATCGAAAATTAACCTGCTGAATAAAGAAAGTACAATAGGTTCAAATTCTTGAATTGAGGATCCTCGATTTCTTCAGGTATATCCTATCCGGGCTATAGATAAAAAGACAGGTGCCGTTCTTGATCTTGTTGATGATGGGTATATGCATTTTTTCTGGCAATGCCGGGCAACCCTGGCTGCGGCCTATATAACCCTGCGATCGGGCCAGGGCCTCACTTACATAGGCTGCACCATGTATTACAATATCCCGGCGGTTGGCATTGTCATTGATCCCTCTTTCCAACCCCTCCAGTTTCAATGAATAACCATGACCACCTATATAAGTATTGAGCGTTTTATAAAATCCTAAGCTGCTCTTATTGCTTTGGGGAATGTTGGAGAAGTGATTGGCGTATTCCAGCCCTGATCCGTTACCATGTGCCACATAGGTACAAAACAATAATTTATTATTGGTAAGATCAATCACAAACAGTCGTTTTACAGAAGAAGGTAAACTGAAATCAACAATAGAAATTACATCATCATTTTGAATATGCCCTTTCTGTATAAGTTGTTCCAATCCATTTATTGCATATTCAAAAGCCCGGCGGCTGAGCCCCTTGCTTGCCAGTTCCAGACCTTCATACAAATAATAAAAGCTACTGTTTTTCGTCTCAGTGGTATTAGTAAGAGAATCTTTGTTTGCTGATGCAGGAGATATCCTGCTTATTGACGCATAGGCGGGCAATGATTGCAACTGCAGGAAAATGGCAGTGAACAACAACAGGACAAGTACGGATCTTTTCATTCCGGTATTTTTCTTCGTGCTTGATTTGAACGCTGCAAAGGTCGTAGGTATTATGTTTTGGATTTGTTAAAAAACAGTCATTTTTTGAACATAAAACCATTGGATTGGGGCTACCCCTATGATATCTGTCACATCAGCCACTTATTACCCTCATTTGAAGAATGGAAGAAAAATCATACTTTGCTGATATGGAAAGAAATAGTGTATTCTCCGGAAGAACAGTGGAATGGCTGCTGGTGGCAGCCATTGGTGTGTTATTGCTTTAGTACGGCCGCACATTATTCATCCCTATGTTTTACGGGCTATTTATAGCCGTTGTATTATATCCTGTTTGCCGTAAGTTAGAGAACTATGGGTTCCAAAACACAGCGATGTAACCGGATTACTCATTGTATTTTTATTATTTGCAGTGCTGGTCTGGCTGCTGCTTGCGCAATTAATGCTTTGATAGACCTGAGTTGAAAGCAAAACTTCAACCGGCATGGCAAATTTCAGCAATGGCTGGAAAATAATTTCAACATATCAATTGCCGCACAGGATGAATGGTGGAAGAATGAATCAAACCAGCTATCCGGCAATGCACCGGGACGATCAGCAGGCTATTCAATCAAACCCTTTGGGCCTCTTTACTCTTTTCATCACGCCGGTATTTGCCACTTTTTTTGTATAACCGCAAAGACTTTGTTCTCGTACTTGAAAAAATTCTTGGTGAAAGATACAAGGACAGGTTACACCAGGTGTTAGGACAAACCATCATCACTTATTTCCATTTCATCAAAGGAATGGTATTCGTTTACCTGATCGTAGGTGTGCTCAACAGTGCTGGACTGCTGGCAACCTGCGGCATACGCTATGCTGGATTTCTCCGCCATTATGACCATTATTCCATATCTGGGTATTATTATGGCGCCCTACTGCATTACCGTTGCCTGGATACCAAAGACAACATCTGGTATCCATTGGCGTAGTGGGTGTATTTGTTGTTGTTCAATACCTTGAAGCAAATGTGATCTTTCCTAAAGTAGTAGCCACGCAGCTCAACATCAGTACCTGGGCCACACTGGTTGCTATCATTGCCGGGGGAATATTATGGGGAATGAGTGGTATGATCCTGTTCATCCCTTTCCTGGGAATGCTTAAATTAGTAACCGATAATGTTCCCGAATGGGAAGCAGTGAATGTGTTGATCAGACGAAATGAAGTGAAGAAAAAATAATGTACGTTATCCCCATCAAAAAAATGCCTTCCCTTTCAGTTGGTAAGCGATCAGTATCATTAAAATACCAATGCCCAGGTAAACAAACTGCAACCAGAAAAAGATATTGATCAGGACCATCTGCACAATCACCCAGCCGCAAGTCATGACACCGGCAGCGATCGCCCATTCATACCTGCGTTTGTTCTTAAGGATATTCAACACAAGGGCTACGGCGCTGCTTCCTCCAACAAATACAGTAAGTACAATGCCGGGGATAAGGAATGTTTTAAAGGGAGATGTTTTCAACAGATCCGTTGACATCTGCATCATACTTCCATCAGGATACAGGATGATGATTACGCCTGATATCAATGCAGTGATGGCTACGAAGAATAACAATATGTCCAGTAATGTTTTCAATTATCAATATTCATATTTAATTAATCACGGGCCTTCTCCCGGCTCCGGCACTTCATAAGGTGGGTTTTCATAAGGATCTTCATCAGGTATCACTTCCGGATCCTCTTCCGGCAATACCGGCAGATCGGGAACTGCATCGGGATGTATCTCCGGGTCTTTAACCGGGGGAATTTCATGCGGCTTGTGTTTTGGGTCGTATTGCATATACATTCATTTCAAAAATAAGAAACCCTGCCGCCCTGTACGGCAGGGTATAATTAAACAGGACAGTAGCCTGCTTACTTAACGGCTATGTGTTTAGCCTCCAATTTCCTGGTTTCCTCAGTTTTGGGGATAATCAGTTTCAATACACCGTCTTCGTAACGGGCATCTATCTTATCTGCCCTCGTGCCTTCCGGAATTGTAAAAGTCCGGCTGAAAGAAGAATAGCTATACTCCTTACGGGTATACTTCTTATCCTTCTCTTCTTTTTCTTCCTTGGTCTCGGCGCTGATGGTAAGCATATCGCCTTCCACATCAATCTTGAAATCATCCTTCTTCATACCTGGCACAGCAAGCGAAATTTTAAACTCATCTTTCTCTTCCACAATGTTCACTGCAGGGATCGTAAGCATATTACCCCATAAGCTTCCGCCGTTGTTCATATCAAACCAGTTATTCCACGGTTTGAAGAAATCATTAAAGACAGATGGCATCAGGTCACCGGTTCTTATCAAAGTTTTAGTTGACATAACACCTCCTTTGTTTTATTTGTTAGTAATTTTTTTAACAACTTAAAGCTATGATCAACAACACCCCGAAAACAACGACATCCGTCAACAAAAAAAATGACAATTATCAGCAAAACGGTTTATCATTCATCATGCAGCACCAGCAACGGAACCTTCACCTGGTAAACCATGTTGCGGCTATGCTCAGTTCCAAACCAGCGTTGAAAAATGTTATGGTGATGGGCAACCATTACCAGCAGATCGGACCTGTTCGTTGCAATAAAATCGGTGATGCCTCTTTCCACATTTTCATCCACCATGGTATGAAAACTGTGTTTCAGCACGCTGAAATTCACTTCAGTCGCAACTTTGCCTGCTGCCTCGGTTCCTTGCATCACTGCTTCATTTTTCTGCACATGTAATACCTGCAGATCGGCATTGAAATGATTGATAAACTCCTCAAGTAACCCGTAAGGCTTCTGTCCTGCTTTTTCCACAAAATCGGCGGCAAATGTGATGTACTTGATGAAACTAAATCCCGAATCTTCCGGAATAACCAGTAAGGGGATCTTCATTTTCCGGATGGCCGATACAACAGTGCTGCCGAATATCCCTCCTGTTTTACCGGCACCCTTCATTCCCATTATCAGAAGGTCGGTCTTGAGTTCTTTCGCCAGTTCCTTTACAACACTGATAGTAGTTCCGTTCCTCACAAAACCATCAACCCTGATGGTATAGTTGGCGGCCAGGTATTCGATCTCCCGCTGCATCATCGCTTCATTTTCCTGGTGCACTTCTTCCATAGAAAGGGGAATATAACCAGGCGCATCTCCTACAGGCACTGGTATATAATAAGCATGTATCAATTGCATTTTAGCATTGAAAGAACTGGCTAATGCGGCAGCGTACTCGGTTGCCTTACGTGATGCTGCTGAAAAGTCTGTTGCTACAAGAATATTTTTCATGATCTTTTATTTTATGTTGAACAAATCGGTTAATAATACTGTATCAGCGCAATGCGACCATAGTCAGACAGGCTTCCGTCATCCACAAACTCCACATCGCCTCCGTTCTCCAGCACTTTTTGTATCACGTCATCCACTGCATCTTTAATATAGAATGGGTATTCACTCGGTAATTCTTCCTTGTAAATGATACCCGGTTCAGCTCCCTGCCTCGCCGCATAAATAAAGCTTTTCTCCACCAGCAACAATCGGGAGTTCTTATGTGTGGCCGCTTGCCATACTTCCTCTATACCATAAGCCAGTTTTTTTGCATTCATCGCTTTATCCAGTTGCTTCAGTAGACCAACCTGTTTTACCTGGCGCCAATTACTTACGTGGGGTTGCACTACATTGAATATTTCGGGCACGGGCAACTCTTCGTAATTACCGCTAATGTATTCGGTGATGTCGTGGTGATGTTTGCTGAGTTTTTTGAAATGCCCGATCACTCGTTGGGCACCAAGCACAAAAACAGGCAACGGGTATGCTTTCAGCATCAGGGTAAGGTCTTCATCCATCTGGTGCAGGAATTTTTCAAGCAGTACCTCGGCCCTCGCTTCCGGGTCGGAGAAACTGGCCACTCTTTCGGCAATATCAGCAACATACAAATGTTCAGAAAGGTTGGACTTGACCAGTTTCATATCTGCTTCATTGGCCAGGAACATCAGCGACTTTTTGGCACTCAGCATCAGCACTAAGTATTCTATCTCCTGCTTCTTCTGGTAAACCAGGTCACGGATCTCGAAGGATTCGTCCACGACCAGTTTTTCTTCTACCGGTATGTCCAGGTAGAACATTTTTTCTACCATTGGTGAAAGGAAAATGGCCAGGCTCTTTTTATGTGTGGTATAATCAATCCCTGCCACAAGGTTCTGTAGCCTGTCAAGCAGCGGCAACACTTTATTGGCAGGATAATTGGCCATTAGTTCTTTCTCCGTTTTGTTCAGCGCCATCTTCAGGCGATATTCCAGTTCCGGCCTCGGACTGATCTTTGGTTCAAATGGAAGTATAAGGGAGACCGCAGGCAGGTATTTCACTGCATTCAATACGGCTTTTTCGTTAGGGGAGAATACATGTGTCATAGTATAAAATTTATATAATAAAGTTATTTTTATACTCAGTATCTTTTTATAACCGCTGTCAGAATTAATCATGATTTTACTCAGCAATAACCCGGCAGGCCAGAAATAATTTTACAAAAGTCATGCAGGAAAAAATGAAGAAGATCATATCCCTGCAGCATAATGCTGAACTGGCATATATCTTCCGCCAGATGGCAGATTGTTATGATTATCTTGGAGCGGAACACCGGTTCAGGGCAAGGGCTTACGAAACCGCTGCATCGGTGCTTGCAAACATGAAAGAACCGGTGGATATCTATAGTGATGACGTAAAAGCGCTGGATGAGCTTAAAGGTGTTGGCGAAAGCATTGCGAAAAAGATCATAGAATACATTCATACAGGAAAGATCGCCACCTATGAAAAGCTGAAAAAACAGGTACCGGTTCAGCTACTCGGATTAGTTCAGGCGGAAGGTATTGGCCCGGCCACGATCCGGCAACTGCACGATGCACTTCATATCAGCACCCCTGCACAATTGGCCAAAGCTATTGAAGAAGGGAAGATAAATGCGATCAAAGGTTTTGCAGCAAAGAAGACAGAAAAGCTGAGAGAAATATTAAAATCGGATAAGGAAAAGAGAAGAATTCCTTTGGCTGAGGCTGAACAGATGGCAAAAAAGATCCTGCGTGAAATAAACAAAATCCCCTTTGTTGAGAAGGCGACTATTGCCGGAAGCATCCGACGAAAGAAAGAAACGATTGGCGACATTGACATTATCATTCTTGCACAAAAGAAATATCAACAACGCATCATTGATCAGTTCACCCGGCTGCCATTGATCGAAAAAGTGATTGTAGCCGGAAACACCAAAGCCAGTGTGTTGTTATATAACCACCATATACAGGTTGATATACGGGTAGTGGAAAAAGACCAGTACGGATCCGCTCTTTTTTATTTCACCGGAAGTAAAGAACACAATATTAAATTACGGATAACAGCAAAACAGCGAGGCTGGAAAATGAATGAATATGGGGTATTCGATATCAAAACGGGTAAACGGCTGGCCGGGGAGACTGAACAGGGGATATATAAACTCTTTGGTTTATCTTATATCCCACCAGAAAAGCGCCTCGGCGGCAATGAACTGGAAAATGCTGTCTTGAAAAAAAATCCTGATGCCTTCCGCTAAGAATATATTCAGCCTGCAAAACAAAGTAACACTTATACGTGGCGGAGCCGGGTATTTTGATGCATTGCTGGAATTAATAAACAATGCTACTGAAAGTATCCACATACAAACTTATATCTATGATGAAGACGAGACAGGTAAACAGGTTGCAGGGGCTTTGAAACAAGCTGTGCTAAGAAAAGTAGAAGTGCGCCTGATGGCAGATGGCTATGCTTCAAAAGAAATATCCGAAGATTTTATTGCAGAACTGAAAGCCGCAGGTATTCAATTCCGTTTTTTTGAGCCGCTGTTCCGCAGCAGGGATTTTTATTTTGGCCGAAGGATGCACCACAAGATTACTGTGGCAGATACGAAATATGCATTGGTAGGCGGCATCAACATCAGCAACCGGTACAACGATATGCCCCATGCGCCTGCCTGGCTCGACTTTGCCTTATACGCCGAAGGTGAGATTGCCAGGGAACTCTGTATATTATGCTGGAAATCCTGGAATGGTTATCCAATGAATATGGGCGTCACTCCTTGCGAACAAAAAGCACTTCGCTTTGATTTTTCACCCGGAGAAAGAAGTGCAGTAAGGATGCGGCGCAACGACTGGGTGAGGCGTAAGAACCAGATATCTTCCACATATGTTGAGATACTGCGGAGCTCAAAAAAAGAAGTGACCATCCTCTGCAGCTATTTTTTACCCAGTGGTTTCATCCGGAAGCAAATGGTTGATGCAGTAAAACGTGGTGTGAAGATACGGGTGATCACAGCCGGGGTTTCTGATGTAAAGGTTGCCAAGAGTGCCGAACGCTGGTTATACGACTGGCTCCTGCGCAATAGGATTGAGCTGTACGAATACCAGGAAAATATACTCCACGGAAAAATGGCCGTATGCGATAGTGAGTGGATGACGATAGGCTCTTATAATATCAATAACATCAGCGCCTATGCAAGTATTGAACTGAACCTGGATGTACATAACCCTTCCTTTGTTTCAAATACCAGGAATGTGCTGCAACAAATTATTGAAGAAGATTGCATCCCCATCAGCATGGAAGAGCATCTACGTACAAAGAATATTTTTAAGCAATTCGGCCGCTGGCTATCCTACGAGTTCATAAGAGCGGTGTTCCACCTTTTTACTTTTTACTTTAAGCACCGGGCCTGAGCAATTTCTTCAGTTTCCTCTTATCCTTTGCAGAAAATTCTTCACTACATTCCAATCCCAACCCGTAAACCGCCCTCGTTGTACCACCATTTTGTTATCATCAGGGTATTGCAGGTAAAAATGAAATACAAACCGCTCTTTCGGTTTTTCCCAACCAATGATCTGGCCGAAACGAAGGTCGTTGAACACAAGGGTATCATTCCATTTCTCCACTGTATAAAACTGTTGAGAGAACCGGAGTAGTTTATTAAGTTCTTCATCACCTGTCACCGGTTTCAGCAAAGAATCATTGCGGGGGAAATAATTGAAATTAATTTCTTTCTTACTATCAAATAAGGAACGGAACCCCACATGGTAACCGCTGTCGTTACCAGCCACTATGTACCAAAGCCAGTTTTGCAAAGGTGCCGGTGTGGTGAAATATCGTTCATGCGGAATGTGCTGTTTGGCAAATATCTCTTTCACATCGCTGTTGATCTTTGCTTTGTTGATGCTGCAATAGCCGAGATAAAGAAAGGGAATTATCAATCCAAAGCGCCACCAGAACCTCCGCCTCTGGCTATACCTGTTCAGTAAGACCAGGGCTACCAGTGCAATGCCGGGCCATAGAGAAAAGAACAGGTCGGCAACATAAATAGTATTGAACGAAAAGCGGGCATGACTGAAAGGTTCGAACCAGCCGATACCATAATTATTAAATGCATCTATGAACAGGTGCATGAACACTTCAGCCGCAAAGAACAATAGCCAGGTTCTGAAGGCGATATTGTGTGGCTTGTGAATTTTATCGGCCGACAAGGCGAATGCCGGTATAATAAGCAATGCAAAAATAATAGAATGAGTAAATCCACGGTGGGCCAGCAGGTCGCCTGCCGGGCTTGCCCACATACCGGCAATAAAATCAATGTCAGGAATACTTTGTGCCAGCGCTCCCCAAACCATGGCTTTCTTTCCAAAACCACGTTCAAAGAACGCTTCGCCTACGCAGGCGCCAAGCGCTATGTGAGTGATAGAATCCAAAATTGTTACCCGTTTGTTGCTAACCTGTAAACAAGTATCAAAATTACAATTCCAAGTAAACCGGTATATATCTTCTTATTATATTTTGCCAGCCATTCGGGAAGATAAATATCGAAATTATCTTTTGTTGAATCGGAATACCTGCGTGCAATTAAAGTAAGCGGACAAAAATTCCTGAATACCAGCAGCACAATACCTTCTGCTAAAAAACATCCCAACCCAATCCAAACCCATTTATTGATCCTGTTTGTAACAACTGCATAAAACAGGTAGAACAGTACTGCATTGAAAAAAATCCATACAATGCTGTGAACAATTTTGATGAGAACAAGTTTCAAACGGGAATTCATAACATGCGGTCATTTACTGTGCGCAATAAATAAAGGGGCATTTAATTCAAGCATGAGTTCATCGGCCATACTGGCTTTGAACCAGCGGGAAACAACCCCTCTTCGATAAGCGCCTAAAACAACCAGCGGTCTTTTATTTGTATTGTGCAGGTATTTTACGATCTCAATTTCAGGTAACCCCTTCAACACTTTAAATGTAGCCCGTGGAAAATGATATGTAATGAATTCTCTCATCAGGTCATTGTCGGGTAAATGTTTATCCCGGCTCATCCCTTTTACCGAAAGCACTTCAACAGGAACTTTATCTGTAACCGGGTACATATAGCTGAACATGCGTATGGCATGAACTGCAGAAGGCCCGCCATCGAACAGCAATGCGATCTCTTTAACGGGCTGGTATTTCTTTGGAACCAGCAAAACAGGGCATTGTACTTCTGTCAACAGGTCCCGGATGAACCGGGTGGGCAGGGTTTCTTCATAATGCGTAAGCGTTTCGCTGCTGTCTATAACGAGCAGGTCGGCATAAATACTTTCATGCAACAATTCTTTCAAAGCTATCTTCTTGTCGTGATGAACATTGTATTTGATACCGGCTTTCCGGCAGGTATTCTCCATATCAGCCGCAGCCTTTTTTCTTGTATCAGCATCTTTTTGGGCCAGCTCTTTCAGTTTCTTTTCCGAAACGCCGTCTTTGGTGATAAGTTCATACACTTTATAACTGGTATAAGTAAAATCATCCAGGAAAACCGCTGTCAGGTGCATATTGGTTCCCTTCGCCAATGCAATGGCATAGTCACGGGTACTGGTTGAGTATTTAAGTCCGTCGAATGCAGCAATGATCCGTTTCATGATTGCTTTTTTATAAATTTTTGTAAACTTATTACCGGCCCCACCCGGGCACAATGATGGCTATCAAAACACCCTATGACACTTATCATTGCTTTTACAGGCAAAATTTGTAACTTTTGTATTCCGGTAAAATAAAGCCGGGCATCATCATGAACAAGAATAGCAAAATATTGGTAGCCCTGGCAGCGGGCATTGCTGCTGGTGCCGTATTGGGCGTACTCTTTGCCCCGGGTAAAGGATCCGATACAAGAAAAAAGATCAAAGACGAAGGCAGAAAAATGGCTGACGAGGTGAAGGACAAGTTTAATAAAGGGATGGACAAATTCAATGAAGTAAAAGAAGGGTTAAAAGAAAAGATAGAAGAGTTTGCATAGTCAGGCCTGTTAACCAAAAAAAAATCAGCAATGGAAAAAACATTCGCCAAAGTAGAAGAGATGGCCGATCATGTGAAGGAGTATGTAAACAATCATATCAATTCTGCCAAGATCAGTGTGGCAGAAAAAACTTCCGGCATCCTGGCCAATATCATTGCCGTGGCAATAGTGCTCACCGTATTCCTGTTCTTCATCATATTCAGCAGTGTGGCGCTGGCTTTTGCATTTGCAAAACTTACCGGCGAATATTACTGGGGATTTTTGATCGTGGCAGGTATTTATTTACTCATTGGAATACTGGTGTGGGCGTTGAAAGAAAAACTGCTGCGAATGCCCATCATGAATTCCATTCTGCAACAATTATTTAAAGACGAAGAAGAAGCCGATGAAAAAGTTTAAAAATGCCAAAGCGCTGAACGAAGAAAAGAAGCGGCTGAAAATGCGCCGGGCCGAACTGGAGAAAGCCATTAAATATGACTGGCGTGATGTGAAGGACAGCCTGAAGCCGAAGAATATTGCCGGACAAGTTTTTTCAGGTATGGGTGGGGAGAAAGATGAAGAGAACAAAACAGATTCAGGTGTGTTGTCGGAAATGGCCGCTAAGTTTGCTTCCAAACTTGCCGGTAAGGCAGAGGATAAACTGAAAGAGAAGATCGGCAAATGGTTTAAGAAATAAGCCGATAACCTAAAAACAAATTTTTATGACTCCGAAATTATTTTGCCAGAGTTGCACCATGCCCATCGACAATGAAACCGACAGGGGAACAGAAAAGGATGGATCAAAGAACAATGAGTATTGTAAATACTGTTACAAGGATGGCGCCCTTATTGACCCGGGCATGACCCTTGACCAGATGAAGGACATCGTCACCACTCAAATGCATAAGATGAACATTCCGGAAAGCATCATTCAGCATTCACTGCAAACATTACCGGGTTTAAAAAGATGGCGTAAAGAAGCAGTGTAATGTTCCTGAGATCCAAATCATTCCTGGTCCTGTTGTTTATTCTTGGTTCACTGACTTCATTTGCACAGCCTTTCAGCGAAAGGTTGAAACAATATCTTAGTTCCGTTTCAACCCCACTCACATACCTGGAAGAAGTAAAAGAATTTTATAGCAGGAACAACTATAATTTCTCCTGGTTTTCCAGACAACATGCTGCCGACCTTGCAATCCTTGTTAACTATATTGACAATGCAGACATGCTGGGATTAAGAAAAGATGATTACCACCCGGCTTTATTCAAAACATACACGGCTTCGCAATCAGCAGGCGATTCCCTATCGGCCGAATTGCAATTCACTGATGCAGCCATTCACTGGCTGCATGATGTACTGATGGGTAATATGAGCCCTTCGCTTGGTTACAATGGATTGAAATACGGACCGGCCTGTTATGACCTGCCTGTATTACTCAACAATTATCTTGCTTCCGGCAGATTTTCCATGTTGCTAGCCGAACAGGAATCGAAACAACCTGAGTACCTCGCTGTAAAGTCAAAACTGGTTGCTTTTCAAAAGATGGTTTCTGTAAACGGGTTCAATGATGCGATCGTCCCTGCATCAAAACCCGTCATTACAAATAAACCATTACTCACCCGGTTATACCAGTTAGGCTTTCTTGCATCCGATACCATAACATTAACAGAAAAAACGCTCGGTTCAAAATTAAAAGAAGCGCAAAAGATGTTCAATGTATTGAACGATGGCGAAATGCGCAGCACTACGCTACAGGTGTTGAATGTTCCTTTGCAAACCAGGATAGCTGAACTGAAGAATACACTCAACACAATGCGTTGGCTCAATTGCATCAAAAAAGAACAACATGTAGTGATTGTAAATATTCCCTCTACCAACCTGCTGTTGTATGAACATGAAAAGCTGGTAATGGAATCGAGGGTGATCGTTGGCAAACGGTCCACACCCACTCCTACACTTTCTTCCACCATCACCGAAGTAATATTATATCCTTACTGGAATGTTCCTTACAAAATTGCCACGCAGGAATTGTTGCCAGCCATCAAACGCAACCCCGGTTATATCAACGCAAATAATTACCAGGTGCTTAACAGCAGTGGTAAAGTAGTTGATCCGTCAAAAGTGAACTGGCATTCGTTGAGTGCCGGCAATTTTCCTTATACCATCCGCCAGTCAACCGGTTGCGATAACGCACTGGGCCTCATCAAGCTGAATTTCTATAATCCCTTCAGTGTTTACCTGCACGATACACCCAACAAATACCTGTTCAGTTTGAACAAACGGTATTTCAGTCATGGTTGTATGCGCCTGCAAAAAGCCATGGAACTGGGGCGCTATATTATGCAAGGCAATACCATTGCACTGGATACACTTAGTGAAAAAGGTTGCCTGAAGAACCAGGCGCCCATCGCAGTTCCCGCAACAGAGAAGATACCCGTATTTGTTTTATACCAAACTGCCTGGGTAGATGGAAGCGGATCGGTATTTTTTTATGATGATGTGTATGACAGGATGAGGAATAAATACTAAAACCTTATTCTTTACTAAAGCTGTTCTTTTACCGGGGCATTCTTAGGCAAGCCATTTTCCATTGGCGATATAAACATAATAGCATAAAAAACAAAAGCCCTACATTAGCAGGGCTTTTTAGCGGACCGGACGGGACTCGAACCCGCGACCTCTGCCGTGACAGGGCAGCATTCTAACCAACTGAACTACCGATCCAACTACCCGAGTTCTGAACCCAAAACCAGGGACTGATTTTGGCTCTTTTTTCGGGACGGCAAAGATAGGTTTCTTAATTTTCCGCTCCAAAACTTTTATAAAAAAATTGTAAGCGCTAATTTTACAAACTATCTTACACTTTCCTTCAAAACAATTTATCATTAAATTGTAAACCTTAACTGTAAACTGACTACATGATTGAGTTTAAAAAACGCCAGTTTCTTGACTTTGAAAAACCCATCAAAGAGCTATACGACCAGATAGAACAGCTAAAGATCACCTCCGAAAAGTCGAAAACAAATATGAGCGGCGCCATTGCCATGCTGGAGGACAGGATAGTTGAAACAAAAAAACACATTACTACCAATGTTACCCCCTGGCAAAAAGTGCAGTTGAGCCGCCACCCCGACAGGCCATATACCCTCAAGTATATTGAGAACATGTGCACCAATTTCATTGAATTGCACGGCGACAGGAATGTGAAGGACGATAAAGCAATGGTGGGTGGTTTTGCACAACTGGATGGCGAAACCATTATGATCATTGGCCAGCAAAAGGGCTCCAATACCAAGACCAGGCAGTTACGCAATTTTGGTATGGCCAATCCTGAAGGTTACCGCAAGGCCCTAAGGCTGATGAAACTGGCTGAAAAATTCAATAAGCCCATCATTACCCTGATAGATACACCCGGCGCTTTCCCCGGCCTGGAAGCTGAGGAAAGAGGACAAGGCGAGGCCATTGCCCGTAATATTTATGAAATGATCCGTTTAAAGGTGCCGGTGATCTGTGCCATCATTGGTGAAGGGGCAAGCGGTGGCGCACTGGGTATAGGTGTTGGCGACAGGGTTTTTATGATGGAGAATACCTGGTACACGGTGATATCCCCGGAAAGCTGCAGCAGTATCCTCTGGCGTAGTTGGGATAAAAAAGAAGTGGCTGCCGAACAATTAAAACTTACCGGTGATGATATGCTGAAATTTGGACTGGTAGATGGCGTAATACCCGAACCATTGGGTGGAACTCACTGGGATTATAAAGAAGCAGCAGATATCTTAAAAAAATACCTGTTACCCGTTATTAAAGAACTGAAAGCAATTTCGCCTGAAAAAAGAATAGAACAACGAATTGAAAAATTCGGGAAGATGGGTTTTTGGGAAGAAGAAAACCCAAACCCCTAAAGGGGCTTTAGAGCATTATATTGCAATAGTCTTAACTTTCTTTAAATTCTTTTATACAAAATATTATGCTCAAAGTTGGTGTTATAGGAGCTGGTCATTTAGGAAAATTTCATTTAAATAACTGGGCTGTTATTGAAGGTGTTCAATTAACGGGCTTCTGCGATACCGACGACGCCAATGCAAAACTGGTTGCCGAAAAATATAAGATACCCCGCTTTACTAATGTAGAAGAACTGATAGATGCATCCGATGCGCTGGATATTGTTGCGCCTACTTCCTTTCATTTTGAGCTTTGCGAACTGGCTATTAAAAAAGGCAAACATGTTTTTGTGGAAAAGCCTTTAGCCAATACCATGGACGAGGCAAAAGCCCTTGTAAAACTTGCCAAGGAAGCCAATATAAAATTCCAGGTAGGCCATGTAGAGCGGTTTAATCCTGCCTTTCTTGCATTAAAAGACCAGGTGCTGCAACCGATGTTCATTGAAGTACATCGCCTGGCTCAGTTCAACCCCCGGGGTACAGATGTAAGTGTGATACTCGACCTGATGATACACGACATTGATATCATCTTAAGCCTGGTAAAAAGCAATGTAAATTATATCAGCGCCAATGGTGTAGCTGTGATGAGCGATACTCCGGACATTGCAAACGTTCGCATTGAATTTGATAATGGTTGTGTAGCTAACCTCACCAGTAGCCGTATTTCAATGAAAAAAATGCGGAAGATGCGCCTGTTCCAGAAAGATGCTTACATAGGTATCGACTTTTTGGAAAAGAAGACCGAGATCATCCGGTTGAATACACCGGGAGATAAAAATGTTTTTACATTCGACATTGAAACAAATAACGGGAAAAAGACCATCGCCATTGCCAATCCCGATGTAAAGGATGTGAATGCCATCAAAATGGAACTGGAACAGTTCAGGGATGCTGTTATTGATAATACAGAAACACCCGTGAGTGTAGTAGATGGTTTCCGTGCAATGGAAGTGGCGCACCAGATCCTCGAAAAGATTGGTAATACAACAAGCCACTAAACCCCGAAAATTATTTTAACATAACTTCTCCATTGAAACAACCCCGGATACATATTGGCTGGTATGCTGTAGGTGATATGATTGCCGCCGCACTTTCCTGGATCAGTTTTTATTTTGCAAGGAAATATATCATACAGGAAAGTTTCATCGTTGGCCAGAAGTTTTACACCGGGCTCATCCTGTTCCCCCTGGTATGGCTTGTTGTATATTACCTGGCAGGCAGTTATACTGCGCTTTACCAGAAATCAAGGCTTACAGAATTTTTAAACACCTTAATTTATACTTTCTTCGGAAGCCTCTGCATCCTTTTCCTTTTCCTCATATACGATGCCACGGGTGATTATAATATTTATTATAAGGAATTTATTTCGCTTTGGGGGATACAAACATTCTATACCTATCTTATCCGCCTGTTTTTTTTAAGACGTGCAAAATCACAATTGAATAAAGGCATTGTTTTTTTTAATACCCTCATTATCGGCTCCAGTAACAATGCTGTGTCGCTTTATGAATCCATCATTAATAATAAAGAGAAAACAGGATATCGCATCCTGGGTTTTGCCAATACCAATGAAAGCCGGGAATCTTCCCTCCCGGAAGCCATTAAGAATTTTGGCAAGGCCGATGGAGTGGCGACAATAATAGCGGATAATAAAATTGAAGAGGTGATCATTGCCGTAGAAAAAAAAGAAAGGGGGCAACTGGAACAGGTATTACAGAGACTTAGCGATAAGGATGTAAACATAAAAATAACTGCAGACACAGTAGATATTATCAGCGGTGCTGTAAAGACAAATAATATTCTGGGTATCCCGTTGATCGATCTCCACTCCGGCCTGCTGCCGTTGTGGCAACAGAATGTAAAACGCATACTTGACATAACGGTATCGTTGTTTACCCTCATCGTTTTTCTTCCACTTTTCATTTATATCGCCATCAGGGTAAAACTTTCTTCAAAAGGAAATTTATTTTACCTGCAGGAAAGGATCGGGTATAAAGGAGTTCCTTTTATGATGATCAAATTCCGGAGCATGATACCCGATGCAGAACCCGGCGGACCCGAACTAAGCAGCGATAATGACCCCCGGATAACTGAATGGGGAAAAGTGATGCGTAAATGGCGGCTGGATGAACTACCCCAGCTCTGGAATATTTTAAAGGGCGAAATGAGCCTGGTGGGACCAAGGCCCGAAAGGAAATTTTATACCGACCAGATCGTACAGTTACATCCTGAATATAATTATCTGTTTAAAGTGAAACCAGGGCTAAGCAGTTGGGGTATGGTAAAATTCGGGTACGCTTCTTCCATTGAGGAAATGATAAAACGCATGCCTTACGACCTGATGTATATTGAAAATATTTCACTGGCCCTTGATTTTAAGATCATGCTTCATACCATCAGGATAATACTATCAGCAAAAGGTAAATGACAAAGTCTGAGCCGATTGTGTTGATTGGGTTGATTTTGCTATTTTTGAAAAAACTAAATAAGGTCTTGAAAAGAATCGCCTGCTTATTCCTTTTTTTTTATTGCTTATTCCCCGTTGCCTATTGCCAATCCCCTTCTTACTGGCAACAACAGGTCAATTATAAGATAGATGTCGCCCTTAATGATATGGAGAATACCCTGGACGGGTATGTAAAGATGGAATATTATAATAACTCCCCGGATACGCTTCGTTTCATCTGGATACATATTTGGCCCAACGCCTATAAAAATGATAAGACAGCTTTCACCGACCAGGTATTGGAAAATGGCAGCACCCAATTCTACTTCAGCAATGCCGACAAACGGGGTTATATAAACCGCCTTGATTTTAAAGTGAATGGTAATACCGCCAAAACAGAAGACCATCCGCAGCACCAGGATATTATCAAACTTATTTTACCCGAACCGCTGCCGCCAAATACAAATACGAAAATTGAAACTCCTTTTCATGTAAAACTGCCTTATGTTTTTTCCCGTGGTGGTTATGTTGACCAGGCTTATCAAATAACACAATGGTATCCCAAGCCTGCGGTTTACGACAGGAAAGGCTGGCACCCCATGCCCTATTTAGACCAGGGTGAATTCTATGCAGAGTTTGGTAATTATGAAGTGCAGATAACTTTACCCGGCAATTATGTTGTGGCGGCTACGGGTGAATTGCAAACCGAAAGTGAAAAACAGTGGCTGAAAAATAAAAAACCTTTACCTGTTGAACCAAAACCTAAAAAACAGGCCCTGGCAAAAAAAAATAAGGGAGAAACAGTCAGCACCCCTTCTGCTAAAAACAAAACGATAAAGTTTATACAAAGCAATGTACATGACTTTGCATGGTTTGCCGATAAACACTTCATCATTAAAGCCGATACACTCAAATTACCCTCCGGCAGGATCATACATACAGCAGCTTATTATTATGAAAAGAATGCCGAAACCTGGAATACCAGTTTGGCTATGATCAAAAGAGCGATACGCACTAAAAGTAAATGGCTTGGTGAATACCCATACGATGTAGTAAGTGTTGTAGATGGAGGAAATGGCGGTGGTATGGAGTATCCAACGATAACTATACTTGAAGCGGGTGGCACAGAAAAATCGCTTGACTTTGTTATCAACCATGAAGTTGGGCATAACTGGTTTGAAGCCATACTGGCTACCAATGAACGTACACATCCCTGGATGGATGAAGGTATGAATACCTATTATGACAACCGCTATTCAATGCAGCAATATGGGAATAGCAACCTGGATATCATTCCGGTGAAATCGGGTTTTATCAGGAACAGGATGCCTGATGATATTCAGCATACCATATTACAAACAATAACCGGTATTAAAAAAGATCAACCCATTGAAACCCCTTCGGAAAAATTCAATATCCTCAACTACAATATGGTTGCGTATACAAAGACCGGCGACTGGATGAAACTTTTAGAAGATGAGCTTGGCAAAACTTTATTCGACAGCTGCATGCATGAATATTACCGCCGCTGGCAGTTTAAGCACCCTTACCCCGAAGACTTTAAAAAGGTAGTGGAAGAAGTGAGCGGCAAAAACCAGGATGCTGCATTTTCTTTGCTGAATAAAAAAGGGGATCTGGGTAAACCAGGTTCAAAAAAAGGCATCCGCTTTGCAGCGCTTTTTAGTTTAAAGGAAACAGACAAACACAATTATATTTTTGCATCGCCTGCTATTGGTTATAATTTTTATGATAAGTTCATGCTGGGAGCAGTACTGCACAATTATACACTTCCGCTCAGCAAATTTCAATTTATAATAGCCCCGCTATTTGCCACCAAAAGCAAAAAAATAAACGGCCTGGGAAGAGTCAGTTACAGTTTGTACCCGGGCAATAACGGGCAAAAAGTTGAACTGGCTCTTGCCGGCTCCACTTTTTCCGGTGACAGTTATGCAGAGCCTGGCTCCATTATGCACTACCAGCGTTTTTCAAAAATTGTGCCCTCACTTAAATTTGTTTTTGCCAACAAAAACCCGAGGAGTTCTATCACTAAGTTCGTACAATGGAAAACATTCCTTATCAATGAGCGGGGTTTACTGTTCACCAGGGATACGGTAAACCAGATAGATATTATCACTTATCCAACCATATCCCGCTACATCAACCAGCTACAATTTGTTATAGAAAATAACCGTGTACTATACCCTTATAAAGGGGCCCTGCAGATAGAACAGGGAGATGGTTTTGCCAGGGCGGCTTTCACAGGCAACTATTATTTTAATTACGCCAGATCGGGTGGCATGGATGTGAGGGTGTTTGCAGGTAAATTCTTTTACCTGGGAGAGAAAACATTTTTAAAACAATTTCAAACGGACGCTTACCAGTTAAATATGACCGGGCCAAAAGGCTATGAAGATTATACCTATAGCAATTATTTTGTGGGCAGAAGTGAATATGATAAATTTTCGTCGCAACAGATCATGATAAGAGATGGAGGATTTAAAGTTCGTACCGACCTGCTCAGTGATAAAGTAGGTAAGACCGATGACTGGCTTGCTGCAGCTAATTTTACAACCACCATACCCAATGCAATAAATCCTTTGTCGGTATTACCCTTCAGGCTGCCCATCAAAGCATTCTTAGACATTGGTACTTATGCCGGCGCCTGGAAAAAGAATGCTGCCACCGGCAGGTTTATTTATGATGCCGGCCTGCAGCTCTCCCTGTTCCGCAATACAGTAAACATCTATTTCCCTTTATTGTACAGTAAGGTTTACAGGGATTATATCAAATCAACCATCTATGAAAAGAAATTCTGGAAAAATATTTCTTTCAGTGTTGATCTGCAGAATATAAACCTGAAAAAATGGGTCCCTCAAATACCTTTTTAATGTGGCCATCAGCTACCTCACATATCAGCAGATAGACAAAACAAAATGGGATGCCTGCCTTGACAAGACGCCCAATGGTTTGATATATGGATATTCGTTTTACTTAGACTGCATGGCAAAAAACTGGGATGCACTGGTGCTTAACGATTATGAAGCGGTAATGCCATTGACCTGGAATAAAAAA